>JBAYTD010000038.1:0-20674 GCA_041675805.1 Lysobacteraceae bacterium
CCCGCACGGTCGAAGCCCTGCCCGACGAACTGCGCATGGCGATCACCCTGCGCGAGGTCGACGGGCTGAGTTACGAGGAAATCGCCGAAACCATGGGTTGTCCCATCGGCACGGTGCGTTCGCGGATTTTCCGCGCCCGCGAGGCGATCGACCTGCAATTGCGTCCACTGCTCGACAACCAGCGAGTCCGCTCATGAACGAGACCCCCAGCCAGCAGCTCTCCGCCCTGATCGACGGTGAACTCGATTCCCACAACGCTCGCTTCCTGCTGCGACGGATGAACGCCGACGAGGCGCTTTCCGCCCACTGGACGCGTTGGCATCTGGCGCGCGCCTGCCTGCGAGGCGAGTTCGTCGCGCCGTTGCGCAGCGATTTCGCCCAGGGCATTGCCGCCGCGCTGGCCACGGAAGCCGCGCCGCGGCGTTCCATCGGCGGTCGCGTGCTGCATTGGTCGGCGGGCATGGCGGTGGCGGCCTCGGTGGCGGTGGCGGCGCTGCTGATGGTGCCGCGCGTCAGCGGGCCGGAGATGGCCCCGGCCGACAACTTTGCGGCGACACCATCGACAGCGCCGGCCCAGGTGGCGGCTTCGCCGCTGACCGAGCGCGACCTGCGACCCGATCTCGGCCGGGTCGCGCACACCGTGGCCGCCGGCACCGATGCGCGCAGCCTGGGGCCGGCGATCCGGCTCGATCCGCAGGTCGACGTCTATCTGCGCCGGCATGGCATGGCGGTGCAGCGGCATGGCGAAACCGGCTTCGTCCCGTATCTGCCGGTGGCCGCGCCGCAGCGTCCCTGGAGCATGCTGCCGACCGTGGAAACGTCCTCCGAACCGGCTCATTGATGTCCCGTTTTCCGCCGTGCCATCGCGCTGACCCGTTTCCGGCGCTGCGCCGCGTCGCGCTGGCCGCCCTCTGCGCGCTGGCGATCTGTCTGCCGCTGGCGACCACCTGGGCCGAGGAGGTCGCGGTCGAGGGTCCGAGCGCGCAGGATTGGCTGGAGCGCATGAATGCGGCGCTGTCGCAGCGGCCGTATCGCGGCACGCTGGTGTATGTCCGCGATGGCCGGCTGGACGCGCTGCGCATCGTCCACCAGCCTGCCGCCGGCGGCATCGGCGAGCGTCGCCTGAGTACGCTCAGCGGCGAGGCGCTGGAAGTGGTCGCGCGCGCCGATGGGCTGCGTTTTCTCGATGGCGAGGGCCATGCTGGCTGGCAGGGCGGCAGCGCGGCTTTACCGTCGGCACCGCGCGCGGTGCGTCCGCTGCCGGCGCTGTATGAGCTGCATCTGGCCGGTGCCGACCGGATCGCCGACCGCTCGGCGCAGGTGATCGAAATCCGCGCCCGCGACGGCTTCCGCTACGGTCATCGGCTGTGGCTGGACCGGCACAGCGGCCTGCCGCTGAAGTCGGCCTCGCTGGGCTCCGATGGCCGGGTCGTCGAGCAGTTGATGTTCACCGAGGTGCAGATCGATCCGCCGCTGCCGCCGTCCGCCGCGCTGCCGGTCGCGCCGGCGGTCGCGCCCAACGTGCCCGATGCGCCCTGGCAGGTGCTGGATGCGCCGGAAGGTTTCGCCCTCGCCCTGGTCGATGCCGGCCCGTCCGTGCATCTGCTCTACAGCGATGGCGTGGCGCATGTGTCGGTGTACGTGGAAGCGCTGTCGGCGCAGCAGCCGACCGTGTCCGGTGCCTTCGGGCGCGGCGCGTTGCAGGGCTTCGGGCGGATTGCCCACGGTCGCCAGGTGGTGGTGGTGGGCGATGTGCCGGCAGCCACCGTCGAGCGCTTCGCCCAGGGCGTGACGCCGGCGACGCGCTGAGCGCCTTGCAAGCGCGGCAACCCGCCACGATCTTGAATGGCAGTCGGAACTTTCCCCGGCGCGTTCCCTCCAAGGGCTCTCGCCCAAGGGCGTCCTGCGCGGCTCCGGCAAGCGCCGGCCGCAGGGGCCCCGCGCCCTCATCCATCCCTCTTCAGGAGAGCGTCATCGTGTCGAATCATTCGATCCGTCTTGCCGCCGCCGCGCTGTTTGCGCTGGGCTTTGCCGGTACCGTGTCGCCGGCGCAGGCATCGCTTCCCGACTTCACCGAACTGGTCGAACAGGCCAGCCCGGCGGTAGTCAACATTTCCGCCACCCGCAGCGCCGAGGCCGCCGCTCGCGAAATGCAGGAGCAGCAGGAGGAAATCCCCGAGATTTTCCGCCGTTTCTTCGGCCAGCCGGGGATGCCGCAGATGCCGCGCGAGCGCACCTCGCTGGGCACCGGCTTCATCATCAGCGCCGACGGCTATCTGCTGACCAACCATCACGTGGTCGGCGGTGCCGACGAGGTGTTCGTGCGCCTCACCGACCGTCGTGAGCTCCAGGCCAAGGTGGTCGGCAGCGACGAGAGCAGTGACGTCGCCCTGCTGAAGATCGAGGCCGACAACCTGCCGGTGCTGCAGACGGGCGACTCTGCCTCGCTCAAGCGCGGCCAGTGGGTGGTCGCCATCGGTTCGCCGTTCGGCTTCGAGCAGTCGGTGACCGCCGGCATCGTCAGCGCCGTCGGCCGCACCTCGCAGATGGCCGGGCAGCAGTACGTGCCGTTCATCCAGACCGACGTGGCGATCAATCGTGGCAACTCCGGCGGTCCGCTGCTGGACACGCAGGGCCGGGTGGTCGGCATCAACTCGCAGATCTTCTCCAATACCGGCGGTTTCATGGGCGTGAGCTTCGCCATTCCCATCGAGACGGCGATGAACGCCGCCGATCAGCTGAAGGAAAAGGGTTACGTCGCCCGTGGTCTGCTTGGCGTCACCTTCCAGGAGATCACCCGCGCCGATGCGCAGGCGCTGGGCCTGCCGCGCACCAGCGGTGCGCTGGTCAGCGGTTTCAGCAAGGATTCCGCCGCGCAGAAAGCCGGCATCCGCCGTGGCGACGTGATCATCGGCTACAACGGCGTGGAAATCCTGCGCTCCGGCGAACTGCCGCCGCTGGTCGGTGCCACCGCGCCGGGCACACGGGTGACGCTGAAGGTGTTCCGCGACGGCAAGACGCTGGATATTCCGGTGGTGATCGGCGAACTGCCGCGCGATGCGGTGGCCGAGGCTGCCAAGTCCGGCAGCGGTGGGGAGGTCGCCGGCAACCCGCTGGGCATCGTGGTCGAGAACATCGACGCCGAGCAGCGTCAGGCGCTGGAACTGTCATCCGGCGAGGGCGTGGTGATCAGCCGCGTGCTCGGATCGGCCGCCCAGCGCGCCGGCCTGCGCGGTGGCGACGTGGTGTTGATGGTGGGGCGCAAGGCGGTCGGCAGCGTCGCCGCCTTCAACGCGGCGCTGAAGGACGCCAAACCCGGCGATCCGGTGATGCTGCTGGTGCAGCGCGGCGGCAACAGCCAGTTCGTCACCGTCACCGTGCCCGGCGAAGCGGAGTGAGCGACCGCCGCCCGCCGGCGGCAGGCTGACCACAGCGGGAGGCTGCCGCGTTCACCGCGCGGCAGCCCGGCGGGTGAACGCCGCGCCCGCACCAATCCCCGCTGGTACCTCCGGCTGTGAGACAATCGCTCGTTTTCGCGCCGTACTTGCCTTGCCTCCATGCAGCTGATCCGCAACTTTTCCATCATCGCCCACGTCGACCACGGCAAGTCCACGCTGGCCGACCGCATCATCCAGTTGTGCGGTGGCCTGACCGCGCGCGAGATGGAATCGCAGGTGCTTGACAACAACCCGATCGAGCGCGAGCGCGGCATCACCATCAAGGCGCAGTCGGTGTCCCTGCCGTACCTGGCCGACGATGGCCAGACCTACCAGCTCAACTTCATCGACACCCCCGGGCACGTCGATTTTTCCTACGAAGTCAGCCGTTCGCTGGCCGCCTGCGAGGGCGCGCTGCTGGTGGTGGATGCGGCCCAGGGCGTCGAGGCGCAATCGGTGGCCAACTGCTACACCGCCGTCGAGCAGGGCCTGGAAGTGATTCCGGTGCTGAACAAGATCGACCTGCCGACGGCTGACCCGGAGCGGGTCAAGAAGGAGATCGAGGCGGTCATCGGCATCGATGCCGGCGACGCCGTCGAGGTCAGCGCCAAGACCGGCCACAACGTGCGCGCCGTGCTGGAAGCCATCGTCGCCCGCATCCCGCCGCCGGCACCGCGCCCCGGCGATGCCCTGCAGGCGCTGATCATCGACTCCTGGTTCGACAACTACCTCGGTGTGGTGTCGCTGGTGCGGGTGATGCAGGGCGAGCTGAAGGCCGGCGACAAGATCAAGGTGATGTCCACCGGGCGCACGCACCAGGTCGACCAGGCCGGCGTGTTCACGCCCAAGCGCAAGGTCACCGGCCGACTCGGATCGGGCGAGGTCGGCTGGGTCACTGCCAGCATCAAGGACGTGCACGGCGCGCCGGTCGGCGACACGCTCACCCTGGCCGCCAAGCCGGCGGAAGCGCCGTTGCCGGGCTTCCAGGAAATGCAGCCGCGCGTCTTCGCCGGCCTGTTCCCGGTCGACGCCGACGATTACCCCGACCTGCGCGAGGCGCTGGAAAAGCTGCGCCTCAACGACGCCGCGCTGCGCTTCGAGCCGGAAAGTTCGGAGGCGATGGGCTTCGGCTTCCGCTGCGGCTTCCTCGGCATGCTGCACCTGGAAATCGTGCAGGAGCGGCTGGAGCGCGAGTACGACCTCGATCTGGTCACCACCGCGCCGACCGTGGTCTACGAACTGCTCGGCACGGATGGCGAGGTGACGCCTCTGGACAACCCGGCCAAGCTGCCACCCAGTTCCAGGATCGCCGAGGTCCGCGAGCCGATCATCCTCGCCAACATCCTGACCCCGCCCGACCACGTCGGCGCGGTGATCAAGCTGTGCGAGGAAAAGCGCGGCGTGCAGAACGGCATCCAGTACCTCGGCAGCCAGGTGCAGGTCAGCTACGAACTGCCGATGGCCGAAGTAGTGCTGGATTTCTTCGACCGCCTGAAGTCGGTGTCGCGTGGCTATGCCTCGCTGGACTACCACTTCGTGCGTTTCGAGGCCGGCCCCTTCGTGCGCCTGGACGTGCTGATCAACGGCGACCGCGTCGACGCGCTGTCGACCATCGTCCATCGCTCCACCGCCGACCGTCGCGGCCGCGATGTCTGCGAGAAGATGCGCGAACTGATCCCGCGGCAGATGTTCGATGTCGCCATCCAGGCCGCCATCGGCTCGCAGATCATTTCCCGCTCCACGGTGAAGGCGCTGCGCAAGAATGTGCTGGCCAAGTGCTACGGCGGCGACGTTTCGCGCAAGCGCAAGCTGCTGGAGAAGCAGAAGGAAGGCAAGAAGCGGATGAAGTCGGTCGGCCGGGTCGACATTCCGCAGGAAGCCTTCCTCGCCGTGCTGCAGGTGGACAGCAAGTGAGTCACCCGCAGCGTTTCGTCCGCGACCTCGCCGAGACGTCGCCACCCGCCACCGTCAGGAGTTCCGTGTGAGCGCCGATTACGCCCTCATCCTCGTCGCCCTGTGCGCCCTGACCGGCGTCATCTGGCTGATCGATGCCCTGTTCTTCGCCCGTCGGCGCGCCGCCGCAGCGGCCGAACTGGCTGCCCGCAGTGGTGGCGCGGTGGCCGTCGAGGCCCCGCGCGAGCCGCTGATCGTCGAGTACGCGCGCTCGTTCTTCCCGCTGATCCTGATCGTGCTGGTGATCCGCTCGTTCATCGTCGAGCCGTTCCGCATCCCCTCCAACTCGATGATGCCGACGCTGTTGACCGGCGACTTCATCCTGGTCAGCAAGTTCTCCTATGGCCTCAAGTTGCCGGTGCTGGATACCGAAATCATCCCGGTCGGCCAGCCGGAGCGCGGCGACGTGGTGGTGTTCCGCTATCCGCTCGACCCGGCGCAGGACTACATCAAGCGCGTGGTCGGCCTGCCCGGCGACGTCGTCCTCTACCAGGACAAGCGCTTGTTCGTCAACGGCGAGGAAATCGTCTCCACCCCGGTCGCCAGCTATGTCGGCGTCGGCAGCGGGCGCGAGATGACCGGCGCGCAACTGCGCGAGGAAACGCTGGGCGAGGCCGCCCATCAGATCCTGATCCGTCCCAACGCCATCGGCCACGCCGGCGAAGGCCAGTGGACGGTGCCGCCCGGGCATTACTTCGTCATGGGCGACAACCGCGACAACAGCCAGGACAGCCGCTTCTGGGACTTCGTCCCGGAGGAGAACATGGTCGGTCCGGCGGTGCTGGTCTGGATGAACTGGGACAGCCGCAACGGCGGCATCGATTTCGGCCGGCTCGGAACCGTCATACACTAGGGGCGCGGGCCTGGCCCGGTTTGCTGGTTCCACCACTGGGGGTGTTTCGATGATCGTCAATCGCAATCAGCGCGGCATGAGTCTGGTCGGTTTCCTGCTGGTGTTGTCGCTGTTCGGCTTCTTCGCCTTCCTCGCCATGCGGCTGTTCCCGGTTTATTCCGAATACCGCGACGTGGTCAGCGACATGAACGGCCTCAAGGCCGAGGCCGGTGCCGCCGCGATGTCGCCGCAGCAACTGCGCGACCGCCTGTTCCGGCGCTTCTACGTGTCCTACGTGGAGAGCGTGAAGCCCGAGCACGTCAGCTTCAACCGCGACAAGGGCTACAACATGACCGTCAAGTACGAGGTCCGCAAACCCTTGATGTACAACCTCGACTTCGTCGCCAAGTTCGAGCACAGCGTCAACTTCGAGAAGTGACGGGTGGCGGTTGTCGCCTTCGGCCATCGTTTTGCCGATGCGGAACTGCTGCGTCGCGCGCTGACCCATCGCAGCCTTGGCGCGCGCAACAACGAGCGGCTGGAGTTTCTCGGCGACGCCCTGCTGGGCTGCATCATGGCCGAGGCGCTGTTCGCGCGCTGGCCGAAGGCCGATGAGGGTGCCCTGACCCGCGCCCGCGCCGCCTTGGTGCGCGAATCCTCGCTGGCCGAGGTGGCCCGTGCGCTGCGCCTGGGCGAGCAGATCGTGCTCGGTCCCGGTGAACTGAAGAGCGGCGGCAGCCGGCGTGATTCGATCCTCGCCGATGCGCTGGAGGCGGTGGCGGCGGCGATCTACCTGGATGCCGGATTCACCGCCTGTCGCGAGCGCGTACTGGACTGGTTTTCCGCCGCGCTGGCCGCGTTGCAGCCGGAGGCGCTGGAGAAAGACGCCAAGACGCAATTGCAGGAATGGTTGCAGGGTCGGCAACTGCCCCTGCCCGGTTACGAGTTGATCGACACCCGCGGTGAGGAGCACGAACGGATCTTCGTGGCGCGCTGCATGGTGGCGACGCTGGACGTTTTCGCCGATGGCGAGGGCGGGTCGCGGCGGCAAGCCGAGCAGGCGGCGGCGGCGCAGGTGATGCGGACATTGCAGGAGAGCGGACAATGAGCGACAACGCCACGGTGCCGGGTTCGGCGCGCAGCGGCATGGTGGCCGTGCTCGGCCGCCCCAATGTCGGCAAGTCGACCCTGATCAACGCCCTGGTCGGCTTTCGCATCAGCATCGTCTCGCCGCGCCCGCAGACCACCCGGCATCGCATCCTCGGCATTTCCAGCCTGCCGCAGGGACAGCTCGTCTATGTCGACACGCCGGGCCTGCACGCCGGCGGCAAGCGGGCGATGAACCGCTACATGAACCGCGCCGCCATCGGCGCGCTGGAAGGCGTGCAGGCCGGCTTGCTGGTGGTCGAGGCCGGGCAGTGGCGCGAGGAGGACGAGCGCGCCTTCAAGGTGCTGGCCGACAGCCCGCTGCCGCGCGTGCTGGCGATCAACAAGGTCGATCTGGTCAAGGACAAGTCGTCGCTGTTGCCGTACCTCGCGCGGGTCGGCGAGGGCCGGGGGTTTTCCGCCATCGTGCCGGTGTCGGCGCGCAAGGGCGTCGGCCTCGACGATCTGCAACGCCGGCTGCTCGAACTGATGCCGGAGGGCGAACCGCTGTACGGCGAGGACGAGGTCACCGATCGCAGCGAGCGCTTCCTGGTCGCCGAACTGGTGCGCGAGCAACTGATGCGCCAACTGGGCGACGAATTGCCGTATTCGAGCACGGTGGAGATCGAGCACTTCGAGGAGGAAGGCCGGCTGCTGCGCCTGCACGCCGTGGTCTGGGTCGAGCGCGAAGGGCAGAAGGCGATCGTCGTCGGCAGCGGCGGCGAGCGCATGCGCGCCATCGGCCAGGCGGCGCGGCTGGCGATGGAAAAACTGCTCGGTCGCAAGGTGTTTTTGCAACTGTGGTGCAAGGTGCGCGAGAACTGGTCGGACGACGAAGCGCAGTTGCGTCGCTTCGGCTATGGCGACTGAGTCGCCGGACGCGCCGCAACCGGCCTGGGTGCTGCACGCCCGGCCCTATCGCGAAACCAGCCTGCTGGTGGAGGCGCTGACCCTGCATGGCGGCCGGCTGGGCTTCGTCGCCCGTGGCGTGCGCGGCCCCAGGGGCCATGCCCTGCGCGCCGCGTTGCAACCGTTCCAGCCGTTGACGCTGAGCCTGCGCGGGCGTGGCGAACTGGCCACCCTGGCCGCGGCCGAAGTCCACGACGCCGCCCTGCGACTGAGCGGCGACAGCCTCCTGGCGGCGTTCTACGTCAACGAACTGGTGCTGCGCCTGCTGCCGCGCCAACTGCCGAGCGGCGAGGTGTTCTGGCGTTACGCGCTGTGTCTCAACGCGCTGGCCGAGGGTTCCGAACTGGCCTGGACCCTGCGCTGCTTCGAGCGCGACCTGTTGGTGCTGCTCGGCCATGCGCCCAGCTTCGAGGTCGACGGCATCGCCGGGGCGGCGGTCGACGCGCAGGGCTGGTATCGGCTGGAGCCGGAACGCGGCCTGGTTCCGGCCCCGCCCGGCAGCGCGGCGGCCATTCCCGGACGCGCCTTCGTCGCCCTGCGCGGCGACCGGCCGCCGGATGCGGCCGTGCTGCGCGAAGTGCGCGGCGTGATGCGGCAACTGATCGCCTTCCAGCTTGGCGGTCGCCCGCTGCGCACCCGGCGCGTGCTGGCCGAACTGGGCGCGGTGCGCAGCGCCGGACCGTCGCCCTCCGAACCGTAGCGACCGTTGCCCGGCTGTCGCAGCCGGAGTATCCGATCGCGCTGCCTCCTACAGAATCCGATCCAGCGCGGCAAGGAAATCGGCACGCGCGCCGGGCAACGCATCGACGTTGCCGGTGCCGAGCGCGCCATCCAGCCGGCGGCTGGCGGCGGCCAGGCGCGCGGCACCGCAGAAGCCGCAGGAGGCGCGCAGACGATGCAGCACGGCGCGGGCGTCGTCGTGGGCATCGGCGTCGAGCGCGGCGAGGATGTGCTGCCGCTGCATCGGCAGTTCCTTGCGCAACAGCTCGCGCAGGGCGGTGACGATGGCCTGATTGCCGCCGGCGGCGGCCAGCGCGCCAGCATCGTCCCAGTCCGGCTGATCGTCCGCCTCGTCGGCCATTGCGACGGGATCGCCGTCGCCGAGCAGGGCCAGCAGCGCATCGACGCTGAGCGGCTTGTGGCCGACCCGTTCGAAGCCGGCGGCGAGCAGGGCCGCGCGGCGCTGTGCCGAGTCATCGGCGGTCAAGGCGATGGCGCGCGTCGCCGCGTTGCGGCCGTCGCGCTGGCCGCGCAGTCGCGTCAGCAGCGCGTCGCCGCGCAGGCCGGGCAGATTCAGGTCCAGCAGCAGGGCATCGAAGCGGTGATCCTGGCAGACGCGCCAGGCGCTTTCGCCATCGGCCACGTCGACCACCCGATGCCCGGCGGCACGCAGCGCTTCGCCGAGAAAGGCGCGGCTGATCGCATCGTCTTCAGCCAGCAGCAGGTTCATCGGCATTCCGATTCCCTCGCGCGGATTATGCTGACAGCATGCGTGCCCTGCCGCTCCCGGACAAGTCGTTGCTGCTCGTCGCCCTGCTGTGCGGCGGCGTGGCGGCGACCGCCCAAGCGGCGCGGCTGGAAGTGGAGGCGACGCGGCTGGTCGCCGATGGCGTGCAGGCCAGTGCGCCGAAGCTGAGCCTGGACTGGCCGTCGGGCGCGACGGAAGGCCAATTGGCGCTGGATCTGCGCAAGCTGGCAATCCATTCCCCGGCGCTGGAGTTCGAGCGCGTCAGCGCCCGCTGCGCGCTGCTGCGCGAGGACGGTGGCTGGCGCTGCACGGGACACATCGAGGCCGCCGGCCTGCGTCGCGGCAACCTGCGTCTGGTCTGGCGCGAGGGCGCGGCGCAGGCGCGTCTGCAGCGTGGCCAGGCCAGCCTGTCGGTGCGTGCCGACAGTGTCGAATCCGGCCCTCTGCGGATCGAGGCCAAGTCGTTGCCGGTCGATTGGCTGCTGCCTCTGCTGGCACCGCTGTGGCCGGAAGCCAGCCTCACCGACGGCGCGTTGACGGCGGATTGGGAAGTGAACATCGACCAGTCCGTCCTCGCCGTGGCCGGTCCGCTGTCGATCAAGTCGCTGGGCCTGGATACCCGCGATGGCCGGATCGCCGCCGCCGGGCTGGACATCCATGGCCGGGTCGCCCTGCGCCGCGACGCGCGCACCCGCGTCGAGGCTGATCTGAGCCTGACCGGCGGCGAACTGCTGGCCGCTGCGCTTTACCTGCAACTGCCGGCCGCGCCGGTCAGCTTGCGGCTGCGCGCCGATGGCAGCGATGACGAGCCGTGGCGGCTGTCGGAACTGCACTGGCGCGATGGCGACACGCTGGATCTGCGCGGGAAGGCAACGCTGGGCAGGTCCGGGGAAGCGCTGCTGGTGGCGCTGCAAGTGCAGGCGGACAGCGCCGATCTCGCCACCGCGACCGAGCGCTATGCGCGCAGCCTGCTGGCCGCCGCCGGCCTGCCCGATGCCACCGCGACCGGCAGCCTGTCGGCCAGCCTGGCGATGGATTCGGACGGCCTGATGGAACTCGAAACCAATCTGGACGATGTCGACTTTGGCGATGGCGCGCGGATCGGTCTCGGCGGCGTCGATGGCACCTTGCGCTGGCATCGCGCGGCGGAGCGCGACAGCCAGTTGCGCTGGCGCACGGCCAGCCTGCATGGCATCGACCTGTCCGCCGGCCAGTTGTCGACGCACAGCCGCGCCGGGGACATTCGGCTGGCGGCACCGGTACGCCTGTCGCTGTTGCAGGGACAGGCGAGCATCGAGCGTTTCCACTGGCAACCGGCGACGGACACTGCGGCGGGCGGGCTGGAACTGGCGGCCAGTCTGTCCGACATCGATCTCGCCGCGCTGAGCGCGCATTTCGGCTGGCCGGCGTTCTCCGGCCGGCTTGGCGGCCAGTTGCCGTCGGCGCGTTACGAGGACAGCGTGCTGCGCTTCGACGGCGGGCTCGATGTCGCGGTGTTCGATGGCCGCATCCGCGTCGATCAACTGCGGCTGGAGCGCCCGTTCGGCGTCGCACCGACGCTGAGCGCCGACATCCGGCTCGACGATCTCGACCTGAAGCCGCTGACCGGCGTGTTCGGCTTCGGCGAAATCAGCGGCCGGCTGGACGGCCGCATCGCCGGGCTACGCCTGGTCGACTGGTCGCCGGTCGCCTTCGATGCGCATTTCCACACCGACGAGCAGGCCAAGGACCGCAGGCGGATCAGCCAGCGCGCCGTCAACGATCTGTCGCAGGTCGGCGGCGGCGGGCTGGCGGCCGGGCTGCAAAGCCAGGCGCTGCGGCTGTTCGACAGCTTTTCCTATCAGCGCATCGGGCTGGGTTGCCGGCTGGCCAATGATGTCTGCGCCATGTCCGGCATCGCCGGCGATGGCGGTTCATCCGGCGGCTACACTATCGTCGAAGGTGCCGGCCTGCCGCGCATCACCGTCAACGGCTATCAGCGACGGGTGGACTGGCCGGTGCTGCTGCAGCGTCTGCAGGCGGTGTCCGACGGCCAGGCACCACGCGTCGAATGAACAACCATCCTTTCCCTGTCGAAACCCATCGCGGAGGCTCCATGCGCAAGACATCCATCCTGTTGCTGCTCGCCGGTCTGGCCCTGACCGCCTGCGTCACCATCAACGTGTATTTCCCCGCTGCCGAGGCCGAGCAGGCGGCGCGCGAGTTCGTCGAGAAGGTGATCGGCGACGAGCCGCCGGCCAAGCCTACGCCGCCGAGCGAGGACGGGGCACAACGTGATCCCGGCTTCAGCCTGCTTGGCCTGTTCATTGCCGACGCGCATGCGCAAAGCGCCGACATTTCGATCCGCACGCCGGCCATCCAGGCGATCCAGGACCGCATGGCGCAGCGCTTCCAGTCGCAACTGGCGGCCGGCTTCGACAGCGGCGCGCTGGGCTTCGGCAACGACGGCCTGCTGGTGCTGCGCGACGCCGCCAAGGTCGGCCTGCGCGATCGCGCCGCGCTCAACCAGGCGCTGGCCGACGACAACCGCGACCGCAACGCGGTGTATCGCGAAATCGCCGTCGCCAACGGCCATCCGGAATGGGAAGGGCAGATCCGCGAAACCTTTGCCCGGCAGTGGATTGCCAGCGCCCGTGCCGGCTGGTGGTATCAGGACGCTGCTGGTGCCTGGAAGCAGAAGTAAGGATGGCGCGGCCCCTCCCCCGGAGTGCTGGGAGAGGGGTTTCTGTGCAAGGTGTTGATCCGGATTTCGGATAGGGTTATTCGCGGATTCGTCGGGGGCGAACCCAAAATGTTGGCTTCACTCGCCTGACTTTGCTTTGTCGCCCGCCCGAGGATACAGCCTGTCTCTGCGATCGCACCTGTGCCCTAGTTTTGGGGCAGTTTGCGTGGCTGTGTGCAGGCATCGACTGGCAGCGGTCAAGGGCCAATGCTGATGACAATATAGTCGCGCTTCAGCAAGCCGCAACACCAGTCACCAATCCGCATAAACACAAATCGCCAACGTAGGTCGGTTCAAGCGCCGCAGGCGCGGAACCGACATTCGCCTCGGCCCGCAGGCCGTTCATGCTTCGATACCTCAGCACGAACGGCTTGGGCGCAGGCAACTGCCGAGGCTCGGCCCGCAAGCCGTTCGTGCTTCGAAATCTCGGCACGAACGGCTTGCGTGGGGTGACAATTTGCGGATACGTCCGGGGAACGTGAACGACACCCCGAAAACGCAGGGGCCTCAGCGTCCGGACTTGATCGTCGTCCAGGTGCGTACGCGGGTGCGCTGGGCGTCCTGGGCGAAGGTGACCGGGTCGATCAGTTTGGCCAGCACGTCCTCGGTCGGGTAGATGGACGGATCGTTGGCGACCTCCTCGTCGATCAGTGCGCGGGCGTCGAGGTTGGGGTTGGCGTAGGCGACGTAATCGCTGATCGCCGCGATCACTTCCGGGCGCAGCAGGTAGTTGATGAAGGCGTGGGCGTTCTCGCGGTTCCTGGCATCGGCGGGGATCGCCATCACGTCGACCCAGCGCAGTGCGCCTTCCTTCGGGATGAAGTATTCGATCTCGACGCCGTTTTCCGCTTCGGCGGCGCGGTCGCGGGCCTGGAAGATGTCGCCGGAGTAGCCCATGGTGATGCACAGGTCGCCATTGGCGAGGTCATCGAGGTACTTGCTGGAGCTGAAATAGCGCAGGTGCGGACGCAGGCCGTCGTAGACCTCGGCCACCACGGCGTTGTTTTCCTCGCTGGCGATGTTGGGGTCCAGCCCCTTCCAGATCAGCGCGGCGGCGAAGGTTTCCTGTTCGTCGTCGAGCACGGCGATGCCGCAGCCGGCCAGTTTGGCCGCGTTGGCCGGGTCGAACAAAAGCCCCCAACTGTCCAGCGCCGCGTCCTCGCCCAGTGCCGCGCGGACCTTCTCGACATTGATGCCGATGCCGGTGGTGCCCCACATGTAGGGCAGCACGTGGACGTTGCCGGGGTCGATCGCGGCCAGGCCTTCCATCACCTCCGGGTCGAGCTTGTCGAGGCCGCTCAGCGCCGATTTGTCGAGCGGTGCGTAGACCCCGGCGGTGACGTGGCGCTCGGCGAACGGGCGGGCCGAGGGGAAGACCAGGTCGTAGCCGCTGCCGCCGGTCATCAGCTTGGCTTCCAGCACTTCGTTGCTGTCGTACACGTCGTAGATCACGCGGATGCCGGTTTCCTTCTGGAAATTCTCCAGCGTGTCCTCGGCGATGTAGTCCGACCAGTTGTAGACGTGGACGACCTGGGCGGCAGCCTTGGGCGTCGCCGGCGCGGCATCGCCGGCGCTGTCGGAGGAATTGCCGCCGCAGCCGACCACCGCAATGGCCAGCGCCAACGGCGCAAGACGCAGATTCTTCATCACGAACTCCTCGGGGATGAGTGGGAGCGGCGCGGCCGCTCCCGGATTCTATCGCTGGTTTGTCAGAAGCCGCAGGACTTGCCGGCGTTCTGCTGCTCCAGCCATTGCTGCAACGGCGCGAAGTATTCCAGCACCGCCGAGGCGTCCATGGTTTCGCCGCCGGTGAGCTCCTTCAGGGTGGCCTGCCAGGGCTGGCTCTGGCCCTTTTCCAGCATCGCCCAGAAGCGCGCGCCGGCTTCCGGGTTGCCGGCAAAGTTGCAGGTGTACAGCGGGCCATCGTGGCCGGCGGCATCGCACAGCGCCTTGTAGAACTGGAATTGCAGGATGTGCGAGAGGAAATAGCGGGTGTACGGGGTGTTGCCGGGCACGTGGTACTTGGCACCCGGATCGAAGAACTCCTCGCCGCGCGGTGTCGCCGGGGCGACGCCCTGGTATTGCGCCTTCAGATCCCACCAGGCCTTGTTGTAGTTGTCCGGGGTGATCGAGCCGTCGAACACGCCCCAGCGCCAGCGGTCGATCATCAGGCCGAACGGGACGAAGGCGACCTTGGCCAGCGCCATGCGCATCTGCGTGTTGATGGTGGCCTGCTCGCTGACCGTGGCGTTGCCGACCAGGTTGATGGATTTCAGGTACTCCGGCGTCATCGACAGCACGATGGTGTCGCCGATGGCCTCGTGGAAGCCGTCGTGGGCA
The DNA here is from genome assembly GCA_041675805.1 of Lysobacteraceae bacterium. Taxonomy (GTDB): domain Bacteria; phylum Pseudomonadota; class Gammaproteobacteria; order Xanthomonadales; family Xanthomonadaceae; genus JANNWF01. Next base: position 14,808 of record JBAYTD010000038.1, read on the forward strand.
CCGCTCTGGAACATCGGCGGCTGGTCCTTGTAGGCCAGGTAGTAATAGATGTGGCCGAGCTCGTGGTAGATCGTGGTCAGCTCTTCCTCGGTCGGCTTGATGCACATCTTGATGCGAACGTCGGTGGCGTCGGCGTTCATCTGCCAGGCGCTGGCGTGGCAGACCACGTCGCGGTCGCGCGGCTTGATCAGTTGCGAGTTCCGGTAGAACGACTCCGGCAGCGCCGGCATGCCGAGGCCGGTGTAGAAGCCTTCGGCGAGGCGGGTCATCTGCACGGCGCTGTCGAGATCGGCGGCGATGCCTTCCTCGACCAGCTTGGCGGCGCTGCCGTCACCGAGCCTGGCGACGCGGTCGGCAAACAGGCGCGAGCGCTGCTCGCCCAGCGCCTTGCCGATGTCGAGGTCGCCGACGCCGGGATAGGGTTGCAGGAAGTCCCACAGGTTGCTCCAGTCCTGTTGCCACAGGTTGCCCATCAGGTGCGCCGGCAGGTACTTGCCGTCGACCGTTCCCTCGGCACCGTACTTCTCGCCCAGCTTGCTGCGCACGTGGCAGTGCAGGTTGTCGTACAGCGGCTTCACCTGGCCCCACAGGCGGTCGGTTTCCGCCTTGAAGGCGTCGGCGTCCATGTCATAGCCGGAGCGCCACATGTGGCCGGCATCCTGGTAGCCCATCTCGCGGGCCCCTTCGTTGACCAGGTCGACGAACTGGCGGTAGTCCTCGCGCATCGGCACGGAAATGGTGTGCCAGCCTTCCCAGGCCTCCTTCTGCGCCGCCGGGTCGCGGCTGCTCGCCAGGGTCTCGGACAGCTCGCCGATCTGCCGGCAGACCTTCTTGTCGCCCTCGCCGGTGCAGTAGCTGCCGGCGCCGTAGGCCTGGTCGAGACCGGTGGCCAGTTCGCTGAGCTTCTTCAGCTTGACCGGATCGCGCGGGGCCGGCATCGAGGTGCCGAGCTTGAGCAGGGCGATGGCGCGGGCGCTGGCGGCGCTCATCGGCTGGCCGTCGAAAGCCTGGGCCTGTTCGACGAATTCGTTGAGCTGGGCCAGTTGCTTCTCGTTGTAAGCGGAGGCGAGGCGCGCGGTGTCGTCGTTGATGTAGGTCTGCGACAGCCAGGCCGCCGAGCCGCCTTCGGGCATCATCTCGGCCATCGTCCGATTGACCCGGGCGACGAACTCGTCGGCGCTTTCCTGCTTGGCCTGGGTGTCGACGGGCGCGGTGGTGGAGGGCGCAGTGCCGCCGCCGCAACCGGCGAGCAGCGACAGCGAGACGAGGATGGACAGCGCCAGCGGCGCGCGGGTGGGTTTCACGGTGTGTTCTCCAGCATGGACGGGCGCTCAGGGCGCGGGGTGATCGCCGGCCGGGGGGGGCGCGTGGGCAGCGCCGGGCAGGGCCGGTGGAAAGGGAAGGGCGGATACCGGATCGAGCAGGCCGCGCGCCGCCAGCCATTGGCGGGCGTCCTCGGCATCGCGCTCGAACCAGTCGCGGGTGGCACCGAGACGGAAGCTGTAGCCCCAGGCGTCCATGTCGGCCATCAGCCGCTCGCTGCCTACGCCGGGCAACTGGTCGGCGAGCACGATCTGCAGGTAGCAGGCGGCGTCCTCCTCCAGCGTGCAGTCGGTGGCATCGGTATGCACGCTGGCGCGGCGCTCCGCCGGCAGCACGATCAGATGACAGGCTTCGTGCAGCAGGGAGTGGATCGGCGTGTCGGCGCGGGCGAACACGCGGCTGGCGATGATGCCGGCCTCGCAGTCGCCCCAGTAGCTGCCGGGGATGGGCTCCTCGCGGGCGATCTCGACCAGGCTCAGATCGTAGCGGGACAGCAGTTCCGCGACGGCGTCGAAACCGACCTGCGCCAGCCGCAGGACGTGTTCGGCACCCGCCGGCACGCCGGGTTCAGGGACGCTCACCGGCGGTTTCGGGCAGGGAGACGGTGATGTCGAGCACATCCTGGTCGCCATCCTTGTGGATTTCGACGTTGACCGCTTCCGGGCTGAAGCCGGGCACGTGCTTGTGCAGCACGGCGAGGATGTCGCGGCGCAGGTCGGGCAGGTAGTCGTGGCCGTCGCGCATGCGCTCGGTGGCGATCAGCACCTGCAGGCGCTTCTTGGCCTGGGCGGCGCTGTTCTGTCGGGGCTTGAGGAAATCGAAGATGCCCATCGGTCACCCTCCGAACAGCTTGGACAGGAAGCCCTTGCGCTCGACCGTGGTGAAGCGCATCGGCCGTGTCTCGCCGAGCAGTCGGGCGACCGCGTCCTCGTAGGCCTGGCCGGCCGGGGAGGCGGCGTCCAGCACTACCGGCTCGCCCTTGTTGGAGGCGTTGAGCACGTCGGGCGATTCCGGGATCACGCCGATGGTCTTCAGGCCGAGCACTTCCTCGACATCGCTGATCGACAGCATTTCGCCGGCTTCCACGCGGCTCGGGCTGTAGCGCGTCAGCAACAGGTATTCCTCGACCCGCTGGCCCTGCTCGGCGCGCCGCGTCTTCGAGGACAGCAGGCCGAGGATGCGGTCGGAGTCGCGCACCGAGGACACCTCCGGGTTGACCACGACGATGGCGCGGTCGGCGAAATACATGGCCAGGAAGGCACCGCGTTCGATGCCGGCGGGGGAGTCGCAGAGAATGTAGTCGAAGCCGTCCTCGACCAGTTGGTTGAGCACTTTCTCCACGCCTTCCTTGGTCAGCGCGTCCTTGTCGCGGGTTTGCGAGGCGGCCAGGATGTGCAGGTTGTCCAGCCGCTTGTCGCGGATCAGCGCCTGCTTGAGGCTGGCGTCGCCCTGGATCACGTTGACGAAGTCGAACACCACGCGGCGCTCGCAGCCCATGATCAGGTCGAGATTGCGCAGGCCGACATCGAAATCGATCACGGCGACGCGCTTGCCGCGTCGCGCCAGGCCGCAGGCGAGGCTGGCGCTGGTGGTGGTTTTACCGACTCCGCCCTTGCCGGAGGTGACGACGATGATCTCAGCCAAGTGAAGGTTCTCCGATCGGGTTTTTTCGTGCGCCGGGGCGATCACGGATCGCCGACGCGATGACGGTCACAGTTCTTCGATGTGTAGCTTGCCTGCTTCCAGGCGGATCTGCACGGGGCGGCCGCGCAGCTCGGCGGGCAGTTCTTCCATCACCCGGTACTGGCCGGCGATGGCGACCAGTTCGGCGTGGAACTCGCGGCAGAAGATGCGCGCCTCATCGTTGCCCTGCGCGCCGGCCAGGGCACGTCCGCGCAGGGCACCGTAGATGTGGATGCTGCCATCGGCGATCACCTCGGCCCCGGCGCCGACCGTGTTGCACAGCGTCAGATCGCGGCCGGCGGCGTAGACCTGCTGGCCGGAGCGCACCGGTTGCAGGTGCAGCATGCTGCTTGCGCTCGCTGTTGGCGGTGCGGCGGTCGGCGGGGCGGGTTCGGGCGGCGTCTGTGCCGCGGCCGGCGGCGTCGGGGCGGCGCTTTCGTACTGGACGCGGAACTTGGCCAGTACCGGCAGACCCAGCGCTTCGGCCAGACGGTCCATTTCGCTGGCACCGAAGGCCAGTCCGACCGGCAGCACGCCGGCCTCGCGCAGCGCCGTCAGCAGGCTTTCCGCCTCGGCCTTGTCCGGGCAGCGGCTGAGCGAGCCGAAGTCGATGATCACGGCAGCGCGACCGAACAGCTTGGGCGCGCGCTGCACGCGCTGGGCCATTTCGGCGGCAAGGCGGGCGACATCGAACTGCCGCACCCGCAGGTTGGCGATGCCGACCTGGCCGAATTTCAGTTCACCCGCCTGTTCCAGGTCGCCAAGACTTGCTTCTTTCACTGACGATCAGGTCCCGGTGGCGAGGCAGGGTTCGACCATCTGCGCCAGTCGCGGGGCCAGCCAGTCGACATCGGGCAGGCCGCCTGCCTGCAGATAGGTGTCGCGCACGAACGGATAGCTGCACAAGTCCTTGGACAGCAGCGACACGCGCCGACCGACGCCGGCCATGACCTGCTGGCCGACCTCGTGGAAACCGTAGGTGCCGTGGAACAGCACGGCGACATCGTTGCGCGGCTCCAGGAACACCTCGCAGGCCAGTTGCGGCACGCGGACCTCGGCGAAACTGGTCACGTCGGCGTAGAAGATGCGGCCGAGGCCAACGCCGCGCCGGCTGCTGGCGACGACGATGCGATCAATGTAAAGGAAGCTCGGGTAGCGCTCGCGGAACCAGAGGAAATTGGGACTGGTATGCTCGGCGTCGGCCGTGTAGGCGATCAGGAAGCCGGCGAGCAGGCCATCGACCTCGGCGACGCGGAAGTACGCGGCGTGGTCGAAATGGCGTCGCAACATCGCCGCATCCATCGGCAGGATGCCATCGCCGCCGGCGTTGTTGAGCGCCTGGACCGCATCGAGTTCCTGTTCGCGCACATCGCGCAGGATGATCGCCATTCCCCAAGCCTCCTTCTCGGAAAAGCGCTGTGACGCCTCTGGGACCGCTCTGCTACGGGCTCCGGCCGGGCGGACGCCGGTCCGGGATCGGCGGTTTGAATACCGATTATGCCACGAACACCCTGCCGCCTATCCTCAGCATTTCGTTAAAACCGCACCGGACGGACCACCGGGACGGGCCTCGCGGCGGCCGCCGACGCCATCCCCACCGCGCCATGCGCTGCCGTATCCTTGGGCGCACCGTTCCGCTTGGTCGAAGGCACCGTGACCACCACGCAATCGGACATCCTCATCGTCGGTGGCGGCCTGGCCGGCATCGTCACCGCGCTGGAAGCCCTGCGCGCCGGCCAGCGCGTGACCCTGGTGGACCGCGACACGCCCGAGCGCTTCGGTGGGTTGGCGCTGTGGGCGTTCGGCGGCATGGCCCTGGTCGGTACGCCGTTGCAGGCGCGGCGCGGCATCCGTGATACGCCGGACATCGCGCTGGCCGACTGGCTGCGCTTCGGCGAACTGGATCCTCAGGACACTTGGCCGCTGCGCTGGGCGCAGCATTACGTCGAACGCTCGTGCGCCGAGGTGCACGACTGGCTGATCGGCGAGGGCATCAAGTTCATGCCGGCGGTGAACTGGGTCGAACGCGGGCGCTTCGGCGAAGGCAACAGCCTGCCGCGCTACCACATCGTCTGGGGCACCTCGCGTGAACTCACGCGCCGCCTGATCGCGGCGATGCAGGCAGCCGACAGAGGTGGCCGCTTGACCGTGCTGCATCGTCATCGCGTGATCGGACTGGAACACGCCGGCGGCCGGCTTGCCGGTGCGCTGGCCGTGGACGAGGCCAGCGGTGCCGAGGTCCGCTTGCAAGCGCCGGTCGTGGTGCTGGCGATGGGTGGCATCAACGGCAGCCACGCGCAGGTGCGCGCGAACTGGCCGAAGGATCGCCCGATGCCGGCGACGATGCTCAATGGCGCGCATCCGTTCGCCGACGGCGCGCTGCATCATCACGCTGCCGACCGCCTCGGCGCGCGCATCACCCATGCCGGGGAAATGTGGAACTACGCCGCCGGTTTCGCGCATCCGTTCCCGCATTTCGATGGGCACGGGTTGTCGATGATTCCGTGCAAATCGGCGCTGTGGCTGGACCATCGCGGCCAGCGCATCGGCCCGGAGCCGCTGGTCACCGGCTTCGATACGAACTGGCTCTGCCAGCGCGTGGCCGAGCAGGAAAAACCCTGGACCTGGCAGTTGATGAACTGGCGCATCGCCGCCAGAGAATTCGCGATTTCCGGGGCCGAACACAACCCGCGCATCCGCGACAAACAGTTGCTGCGTTTCCTTGCCGACACCCTGTTCGGCAACCACTGCCTGGTGCGGCAGATGCGCGACGACAGCCCGGATTTCCTTGTCGCCGACACGCTCGCCGGGTTGGCGGAAAAGATGAACGCGCTGACCGCTTCGCACGATGTCGATCCGGC
>JBAYTD010000039.1:0-20631 GCA_041675805.1 Lysobacteraceae bacterium
CGCCGAAGATCATCACCAGCGCGTGCATGGTGGTCATCTGGTTGAAGAAGTACGGCTCGACCAGTTGCAGGCCGGGCTGGAACAGCTCGGCGCGGACGATCAGCGCCATGCTGCCGCCGACGAAGAACATCGCCAGCGAGAACAGCAGGTAGAGCGTGCCGATGTCCTTGTGGTTGGTGGCCAGGAACCAGCGCTGGAAAAAGCTCTGCTCGTGGTGGTGCTCGTCGTGGTGTTCAGCGCTGTTAGCCATGGTCCAGCCTCTCGCGAATTCGTGGTGTTGCCGTGTCGATCAGGGACATCGCCGCGCGCGGCGGCGCTTGGGAGAATCAGCCCTCGGCGGCGGCTTGCGCCGGTGCCGGACGGGCGGCGACGGCCTCGCCGGCGCTGCGCCGGGACGCCAGCCAGGCCTCGAACTCGGCGCGCGGCCTGGCCTCGATGACGATCGGCATGAAGCCGTGGTCCTTGCCGCACAGTTCGGCGCACTGGCCACGATAGGTGCCGGGCTTCAGGATGTTGGTCCAGGCCTCGTTGATGACGCCGGGGATGGCGTCCTGCTTCCAGCCCAGCGCCGGCACCCACCAGGCGTGGATCACGTCGTCGGCGGTGATGACGAAGCGGACCTTGGTGTCGGTCGGCAGCACCAGCGGGTTGTCGACTTCGAGCAGGTAGTTGGGGCGGCTGTCCCAGGACAGGTTCTCGCTCTTGCCGACGCGGCGCATCTGGTCGTCGGCGGGCAGCAGACGGCTGATGAAGTTCACGCCGGTGGCTTCGCCGCGGTAGTTGAGGATCTCGTAGCGCCACATCCACTGGTAGCCGGTGACCTTGACCGTCATCTCCGACTCGGAGGTGTTGTCCATGTCGAACAGCACCTTGGTCGAGGGCCAGGCCATGGCGACCAGGATCAACACCGGGATCACCGTCCAGATGACCTCGGCGGTGAGGTTGTGGGTGAACTTGGCCGGTACCGCGCCCTTCGACTTGCGGAAGGCGAAGATGGCATAGGCCATGGCACCGAACACCAGCACGCCGATCACCACGCAGATCCACAGGATGATCATGTGCAGTTGGTAGACCTGGGCCGAGGACTCGGTGACGCCCGGGGTCATGTTGAGTTGCCACGGCTGCGGATTGGCCGCCAGCGCCGGCACGGCGGCCAGCAGGGCCGACATGCCCAACATGAGTGCGAACGGACGAGCGAGCTTCATTGCGTTAACCCCAGCAGTGATTTCGTGGCGGCCCGCGAGGGCGACGGCATGGCGGCATCGACCCGATTCGACACCATGCCGACGAACCGGAACAGGCACCCGGCCTGACCCTGGCGAGATGGCGGCGGAACGGCCCGGAAAGCGCGGCGAGGAGTCATCCGGCGAGCCGCCGGGACCCAGGTCGAAACGCCTCGGGCTGTGTGCATGGCGGCGTCCGGTCCGGACTTCCGCCACCCCGCCGGCAGAACGAAAGGGACTTGCCGGAAACGCTGGAATGATAGTCCCCGCCCCCTGCTGCGGCAAGCCGCCGACGCTTGCAGGGGATCGGGTCGACGCGGAGCGGGGCCGCGTCGTCAAGGACTGCGCGCGTCGAAGGCGACGCGCGCCGGTGGTCAATCGCGGTCGGCGCGCGCCTTGACGATGGTGTACAGGCGCGCGGCCTGGTCACGCAGGGCCTCGATGTCGTCGGCCTCCAGCGCGCCGCGCTCCTCGCCGAGCCGGTTGAGCACGACCTCGCCATCCTCGGCCCAGCCCAGATAGGCCACCACGCCGCCCTGCTCGCGCGCCACCACCCACGGCTGGCCGTCGCGGTAGGCGTAGCGGAACGAGGCGGTACCGGCATCGCCGTAATCGACGTTCTCGCGGGCGAAGCGCACGTCGTCATCGTTGGCGAAGGCGTCCCAGCCGATGGTCACGGCGCTTTCGATGCGGTCACCGGACAGCCGGCGGAAGCCGCCGATGGCGTTTTCCAGTTCGTCGAACTGCTTCTTCAGCACGTCGGCCGGGGCGGCGTCGGTGGCGGTGATGCCGCTGCGCACCAGGTTCAGCGCGACCGGCTCGGCAGCGCCGGAAAAGGCCACCGGCTTGGGCGACACGTACAGCACCACGCCGCCGGCCAGCAGGCTGGCCTCGACGCCGTAGCGACGATCCGCCTGGATAGCGTTGGCCTGGTACGGCAGCGCGTAGCTGGCCGGCAGGGCGGTCGGCGCGGGCTGCACGCGCTCGGCCACCACCGGCGGGACGATGCTCGGATCGCTCTGGTCGAGCAGGCGCAGGCGCAGCTCCAGATTGGCCGGCAGAGTGCTCTGGCCGTCGATGGAAACCTCGCCGCGGATCGCCGTGGCATCGGCCGGCACCTGCGCGACGACGGGGCCGGCGGCCGGCTGGGACGGACCGGAGGTCGGCGCGGACTGCTGCCCGCAGGCAACGATCAGGGAGGCGGAAAGGGCAAAGGGAACGACCCACAGGGCTCGCATGGCAGCTCCTAGTATCGGTGGAAGGGGGAGGGCGGAAAGGGATTCGGGCGCGGCCCGGCCGGCCAGTTTACCGCAGGCACGGGGCGCGGCGTCAGCGTTCGTAATGGTAGTTGATGCCGGCCCGGCTCTCGCTGCCGGACTCGATCTCGACATCGAACTTGTCGCTGAGCAGGTAGCGCAGGGTCATCACCTGGCCGCTGCCGAACAGGGAGACGCCATAGCTCAGGTACAGCGCCGGCGACAGGTACTTGCCGACGGTGAAGGCGGCACCGCCCAGCGCCTGCGAGTCGGCGACGCCGAAGGTGTCGAAGCCGAGCCGGCTGCCCAGCTTGCCGGCGAGGAAGTTGCCGCCGATGGCCGCCGCCGCCTCGCCCAGTTGCGCCCCCTCGGCCGAGCTGGCGGCGCGCAGCGGCCGGCCCAGCACCAGATAGGACAGGGCTTCTGCCTGATCCATCGCCGGTTCCGACCAGACCGTGAGCATCGGCGTCTTGGCGTCGCCGGACACCTCGATGCCGACCTTCACCGAGTCCACCACGCGCTGCGCGCGCACGTCGAGGCCGGGATTGTCGATCGGCGAGGCGGAGAACAGCAGGCGGCCGCGCTCGATGTCCAGATCCTGCCCGTAGGCACGATAGTCGCCGCGCACGTTGAGGGTTCCGCGCGCCGTGGTCGGCCGGCCGCTGCGCTCGCTGACCTGGAGACTGCCGGAGATGCCGCCGTCGAAGCCGAAGCCGCGCAGGGTTACCTTGTCGCCCAGTTCCACGTCGATGGTCGCCTGCAGGCGCTGGGCGATGGCCGAGGCCGGCGGCTGGTCGGGGTCGACCACCACCACGTCGTCGGAGCGCACCGCCGAGCCTTCCAGCCGTTCCAGGTCGAGCTTGGCCTCCGGGATCACCACCTTGCCGCGCAAGGTGATGCCGCGCTCGTTGAGCCGCGCCTCGATGTCCGGCGAGGCCCACAGCCGGACGAAGGGCGTGTCGGCGACGTGGAAACGCTCGCCGCGCACGCGCACGCGGCCGCTCGGGCGGCCGTCGAACACGCCGTCGAGCGCGCCGTCGATCAGCAGCTTGCCTTCGCCGCTGTCGAGCAGGCCGTCGATGTCGATCCGGCTGCCGTCGCTGCGCAGGGTCAGCATGGAATCGCGCAGGTGCAGGCCGGCGGCCGGCACTTCGGCACCGAAGCCTTCCACTTCCAGGCTGCCGGCGACCACCGGCGCACGCCAGCGTCCGGACAGTTCGCCGCCGGCGCGCAGGCTGCCCTGGATCGCCGCCAGTTGCGGAAGCAGCGGTTCGATGGCGGTGAGGTCGGGCAGGCGCAGGTCGATGCGGCCGCTGAACTCGGCCTCGGGATCGGCGAGGGGCGAGCCGCCTTCGAGGCGACCGTCGATCCGGCCGCCGTCGTCGAGGTCGCCGGACAGTTCGACCGTCAGCGTGCTCGGTGTCCACACGGCGTCGACGCCGAGATCGCGCCAGCGCAACAGCACGCGCTCGTCGATGGCCGGCTCGGCCAGCGCGCCGGCCGGCAGACGCAGGCTGGCCTGACCCTCGCGCACGCGGCCATCGCGACCGCTGAGGGTGAAATCGCCTTGCAGTTCGCCGTCGATGGCGATTTCGGCACCGCCCAACGCATCGAGCAGCGGTTGCAGGACCAGCCCTTCGATGCTGCCGCGCGCCGAGAAACCGGACGGCGCGCCGTCGGCGGCCAGGCACAGACGGCCGCGACCGCCATCGGCGAGGCAGGCGTCGTCGATCTGCGCCACGCCCTTGACCCAGCCCAGCGCCGCCGGTGCCTGCAGGCGCCAGACCTCGGCTTCGCCCAGGCGCAGTTCCAGTTGTCCAAGCCGGCCGCGCCAGTCCTCGCCGGCCAGCGCGCCATCCAGCGCCGCCGCCAGGCGCAGTCGCGGGCCTTGCGCGGACAGGGTCAGCGCGTGGGCGGCGCGACCGCCATCAAGATCCAGTTCGACGATGTCGAGACGCTGCTCGCCGGCGTCCAGCCCGGCCACGCGCAGCGCGGCGCGGCCGTCGGGATCGGTACCGAGTTCCACGTCGAGGTCGATATCCAGCGCCTCGATGGCCAGCGTATCGACGCGCAGCACCTGGCCCTGCGCCCGCCCCGACAACCGCGGCGCGGATTGTGCGCCGCGCAGGCGCAGATCGGCTTCCAGCCGACCGCTGGCACCGGGCAGCAGGTCCTCCAGGCGCAGCGGCGCGGCGCGCAGGGCGAGGTCCATCTGCTGTCGCGATTCGCCCTGGATGCTCAACCGCGATTCGCCCAGGCGCAGCGACAAGTCGCCGCTGGCGAGGCCGTCATGCCAGCCCAGCCAGCCCTGCCCGGCCAGCGGGCGCTGGCGAAGCTGGCCGCCGAGTTGATCGACATCCAGCCGCAGTCGCGGCCCCTTCGCGTCCTCGTCCAGTTGCAGGCGCAGGCGACCGTTGACGTTGCCGGGCAGGCTCGGCAGCAGCGCTGCCGGATCGAAGCGATCCACCAGCGCTTCGAATTGGCCCGCCAGTGCCGGTGCCCAGGCCAGATCGCCGGAAGCCTCGATGCCGCCGGCGTCCTGGGTGATCGCCAGCCGCTCGATGCGCGCACCGCCGGACAGCAGTTGCGCCAGCAATTCGACCTCGGCGGTCAGTTCCCCTTGCCGCAATGTGGCGCGATCCAGGGTCAGGCGCAGGGCGTCCAGTGGCCCTTCGGCACGCAGATGGCCGTCGAGGATCGGGGCCGGCTCGCCGCTGGGCAGGGCCAGCGCGCGCAGTTGCGCGTCGAGTTCGAGTTGCAGCGGATCGAACAGCAGGCGACCTTCGGACTCGATGCTGCCGCCGCTGCCCGGCGACAGGCGCAGCGGCTGCCAGCGCAGTCCGCCACCGTCATCGATCAGGCGCAACTGCGCCGCATCGATCCGCAGGGACTGGCCGCCGCTGGCGATCTCGCCTTGCAGCCTGGCGTCCTGGCCGCTGCCGCGAGCGGACAATTGCAGCGCGACCGGCTCGCCGCCGTCGGCAAGCCGCCAGCGCTGCGGATCGAAGGCGGCGGCGGAAGCGGCGAAGGTCCAATCGAGGTCGGAGGCCAGATCCAGACGCAGGCGTTCGCCGGAAGGCGCATCCAGCGCCAGCGCCAGTTGGCCCTGGCTGGCGGTCAAGGTCAGGTTGGCAGCGGCGTCCGCCTCGCCGCTGAAGCGCCAGGCGGCGTCCAGCCGGCCATCGGCGACGCCGGCCAGGGCCAGCTCTGCCGAGGCGCTGAGCGCGCCCGCTTCGCCGCGCACCGCGAGGCGCTCGACCGACAGCGCGCCCTCGCGGCGCAGCGACAGCGCGTCGGCCTCCAGCGCCTGCAGTCGCAACAGGGTTTCCTGCGCACGGCGAACCTGCATCGTCTCGACGCGCAGTTGCGCCACGTTGACCGTCAGCGGCAGGCGCAGGTCCGGCCAGGGCAGGCGTTCGGGTGCCTGCAGCCGCAACGGCTTGCCGTCATCGACCGCTTCCGGCAACACGACGTCGACCTCGGCCAGATGCAGGTTGCGCACATCCAGCCGCCGGCCCAGCGCGCGGGCCAGGCTGTGATCGAGGGTCAACTCGCCGATCCGCACCTGCAGCCCGTCCTGTGCGTATTCGACATCGCGCAGGATCAGCGGCCCGGCCAGCCGTCCCTGCGCCGTGCCGATGCGCAACGCGCCTTCGGGCAGTTGCTGCGTCGCCAGCGACAGCGCCAGGTCACGCCCGCCGCCGCTGCCAAGCAGCCAGAGCAGGCCCAGCAGCGGCAGCACCAGCAAGGCCAGCGCGGCACCGAGCAGCCATCGCGAACGCCGGCTCACAGTTCCGGCCCGATGCCGAGGTGGAGGCGGAAGGCGCGGTCGGGATCATCCAGCCCGCGCCCGATGTCGAGCCGCACCGGTCCCACCGGCGAGCGCCAGCGCAGGCCGATGCCGACGCCGACCGAGGCCTCGAAACGGCCGCCGTCGAAGGCGTCGCCGGCATCGACGAACCCGGCCACCGCCCAGCGCTCGGCGATGCGCCGTTCCAGTTCGACGCTGGCCATGGCGAGGTGCTTGCCGCCGCGCGGCTGGCCACGGTCGTCGCGCGGTGCCAGTTCCTGATAGCCGTAGCCGCGCACGCTGCGGTCGCCGCCGGCGTAATAGCGCAGCGACGGCGGCAGGCGCTCGAAATCGTCGGTCCAAGTGCTGCCCAGTTCGCCGCGCACGATCCAGCGCAGCCGCTCGCCCTGTGCCCGGATCCACTTGCCGCCGAGCGAGGCCTGGAAAAAATCGACATCCGAGCCGAGTGCACGGGTGCCGCCGCGCACGCTGGCCGACAGCGAATAGCCGCGCTGCGGATACAGCGTGTCGTCGGCGTCCATGCGATCCAGCCGCAGCGCCGGATAGACCAGGGTGGTCTCGCGCTCGATCCGCCGCAGGCCCTCGAACGACTGGTAGCGCTCGTGCTGCACGTTCCATTCGGCGGCCAGTTGGTTGCCGCGCCAGCGCGCGGTGCGCGCCACCGTCAGCGTGGCGATCTCCGAGTCCTCGCCGCCGATTTCCTCCTCGCGCACGTTGGCGGCAATGCTCCACCAGCCGGGCAGGCGTTCGAGCGCCGGGATGCGGTACTGCGCGCCGAGCAGGGAACGTCGCTGGCCGATCTCCATCTGCGCGGCCAGCTTGTGACCGCGCCGATTGACCCAGCGCCGGTCCAGGCCCAGCCGCAGCGCCGCGCCGCTGTCGGTGCCATAGCTCAGGCCGGCGCTGTAACGGCTGCGCTTGGCCGGCGACAGGCGCACGTCGATGGGCACCTCCAGCGCATCCTCGGTCTCGTCGTCGGCATCATCGTCTTCCGCGCCCTCGGTGGCCGGCGTCGGCTGGCCGTCCGCGCGCCGGCGGGCGCGCGGCTGGATGTCGATCAGGCCGAAGTAGTCCAGTTCCGCCAGCCGCCGGTGCAGCACCAACAGCTTGTCCTGGTGGTAAAGCTCGCCCTGTTCGTAGGGCAGCAGCGGGCGCAGCAGGGATTCGTTGACGTGGCTGCCCTCGAAATGCGTTTCGCCGAAGCGATAGCGATCGCCGCTGTGCCAGTCGAGCAGGATGCGCGCGCTGTGGCTGGCGCGCTCGACCTCGACCCGCGCCGTCCGGTTGCGGGCGCGAAAGTAGCCGCGCGCCAGCAGGGCGCGCTGCACCTCGCCCTTGCTGGCCTCGTAGACGGCATGCTCGAACACCTCGTCCCGGGCCGGCGCGAAGCGTTGCAGCAGCCGCTGCAAGACGCTGTCGTCGCCGCCCGGCCCGTCGATGAGCAACTGCCGCTCGGTCACCCGCACCGGCTCGCCGACATCGACGCGCAGCAGCGCGACCACGGTGTCGCCCTCGCGCCGGGTATCGACCTCGACGCTCGCGCCGTAATAGCCGAACGGCTCCAGCGCGCGCCCGGCCTGATCCGGCGCGCGACGCAGCAGGAAGGCGAGGCCGGCGTCGGTCAGCGGCAGCTCGCGTGGATGCTGCGAGAGTTCCGTGCCGGCGACGACGCTCTCGCGCAGCACGCCCTCGACGCCCTCGACCCGCACCTCCTGCAACACCACCGCCTGCGCGCTGGCGCAGGACAGCAACCCGAACAGGGCGAAGCGACGAATTCCGCGCGGCCAAGACATGACCCGGAGCATACCGGCACCCGCCCGGGGTGCATGAACGCCTGCCGTCCGCAACCGGCTCAGAGCACCGGCACGTTGAGCTGCGACACGTCGGCGACGGCGAGGAACTGCGCAGACACCTGGTCGAGCAGGGCCAGCCGGTTGCCGCGCAGCGCGGCGTCGTCGACCAGCACCATCACGTTCTCGAAGAAGGCGTCGATCGGCTGGCGCAGCTTCGCCAGCCGTTTCAGCGCGGTGACGTAGTCGTACTCCTTCAGCGGCAGGCGGACCTCGCGCGCGGCGTCGACCAGCGACGCATGCAGCGCGCGCTCGGCCGGCTCCTTGAGCAAGAAGCTGTTGACCTCACCAGGCGTGCCGCCCTCGGCCTTGCGCAGGATGTTGCGGATGCGCTTGTTGGCCGCCGCCAGCGCGCCGGAATCGGCCAGATGGATGAAGTCGGCCAGCGCCAGCAGGCGGCGGTGGAAGTCCACCAGCGACCCCGGACGCACCTCCAGCACGGCGGCGAACTGGTCGGGCGGCACTTTCAGATCGGCGTAGTAGCCACGCATGCGTTCGAGCACGAAGTCGTACAGTTCCTCCACCGACGGTGCTTCCAGCCCGCCGGGAAGCTGGGCGCTGGCCGTCTCCAGCAGCTTGCGCAGGTCGATGTCCAGACTGCCTTCGACCAAGGTGCGGCCGAGGCCCAGCGCGGCGCGGCGCAGGGCGAACGGATCCTTGTTGCCGGTCGGACGCAGGCCGGCTGCGAAGCCGCCGACCAGGGTATCGAGACGGTCGGCGACGGCGAGGATGCGGCCCTGCGCGCTGGCGGCGATGGCGTCGCCGGCGAAGCGCGGCATGTAGTGCTCGTCGATGGCCACCGCCACCGTTTCCGGCTCGCCGGAGGCCAGCGCGTAGCGGCGGCCCATCACGCCCTGCAACTCGGGAAATTCGCCGACCATGCGGGTCAGCAGGTCCGCCTTGGACAGCATGGCGATGCGCCGCGCCATGCCCTCGTCTTCCTTGCAGGCGATGGCGATGCGCTCGGCCAGCGCCGCCACCCGCACGCACTTGTCGGCGTAGCTGCCGAGCTTGTGCTGGTAGGACACCGAGGCCAGCCGCAGCGACAATTGCGCCAGCGGCGTCTTCATGTCCTCGTCGAAGAAGAAGCCGGCGTCGGCGAAGCGCGGCCGGATGACCCGCTCGAAGCCGCGACGGACCTCGTCCGGGGCCTTGGAATCGATGTTGGCGACAGCGATGAAGTGCTCGCTGAGGCGTCCGCGCGCATCCAGCACCGGGAAGAACTTCTGGTTGGTCTCCATGGTGAGGATCAGGACTTCCTGCGGCACACGCAGGAACTCGGGATCGAAGCTGCACAGGATCGGTCGCGGCCATTCGACCAGGCCGTTGACCTCCTCCAGCAGCGCCTCGGGGATGCGCGCCTCGCCGCCGGCGCGCTTGGCTTCGGCGCGGATGTCGGTGCGCAGGCGGCCGGTGCGTTCGACCGGGTCGACCAGCACGTACGCCTCGCGCATCACCTCGACGTAGTCCTGCGCGTTGTTGAGCCACAGCGGCTTCGGCGCATGGAAACGATGGCCGACGCTCATGCGGTCCGCCTTCAGGCCCATCACCTCGCCATCGGCAACCTGGGTGCCGAGCAGGATCACCAGCCAGTGCACCGGGCGGACGAAGGCGTGGTCATGGTCGCCCCAGCGCATCGGCTTGGCCACCGGCAGGTTGCGCAGCGCCTCGGCGACGATCTCCGGCAGCAGGCTCAGGGTCGGCGCGCCCGGTTCCGTCCGGCGCAGCACGAAGCGCTCCACGCCGCCCTGCCAGACGCGCTCCAGCGCCTCGACGGCGACCCCGTTCTTGGCCGCGAAACCGCTCAGCGCGGCGGTCGGCTTGCCCTTGGCGTCGAGCGCCGCCGACACCGGCGGGCCACTGACCTCGACCTTCTGCGCCGGCTGCTGCACGCCGACACCGGGCAGTTGCACCGCCAACCGGCGCGGCGTGTACAGCGGCCGCGCCATGTCCATGTCCCAACTGGCGTCGAGCGCAATGCGGCGCGCCTTCAGCCCGGCGACGACGCCGTCGAAGAAGGCCTGTGCCAGCTCCGGCAGGCTCCTGGCCGGCAGTTCCTCGACGCCCAGCTCGACCAGCAACGGTTTGAATTCGCTCATCGTCCCTCGCCCCTTCGATGTCCGGTCAGTTGCCCTGCGCCGCGCGCAGGCCGGGGAAGCCCAGCTTCTCGCGCTTGCCGTGATAGCTCTGCGCCACCGCCCGTGCCAGCGTGCGCACGCGCAGGATGTAGCGCTGGCGCTCGGTCACGCTGATGGCGCGGCGCGCATCGAGCAGGTTGAAGCTGTGGCTGGCCTTGCAGACCTGATCGTAGGCCGGCAGCGGCAAGCCCAGCTCGACCAGTTTCAGCGCCTCCTTCTCGCAGGCGTCGAAGCGATGGAACAGTTCCGCCACGTCGGCGTGCTCGAAGTTGTAGGCGCTCTGCTCGACCTCGTTCTGGTGGAACACGTCGCGATAGCTGACCGGCCCCTGCGGACCGACCGTCCAGACGATGTCGAACACGCTCTCGACGTTCTGCAGGTACATGCACAGGCGTTCCAGGCCGTAGGTGATCTCGCCCAGCACCGGCCGGCACTCCAGGCCGCCGGCCTGCTGGAAATAGGTGAACTGGGTCACCTCCATGCCGTTCAGCCAGACCTCCCAGCCCAGTCCCCAGGCACCCAGCGTCGGCGACTCCCAGTTGTCCTCGACCAGGCGCAGGTCATGCACCAGCGGATCGACGCCGAGCGCCTTCAGCGAGCCGAAATACAGCTCGACGATGTTGTCCGGGCTGGGCTTCATCACTACCTGGTACTGGTAGTAATGCTGCAAACGGTTGGGGTTGTCGCCGTAGCGGCCGTCGGTGGGACGCCGCGAGGGCTGCACGTAGGCGGCGTTCCACGGCTCCGGGCCGAGCGCGCGCAGGAAGGTGGCGGGATGGAAGGTGCCGGCGCCGACTTCGAGATCGAGCGGCTGGATCAGCACGCAGCCCTGCTCGCCCCAGTACTGGTTGAGCGTCTGGATCAACTGCTGGAAGGTCGGTGCGGACATGGGAGGACCGTTTGCCGGAAAGCGCGACAGTATACCCGCGCCCACCGCCGTCCCCGGCCACCCGCGCCGACGCGGCGCTCAGGTCGCGCGGCGCCGCTCCAGCATGCGGGCAACCACCAGGCCAAGCTCGAACAGGATGCACATCGGGATCGCCAGCATCACCTGCGAGATCACGTCCGGTGGGGTGATGATGGCGGCGATGACGAACACGCCGACCACCACGTAGGGGCGCGCCTCGCGCAGTTGCTCGACGCTGACCCAGCCCAGCGCGCAGCAGATGACCACCGCCACCGGCAGCTCGAAGCAAAAGCCGAAGGCAAGGAACACCACCAGCACGAAGTCCAGATAGCGGGTGATGTCAGTCATCATCGCCACGCCTTCGGGGGTGATCGCGGTGAGGAAGGCGAACACCATCGGCAGCACCAGGAACCAGGCGAAGGCGCAGCCGGCGTAGAACAGCAGCACCGCCGACAGCAGCAGCGGGCGCGCCAGCCGCTTTTCGTGGCGATACAGGCCGGGCGCGACGAAGGCCCAGGCCTCGTACAGCACGTAGGGCATCGCCGCCATCAGCGCCAGCACGAAGACCAGCTTGATCGGCGCGAAAAACGGACTGGCGACATCGATGGCGATGATCTGCCCGCCGGCCGGCAACTTTTGCAGCAGCGGGGTGGCGAACTCGGCGTAGAGGCGCTGGGCAAACGGCAGCAGGATGATGAAGGCGGCCAGCACCGCCAGCACCGCGCGGAGCAGGCGGGCGCGCAGTTCGATCAGGTGCGAGAGCAGGCTTTCGCCGCGCTCGGGGTCGGCCTCAGTCATGGTCCGGCGGCCGACCGTCGGCAGGCGGCGGGACCAGCGGCGCGGACAGTTCGTCGGCCAGTTTGCGCGCTTCCTCGCGGGCGGCGTCGAGGCCGCGACGGGTGTCCTCGTCGATCATTTCGCGCTCCAGTTCCGCGCGCACCGAATACCAGCTCGCCCGCGCCCGTCGCGTCCACAGGCCCAGCGTGCGCGCCAGCTTCGGCAACCGGCGCGGGCCGAGCACCAGCAGGCCGACTACGGCGGTCAGCAGCATTTCACCGAAACCGAACTCGAACATCGGGCGCGGCCCCTACTCGCGCGGTGCGCGCTCCGATTCGCGGCGGGCGGCATCCGGGGCGGCCGGAGGCGGCTCCTGACCGAGCTTGGCCTCGGCGTCATCGGCCTCGGCCATGCCCTTGCGGAAACTCTTGATCGCCGCGCCCAGGTCGCCGCCGACATTGCGCAGCTTCTTGGTGCCGAACAGCAAAACGACCACCAGCAGCACCACGATCCAGTGCCAGAGGCTCAGCGCGCCCATGATGGCTTCCCGTTACGAATGGACAGACCGGCAAGCATAACGCAGGCGCAGGCGACCTTCAGCGCGAGCCGATTTCTTCCAGCCGGTCGCGGAAATCGACGATCCGCGCCGACGGCCGGCGCGTGGTGCGGCCCTCGAAGATGGCGCGCGGCGTGGTGTTGCGGCCATAGGTCGACTGGTTGGCCTTGTGGTCGATGGCGATCACCGCGCCGTCCAGGGCAACGCCGGCAAACAGGCCACGGGCGCGCGAGTAGGAATAGATCTCAGCCTTGAGCTGGGCGTCGGTGGAGGCCTGCGCGGTGCGGCCGACCGGGCCGGCGGCGACGGCGGCGTCGGCACCCAGGGTGAACTTGCCGTTGACGATGGAGTCGACCCCGGCGCGGCGGCGGAACACCAGGATCACGTCGGTCGACTGCACGCCGGCCTGGAAGCCGATGCTGCCGCCGGTGAGACGGATGAAGCTGGGATTGCTCCAGGTGCCGTCCGCATTGCGTACGGAAACCAGCCCCTTGCCGGCGCGACCGCCGACCACCAGACCGGCCTTGACCACGTCCGGGATCACCGCCACCGCCTGCGCGTCCTCGAGCAGCTTTTCCGGCAGCGCGTGGTCGGGGGCGTTCATGATCTCGTCGAGGACCATGATCGCCTGCGCGGCGCGCTTGTCCTCGCGCTCGCCGGCGGACGCGGTGGAGAACACGGCAAGCGCGGCAAGCGCGGCAAGCAGGATCGCCGCTAGCATCGGTTGGCGCATGGAAGCACTCCTGTGATACGAGGGGATGCCCGTCGAGGGGATGTTCGCAGTGTGGTCGGCGACAGGTGAATGAGGCCTGTGCGCGCCGGGCCGCATGTCAGCGCAGACGACGACCGGCGAGCAGTGCGGCCAGCGCGCCGAGCAGGACCAGCAACGGCCAGCCGGGACCGGGAACGGTCACCGGCAGCGGCGTGCCGCCGACGTTGCCGCCGCCCGAACAGCCGCCCGGCGCGGCAATCGCCAGCGCCTTCATGCCGATGTCCGGGTTGATGCTGGCGATCACCGTGCCGCGCCCGGTTTCCAGGTCGATGCGGGCGACCCGCGAGGCGCTGAGATCGGAGGGATCAAGGGTGGCCCAAAGCTGGCCGGTTTCGTCGAACTCCAACCCGACGTTGAGCACCCGACCACCCACCGACAGCGGGCCGATGACCCGGGCTTCGGCGGAGGCGGGATCGATTTCGTACAGACGCGGGGTCGGGTCGACGCTGACCCCGTACAGGCGATTGCCGCGCGCGGCGAGGCCGGACAGGCTGGCCCCGCTGTTGCCGACCAGGCGGATCGCGCCGGAGGTCGGCGTCACTTCCCACAGGTCGCCGGTGGTTTCGCCGGACAGCCAAAGCCGGCCATCGCAGGTGAAGGCCAGGCCGAAATCGAGATTGCCGCCATTGCCAACCCCTTGCAGGCCGGGCAACTGGCCGACCAGGGTTCCGGCACCGGTGCCGGTATCGACGCGGAACAGGAAGTCGGTGGTCGCCGAGGGTCGGCCGGCGACCATCATGGTGGCGTCGGCGACGCCGTAGAGGACGCCGCCGGGCGAGATCGCCAGCCCTTCGACATCATTGAAACCGAGGTCGCCGATGCGGGTCGCCTGGCCGTTGGCGAGGTCGATGCGATACAGCGCGTTGTAGCCCGAAGCATAGCCAAGCGGTGCCGCCGTCGCCGGCAAGGCGAGCGCAAACAGGGCTAAAACCAGCCATTTGGCCAGGCAGGGACGCATCTGTGTCGTCCTTCGAGTAATGTGTCGGGCTTGTCGTCACTCGCGCCGGGCGAGCCCGAACGCGCCCGGAGCATAACAGTCCGCCCCCGTCATATCAAAGCCTTGGCCGGCGTCCGCGCTTGGGTCAAGGTTGCTGTCTTCAGGCTGCCACGCCATGTCCCGATCCGGATCGCCCGTCCACCGCCACGGCCAGGTTCCGCGCTGCGGCGTTCTGGCCGTCAACCTTGGCACGCCAAGCGCGCCGACCGCCGCCGCGGTGCGCCGCTATCTGGCGCAATTCCTCGGTGATCGGCGCGTCATCGAACTGCCGCGGGCGCTGTGGCTGCCGATCCTGTACGGCGTCATCCTGCCGCTGCGCGCGCCGCGTTCGGCGCATGCCTATCGGCAGATCTGGACCGAGCAGGGTTCGCCACTGTTGGCACACAGCCAGGCGCTGGTCGATCAATTGCAAAAATCCCTGCACGATGACGGCGTGATCGCCGACGTTCGCTTGGCAATGCGCTACGGCAGCCCGTCCATCCCGGAGGTGCTGGGACGCTGGCAGGGCGAAGGCCTGCGCCGGTTGCTGGTGCTGCCGCTGTATCCGCAATACTCCGCCACCACCACGGCCACCGCGTTCGACCAGGTATTCGAGACGCTGGGCCGCTGGCGATGGTCGCCGGAACTGCGGTTGATCGGCGATTACCACGACGATGACCGATGGATCGACGCCGTTGCGCGCTCGATCCACGATTTTCGCCAGAAGAACGGCGTCGGCGACAAGCTGCTGCTGTCCTTCCACGGCCTGCCCGAGCGTTACCTGCACGCCGGCGATCCGTATTTCTGCCAGTGCCAGACCTCGGCCCGGCGCATCGCCGCCGCGCTGGACCTGCCGGCCGACGCCTGGCTGGTCGCCTTCCAGTCGCGGGTCGGCCGCGAACGCTGGTTGCAGCCTTACACCGACGCCAGCATCGCCGCCCTGCCGGCGCAGGGCGTGCGGCGGCTGGACGTGGTCTGTCCCGGTTTTGCCGCCGATTGCCTGGAGACGCTGGAGGAGATCGCCCTGCGCAATGCCGCCGATTTCGTCGCCGCCGGCGGCGAGGCGCTGCGCTACATCCCGGCGCTGAACGACTCGCCCGCGCATGTGCAGGCGCTGGCCGCCCTGGTCCGTCGCCACGCTGCCGGCTGGCCGGAGTTCGACCCCGAAGCCGCCGCCCGGCAGGCGCGCCTGCGCGCGGAATCGGCCGCCGCCCAGGCCGCCTACGCCGGACCTGTCGGCTCCCGACCGTGATGCAGTCGCTGGAACTGCCCGGCCGGGTCAGCCCGCTGGCCGCGCTGCGCTTCAACGCCGGCGCGCCGCGCCGGGTGCTGGCGCTGCACGGCTGGCTGGACAACGCGATGAGCTTCGCCCCGCTGGCCGCGCGGCTGCCGGACTGCGAGATCATCGCCATCGACCTGCCCGGCCACGGCCATTCCGGCCATCTTCCGGCCGGTCACGGGTACCACTTCATCGACTATCTCGACGATGCGCTGGACGCCATGGACGCACTGGGCTGGCCGCGCTGCCACCTGCTCGGCCATTCGCTGGGTGGCGCGGTGGCCAGCACGCTGGCGGCAGCCTGCCCGCAGCGGGTCGACCATCTGTTGCTGATCGAAGCGCTCGGTC
The DNA here is from genome assembly GCA_041675805.1 of Lysobacteraceae bacterium. Classification (GTDB taxonomy): domain Bacteria; phylum Pseudomonadota; class Gammaproteobacteria; order Xanthomonadales; family Xanthomonadaceae; genus JANNWF01. Next base: position 15,894 of record JBAYTD010000039.1, read on the forward strand.
CGTTGGCCGGCACGCCGGGCAAGGCTGCCGAGGCGTTGCGCCAGGGCATCGAGGCGCGACGCCGGCCGGTCGGCGCTGGGCGAGCGCTGCGCGATCTCGACAGCGCCGTCGCCGCGCGCCTGCGCGCCACACCGATGCAGCCGGACAACGCACGCCTGCTGCTGACCCGCAACCTGATCGACGGCGAGGACGGCCTGCGCTGGCGCAGCGATCCGCGCCTGCGGCTCACCTCGCCGCTGCGCGCCGACGAAGCCAGCATCGGCGAATGGATCGCCGCGATCGAAGCGCCGACCCTGTTGATCGTCGCCGACCGGCACGACGGTCTGTTCGAGTACGACCTGGTCGCCCGGCGCAGCGCCGGCCTGCGCAACGGCCGCGTGGTCCGCTTGCCGGGCGCGCATCATCTGCACATGGACCATCCCGAGCCCTGCGCCGCAGCGATCCGCCAGGCGCTGGCGGAGCCAACGCCGCCGGCCTAGCCGAGCAAGGCGTACAACCGCCGCTTCAGCATCATGCCGTCGCCGCGCAGGTAGTCACGCTGCGTGCGCCAATCCGGGCAGCGCGCCTCCACCTCCTGCCAGAAGGCCGGACGATGGTTGCGCTGGATCAGATGGCACAGCTCATGCACCAGCACGTACTCGAAGGCCGCCGGCGAACCGAGCACGAGGCTGAGATCCAGCGACAGCGAATCGTCCGGGCTCAGCGATCCCCACAGCGAGCGCAGCGGCCGCAGACGAAAGGCACTCGGCGCGCGCGGCAGGCCGGGCAGGTAGCGCGGCAGCCAGCGGCCGATGTCGGCGCGCGCCTGGGCGGCGTAGAACTCGCGCAACAGCCGCGATGCGGCCGCCGAGGAAGCCGCATCGGGCACCACCAGCAACAGACCGGCGTCGTCGAACTCGTAGCGCGCGTAGCGGCCGCTGGCCCAGCGCAACGGCACCATGGCGTCGCGCAGCGGCACGCCGTCGGTGCTGTCGAACAGGCCGGCCGGGGTCGGCTCGTCGGCCAGCCGGCGCAACTGCCCGGCCAGCCAGGCGCGATGCTGGCTCAGGAAGGCATCGGCCTCGCCCAGCGAGGCACCGCGCGGCACGGTCAGGCGCACCCGGCCCTGCTCGCCGACCAACAGCTTGAGGCGACGCGCGCGCGGATCGCGGACGCGCTCGACATCGACCTGACGGCCATCGTCGAGCGTCACCGCGATGCGCTCGCGCTGCAGGCGCGAACCGGACATCGTGCGCGCCTGCGTCAAGCGTCGGCCCGGCTCAGACGGAAACTCGTTTCCAGCACGGCGAACAGACGCTTCAGCTCGGCCGCCATCAGCGTGTAGCGGGTGTCCAGTTCGGCGCGCAGGGAATCGCGCTCGCTGTCCTCGATGCCGTCGACCGCGCCGTCGAGGAACTTCAGCTTGCGCACCACCAGATCCTCGCCGAGGACGAAGCTCAGGTGGTCGTCGAGGTTCAGCGCCAGGCGGGCGCACAGCTTGCCGGCCTCCAGGTGCTTGCCGATTTCATCCGCCGACAGTTCCTGGCGCTGGCATTTGACCACCGCGCCGCGGTCGACCGGATCGCGCAGTTCGCACTCGTCACCCAGGCTCAGGCCATCGGGCAGCGCCTCGCCGGCCAGCCAGCCGGTCAGGACGGTGCGCGGCGACACTTCCGCGTTCAGCGGCACGGCGGGGAAGCTGCCGAGCGCGCGACGCAGTTCCGACACCGCGGTTTCGGCGGTCTTGCGGCTGCTGGTATCGACGGCGAGGAAGGCCGCGCCGGTGTCCACGTGCAGGCCGGTCCGCGAGGGCTTGGAGAAGGCGCGCGGCAACAGGTCGGTCAGCGTCTCGTCGCGCAGCCGCTTGCGTGCGCGACCGCCGAGACGGCGACCCTCGCGCTGCTCGATCTCCGCCGCCTTGGCGGCGACCACGTCGTTGACCACGGCGGCCGGCAGGATCTTGTCCTCGCCGCCGAGGGTCAGCCAGAGTCCATCGCCGCTGCCGTGGCTGAGCGCCTCCTCGTCGCGGCCGAACGGCGAGACGAAGCCGCGCGAGAACAGTTCCTGCGGGCCGACCGGCTTCAGCCGGCAGGCGTCGAGGCCCTCGTCGAGGGCGGAAAAATCGAAGGCGGAGGGAAAGCGGAACAGCGTCAGATTGCGAAAAAACATGCGTTCAGGCGAAAACCTTGAGGGGAAGGGAAGTACCGACTGCGGCGGCAGCGCCGCCCAGCCAGTCGTGCAGATCGGGGCCCGGCGCGTCCTGCCGCCGACCCAGCGCCTGGAAGTCGAACAGGCTGCGGTCGGCCAGTTGCGAGGGTCGCACATCGGCCAGTGCGCGGGCGAGCGTGTCGAGCCGACCGGGATGCTCGCGCTCCCAGCCCTCCAGCATCCGCCGCACCTGCTGGCGTTGCAGATTCTCCTGCGCTCCGCACAGCGAGCAGGGGATGATCGGGAAGCCGCGCGCCTGCGCATAGGCGGCGATATCGGCCTCGGCGACCAGCGCCAGCGGCCGGATCACCACGTGCGCGCCGTCGTCGCTGCGCAGCTTGGGCGGCATCGCAGCGAGCCTGGCGTGGAAGAACAGGTTGAGGAAGAAGGTCGCCACCAGATCGTCGCGATGATGGCCCAGCGCGATCTTGGTGAAGCCCTGCTCGGCGGCAAAGGCGTACAGCGCGCCGCGGCGCAGGCGCGAGCACAGCGAGCACATCGTCTTGCCCTCGGGCACGACGCGCTTGACCACCGAATAGGTGTCCTGTTCGAGGATGGTGAACGGCACGCCGACACCGCGCAGGTAGTCGGGCAGCACATGTGCGGGGAAGTCCGGCTGCTTCTGGTCGAGATTCACCGCATGCAGTTCGAAGCGCAGCGGTGCCTTCTTCTGCAATTGCAGCAGGATGTCCAGCATCGCGTAGCTGTCCTTGCCGCCGGACAGGCAGACCATCACCCGGTCGCCGTCCTCGATCATGCCGTACTCGGCGATGGCGCGGCCGACCTGGTGGCGCAGCCGCTTGGCAAGGCGTTGCCGCTCGTGGGCCTGACGGCGCTCGGGAAAATCTGCGGTCATCGGATCGATGGCCGCGTGGCGCGGCCTGGAGGGGATCGGGCCGCCCATTCTACCGCCGCCGCCGCCCGGCTCGCGTCCGTCGATGCCGGGATCACTTGATCCGCCGTCCCGCCGCAGCGTTATCCTGATGCCATTCGCCCACTGCCGCCGCGCGCATGGAACCCATCGACATCCCCGCCATCAGCCGCCGCCTGATCGAACTGCGCGAGGAGCATCGCGACCTCGATTCGCTGATCGCGCGGCTGGCCCAGGACAACGCCGCCGACGCCCTGCAAATCCGCCGGATGAAAAAGCGCAAGCTGCTGCTGAAGGATGTCATCGCACGGCTGGAAAGCCGGCTGATCCCCGACCTCAACGCCTGAATCGGCAGCGCGCACCGCCGCGCGAAGGCGGCGGCGCGCCGGCCATGGGGCTTACTTGAAGCTGTAGACCAGGTTCAGCGTGGTCAGCGTGTCGGTCTTCTTCACGGTCGGCCACACGTCGGTGTTGTGGCGGGCCTGCAGGCCGGCCTTCAGTGCCAGCGCTTCGTTGATCGATACCGCAACGCCGATGTCGTTCTGGGCGAAGGTGTTGTCGCTGCCCGACTCGATCAGCAAGGTATTCACCAGCCGCGTGGTGTCGGTCAACTGGTGGCTGAAATCGACCACGCCGCGCAGGATCATCTCGCTCTCGGTCGGGCCACCGGCCAGTTCCGCACGGCGGAAGCCTGGGCCGATCTCGGTGCGCAGCTTGGTCTGCTCGCTGTCGATGAACTGGTGGCCGTAGCCGATGGAAAGCGTGGCCTGCGAATCGAACGCGGCGAAGTCGTCGTTCTCGTAGCGCAGCGCCGCCACCCAGGAGGAGCGCTCGTTCATCTTGTAGGCGCTGCTGGCACCGAACTCGTAGCGGTTGGCGGTGAGCTGCTTGGACTTTTCCGGGATGCCGTCGCCGTCGAAATCGCCGACCACCTCGCCCTTGGCGCGCAGCACGCCGAAGCCGAAGCTGTGCTTCCAGTCATCGCTCTCGTTGACGAAGGCCAGCTTGCCGTTGATGTTCTCGGACTCGGCGTTGCCGCTGGCGATGGCGAGGCCGAACTCGCCGACCCCGGTCCAGTTTTCGGCGGCGGCGGTCAGCGGCAGGGCGCACAGGATGCCAACGGCGAGGGCGTGGCGAAGGACGCAGCGGTGGTTCATCGGATTCTCCAAAGGTCGGGGAAGATCGCGCCGGCCAAGGGTCCGGCGACGCGGCGGCGCATGTTACTGGCCGACCGCTTTTTGCCGGTGAATCCGCCGTAAACCACGGCCTTGTGTGGAAGTGCGCCGAAGTCGGCTGATGTCGTCAGGCCGGCACCAGGCAGCCGGCGGCGCGCGCGGCGGCAAGGATCGTCGCCGACCATTGCGCGGCATCATCCGAAACCGGCGCGGCAAACTGCGCGATGGCCGCGTCGCGCTGCGACCAGCAGGCGATGCGCCGTGGCCACAGCGGCGGCTGGTCGGCCGGCGGATCGGGCAGCGGCGCAGGCGACCAGTACTGTATGCGCGCCGCGCGCAGCACGTTCATCCAGCCGGCGCTGAACTGCGCATGGCGCAGCGGCAGCTCGTCGGGCAGGGCCGGCAGGATGCGGTCGATCAGGCCCTGCGTCTGCACCGGGCGCAGCACCATCGCCGCCTGGGCGTTGCGGAAGGCGACCACCGGGCCGATGTGGTCGGGCACCAG
>JBAYTD010000040.1:0-20609 GCA_041675805.1 Lysobacteraceae bacterium
CAAGGTCGAACGGCGCCCCGCGGGGGAGTCCCGCCTGCAGTCGCTTGATTACCTGGTGCCGAGAATTTCCATCCATGCTATAAAAATAACACAGGATCCAATCGACCCCTAGAGCCATTGCAAGAACGTGCAGGGAAAGTATCATAAGGTTTGATTTATCGTGCAGAATCTAATCGACCTGCGGCCCAAGCCAACCCGGCTCTGCCGGCCGCAACCCGCCCTCTTGATCGCGGTCTATGCTGGAGGGCAGGCCACGACCGGCCGTTTCTCTGATTCGTGCGAAAGAGCGGTTCAGGGCCGCTCGCAATGGCGCAGCGCGGTCACCAGAACTGCAAGGGGTAGGCACGTATTGGGTTGATTGCTTGCCATTTTTGCGCTCAAATATGAGATATTATTTAAAATACAAGCTCATATTTGAGGCTATAAAAGATGTCCTCTTCCGAGCAAAAGCGCTCTGGTGCGCAAGTGGCGATGCCGCAGCCCGTCGCGCGCGCGCTGCGCCGCCTGGGGCAGGACATCTCGGTGGCGCGGCGCATGCGCCGCCTGAGCCAGGAAGACCTTGCTCAGCGCATCGGCACGTCCTTGAGCACCGTCAGGCGCTTGGAAGATGGCTATCCCGGCACCGCGCTGCACACCTTCCTGCGCGCGCTGCACGTGCTGGGTCGGCTCGATGACCTGTCAGAAGCGATGACCCTGGAGAAGGACGCCCTTGGCATGGAGCTGGTGCGGGAGTTGTTGCCACAGCGGGTGCGCAGCCTTTCTCGCAGGCAATGGCAGCAGGCTGGGCCAACGTCGGGGGCCGGCGATGGTGACGCGGACGGCGGTGTCGACGTACTGGAAGGCTTTTGACGGCGCCTTCTCCTTAGCCTGAGCCCGCCCCCCCCTGATCCAGCCGCATTGAGCAATGCTCCCTGGCATGGGTGTCAACCATGGTGTAAACTGGCAACTGAAGTGTCAACCGAGAAGATGGAGCGGCCTGTGAGCGAACGAATGTCCAATGCGCCGGTGTACTACGCGCTGGCACAGGCGCATTTCAATCCGGTGGCGGCCATGGTCAAGTATGTCGACCAAATACAAGATCGACTGCGCCGTGAAGGGTACCCCTTGTTCGAGCCGCAGCAGGTCACTCACTTGGTCGTGTCCGGGCCAGGCCAGGCACAACAAGCCGAACCAAAGATCCAGCAAACGGTATCCTGGCTCCTGACCAGGAGCGATCGATCTGCGGGCTTCATCCTGTCCTCTTCGACAATCACGTTTCATACGACCCATTACGACACCCACAAGTCATTCATTCCGGAATTACTGCGTGGGTTGGATGCCGTGCATGAGGCTGTCAGCCTTGACCACGTGGGGCGGCTTGGGTTGCGCTACCTGGATGCGGTGGTGCCGGCAGACGGGGAGTCCGTCGAGCAGTACCTTGTCGGTGGAGTCCATGGGGTGGGATTCGACGCGGTTCGCCGGCACGCAATGAGTGAATCCGTATTCTCGACCGATGTCGGTCCACTCGTTCCCGTCGGAACCTTGGTTGCAAGGGTATACAGGGCAACCGCACAGCTTGGCTTTCCTCCCGATATGTTGCCGAACGGGCTGGCACTGAATCCGCGTTTCGCCATGGCCGCGCCACGTGAGCATGGTGTGCTCGATACCGACCATTTTTGTGAAGGTCGCATGCCTATCGATCTCGGCAAGCTCGAAGAACAACTGCGCTCGTTGCATGCCCCGATCAAGTCCGTGTTCAAGGCAACCACCACGGATCATGCGCGCCGGGCATGGGCGTAGCACTGGAGACCCGCATGTACACCGAGACGTTCCCAGCAATCAGGACTTCGCCGTCGATCGTGCCCGTTCGGGTCGCGGCCACGGCCGCCTTCGCCCTGATGGGGATCACGCAGTTGGTTGGCGGTACTGGCAGCGTGTTCGATGTGACCCGGGCCGGGGAATGGCGCAGGCTGGTGGAGGCGCGGACTCCCCTTCACGTCGAAATCGAGGTGGATGGCGAGGAGGCGGCTCGTCCCGATCTGCGAAGCGCTTCGGAGCATCTGGCCAACATCCGTGAGGTGCTCAATCCAGCAATCGCCGATCTTGCCGGGACCTTTGGTGTTTCCCGGCAAGCGATCTACAAATGGCTGGGGGGAGAGTCGACGCCAGAAGCGGACAACTTCGCTCGGATACAGGCACTCAGCCAAGTGGCCGACGCCTTTCATGAGGCAGGCGTCAAACGGGCGCCAATGATGCTGAAGATGAAGGCGTTTGACGGCAGGTCTCTCCTGGATCTCATCGCTGCAAACCAGACTGTCATGGAGCATGTCCAAACGCTGATCTCCGAGGCTCAGGCCATGGATGCGGCATACGAAAGGTCGGGACTGGCCAAGAGCAAGGCCGCACCAACGGATGATTGGCGTTCCGCTACTTCCATTCCTGGCTATCCCGAGCAGTGATTCGGGGATCGCGCGATGCTGGACCGGGACACGTCATGGCGGCAGGGAGATTTGCTGACCAGCGATGCATCACTACAGTTGGGGCTGATTGAATCGTCGGAGGACGGCCGTTTGGCTGTCGTGATCTCCCACGACTGTGACATCCCTCACCCGCACGAACCCTGCATTGAGGTCATCCTGGCGGACTTGATCGGCGATGCCCGTGAGGATCCGCAACTCTCTCATGCCAAGAACCCCCGGCGGCTGCATCTTGCGTATGACAAGGCGGATGGAGGCTCGATGGTGTTGGAGTTGCGGCATGCGGAGAAAAGGTCCATCCCGAGAGTCGAGTTTGGCCGGGGCGCGTCTCGGTTTCTTGAAGCGTCGCTTTCGGATGAATCGAAGCGCACCCTGAAGCAATGGCTGGCGGCCCGCTATGGCCGGCCCGCATTTCCCAACACCTTCGAGAACCGGCTAGCGAAGCGTGTCGGCAAGAGAGACGTCAAGAGCCGGATCGCCCGCATCCTCGCTCCCGAAGCCAGACATCTGGTGGGATTGTTCTTCGATCTGGGCGAGCAGCGGGGCATCGAGGCTTCTGATGGTGAACCCTATGCGCTGTCCATATCGGTGGCTTATGACGCCATCGAGGGTGGGCCAGGTGCGCGTGAGTCCGCCGAGAGCGTAGTGCGACAATTACGAGAGCTTTTCATCGAAGCGTACGGTCCTCCCGATGCGGCAACGGAAATCGCCCTCGACGCCTGCGAGCCAGTCCCGGATACGCACATGACCCTCGCCGACCTTCGGCGCGTGGATCAATGGCGACTTGAGTACCTCAGCCTGCATGACGATGAACATGGCGGCTTCCTGCCGGACGGCGTTGCCCCTGCGTGAGACGTGAGGTGGCTGGATGAGCCTGGGATTGGCTGGGGGCTCTTGCATCTGGCACAGGGCAGCGCTTGACGGCTCTGGGTGAGCCAATGCGGCAGCAGCGGGCACGCCGAGTTGCCGAGGGCTCGCTACAGGTACATAATCCGGCCTAATTCCGTAGCGCAAACGGAATAAACCTGTTATCAATCAACGATTTGAGTGCGGCGTGATGTTCCCTTCACCCGCTCCAGCCGCCGCAGCGCGGCGACATCGGGCCGGATGTCCGTGGCCGCTCAGAGCAGCCATTCGATCGGCAGCCAGGAAAAAACCTTCACTGCGGCGCGCTGCCAGAAGCCGGCACCGGGTTCGCGCTGGTGCTCGATCAGCGTGCCGTCGGGTCGACGTTCGATCCAGACCAGGTCGCCGCGCGGGGAAAGCCGGACTTCGTAGGCGATCAGCGGGGTCGCCTCGTCGAGCCGCTGGCTCATCGCCTGAGTCAGTTCGGCGCTGCCGATGACGAAGCCGAGTTCGGTGTTGAGGTGCGCCGAGCGCGGGGCGAAGTTGAACGAGCCGATGAACACGCGTTCGCCGTCGACGGTGAAGGTCTTGGCGTGCAGCGCGGCACCGGAGCTGCCGATCACCGAACCGGCACTGCCGGTTGCGGCGACATCGCGCCAGGACAGCGCGCCAGCCTCGTGGCGCAGTTCCCACAGACGCACGCCGGCGCGCAGCAGCGGCTTGCGATGGTCGGCGTAGCCGGCGTGGACGATCGGCACGTCGGTGGCTTCCAGCGCATTGGTGATGATGTCCAGACGGACGCCGCGACCGGCCATGGCGATGAAGCCGTCGACGCCCTTGTTGGTCGGCACGAAATAGCCGGACACCAGTTGCAGGCGCTGTGTCGGGCGCTGCAGCAACTGGTCGAGGCGGCTGATCAGCAGTCCTTCGCGCGGCGCGCGGCCCAGCGCCTTGGCCGGGTCGTCGCTGACCATGCGCACCGGTGCCCAGCGCAGCGACAGGCCTGACTCGACGAAGCGCGTGGCCAGCGGCAGGCTGGCCAGGGCCTGCACATAACGCTGCGCCGCGCCGCTGTCGCGCAGCCGCGCGGCGGCGGCGGCGAAATCTTCCAGGGCGTCGGGCGCGACCGGCGGCAGGATGGCGGCCGCCGGATAGGCCGAGGCGCTGGCCCAGTAGCGGTCGAAATCGCGCGAGACGTCGCCCACCACGGCACCCACCGCCAGCGCGTCGAGATCGACGAACAGGCTGCCGTCGCCGGCACCGAAATATTCGTCGCCGATGTTGCGCCCGCCGACGATGGTGGCCTGGTTGTCGACGGTGAAGGACTTGTTGTGCATGCGCCGGTTCAGGCGCGGAAAGTCGGTCAGATAGCCGATCCAGCGCGGCGAGCGGATCACGAACGGGTTGAACAGGCGCACTTCGATGTTGCGGTGGGCATCGAGCGCGGCGAGGGTGCGATCCAGCCCCAGCGTGGTGTTGTCGTCCTGCAACAGACGCACCCGCACGCCACGGTCGGCGGCGCGGCGCAGTTCATCGAACAGCAGCGTGCCGGTGATGTCGCCGTGCCAGATGTAGTACTGGACATCGATGCTGCGCTCGGCGGCGCGGGCCAGCAGCACGCGGCTGGCGAAGGCGGCGCGGCCGTCGTCGAGCAGATGGATGCCGGTCAGGCCCGGATGGGCGGCGATGGCCGGTGCCAGCGCGCGCCCGAGCGTGGTGTCCGCGGTCTGCGTGAACGCGGTGGAAGCGCTGCGATCATCCAGCGTCGGCAGGCGGGCGACCAAGCGGATCGCGACGCCGACCGCCGCCAGGACCAAGGCCAGGAGGACAAACGTCCTGAGCCATTTCATCGAACGGGTTCCCTTGCGCTGCGCCGGACAGCGGGGATGGTAGCCGGCCCCATCCGACGCTGCCTGCGCGCCGCCGCCGGCAGCCGCCACAGACCGTGTTGCCGGGCACCGGGGGCGGGTCCATAATGCCGCCTGCCGGCACTGATCAAGATCGGTAAAAGGCAAAATAAATCAATGGTTTGCGCGTATCCGGAGACTCATCCCCGGATACCGGGCCAGTCCATCCATGGAGACGGCGACCTGCGGGCCGCCGTCTTGCGTTCGGCGCGGTGCAGCGATGCCAGACAGTCCCTCACAGGCCGACACACCCGCGCCGAGCGCCCTGCTCCAGCTTGGCTGGCGCGAGTGGCTGTCGCTGCCGGCGCTGGGCATCGCCGCCATCCGCGCCAAGGTCGACAGCGGCGCGCGCAGTTCGGCCCTGCACGTCGACCGCCTCGACACCTGGATCGCCGACGGCCAGGAATGGGTCGGCTTCTCGCTCGATCCCGACGGCGTCGGCGCGCCGGCGCTTTGCCAGGCGCAGGTCATCGACCGGCGGCCGGTCACCGATTCCGGCGGCCACACCGGCGAGCGCATCTTCATCCGCACGGAACTGCTGGTCGCCGGGCGCAGTCTGTCCATCGAGCTCAACCTCACCAGCCGGCGCAACATGCTGTTCCCGATGCTGCTCGGCCGCACTGCCATGGCCGGGCATTGCCTGGTCGATCCGTCCGCCTCCTTCCTGCTCGGCACGCCGCCGCTCCAACCGCCCCGATGAAGCTCGCCATCCTCTCGCGCAACAGCAAGCTGTATTCCAGCCACCGCCTGGTCGAGGCGGCGCGCGCGCGCGGGCACACCGTGCGCGTGCTCGACCCGCTGCGCTGCTACATGCGCATCGAGCCGAACGCCTTCGCCATGCACTACAAGGGCCGCGTGCTGACCGATTACGACGCCGTGGCGCCGCGCATCGGTGCCTCGGTCACCTTTTACGGCACGGCGGTGCTGCGCCAGATGGAGATGATGGGCGTCTACACGCCGAACAAGTCCGACGCCATCCTGCGTGCCCGCGACAAACTGCGCGCCCACCAGATGCTGGCGCGCGAAGGCATCGGCCTGCCGCGCACGGTGTTCGGCGACAACCCGGACGACACCGCCGACCTGCTGGACATGCTCGGCCGCCCGCCGCACGTGGTGAAGCTCAACGAAGGCACCCAGGGCAGCGGCGTGATCCTGGCCGACCGCGCCTCGGTATCGAAATCGGTGATCGAGGCCTTCCGCGGTTTGTACGCCAATTTCCTGGTGCAGGAGTTCATCGCCGAGGCCAAGGGCGCGGACCTGCGCTGCTTCGTCGTCGGCGGCAAGGTGGTGGCCGCCATGCGCCGCCAGGCCAAGCGCGGCGAATTCCGCTCCAACCTGCATCGCGGCGGCACCGCGCGGGCGGTCGAGCTGAGCCCGGAGGAGGTCGACACGGCGATCCGCGCGGCGCGCGTGCTCGGCCTGAACGTGGCCGGCGTCGACCTGTTGCGCTCGCGACGCGGACCGCTGGTGCTGGAGGTCAACTCCTCGCCCGGACTGGAGGGCATCGAGGCCGCCACCGGGGTCGACGTCGCCGGGGCCATCATCGACTACATCGACACCCGCCAGCGCCGCAGCCGGCGTCGCCCGGACGCGCCGCAAGGCCGCCGCCAAGGGGCTTAACGCTTCCATCAGGACTGTTTAACGGCACTTTAATCAGCCCGCCGCTAAGGTACGCCCACCAACACTCTGCCTGACACGCCAACGATCGCGTCGGTGACTTGCAGGAAACGGTATTCGGGGCAGCAAACCTTGAAGCCCACGAGAAGCGCGTTCCCCCATTCGCTTCCGTGGGCTTTTCTTTTTTCCGGCGCTACACTTCCATTCGTACGATAATTTTCGTATTTTACCCGCCTCCCCTGCCCCGAGAGGTCTCCATGCGCCGCAATCCGTTTCTTGCCCTGCCGTTGCTCCTGCTGTTCAGCGCCGCCGCGTTTGCCAAGGACGACGTCCACCGGCCGGTCGTGTTCGATCCCGCCCGCTTCGACGAGCAGAAAGAGCGCCTGCTCGACGCCATCACCACCGGCGAGGTCTATCGCAGCATCAGCCCGTCGGACGAGGACAAGGTGCGCAAGGCGCTGGACCGGATGTCGCGCAACCTCGACGGCGTGACCTCGATCGACGCCCTGGACGGCGAGCGCAAGATGGCCGTGTTCAACGATCAGGAAATCATCAACACCGCGCTGACCAGCGCCGCCGAGGACAGCCGCGTGGTCTGCCTGCGCGAGACGCCGGTCGGCACGCGGATCGGCAAGCGCGTCTGCAAGACGGTGGCCGAACGCCGCCAGGAACGCGAGGCCGCCCAGGAAGCCCTGCGCCAGGCGCATCGCACCGTCCTCGAACCGCAAGGCTGAGCCGCTGCGGCATACTGGCATCATGCGCAGGCTTCCCGCCCCGACCGAAACCGAACTGGCCATCCTCAACGTGCTGTGGGCCCGCGACGGGGCCACCGTGCGCGAGGTGTTCGAGGCGCTGTACTCCGACGAAGCCGCCTACACCACGGCACTGAAACTGCTTCAGGTGATGCACGCCAAGGGCTTGGTCAGTCGCGACGAAAGCCAGCGCGCACACGTTTACCGCGCCGCCGTCAGCAAGGACTTCACCCAGCGCCGGCTGCTGTCCAACCTGATCCGCGGCGTGTTCGACGGCAGTCCGGGCGAACTGGTGCTGCGCGCGCTGGGCGGCGAGCAAGCGCCCAGCGCGGAGGAACTGGATCAGATCCGCGACCTGATCGACCGCATGGAGCGCGAACGCCATGATCGCTGACTGGATGACGCAGACGCCACCCGCGGTGGTGGCGCTGGGCTGGACCCTGGTCGATTTCTGCTGGCAGGGCCTGCTGATCGGCCTCGTCTACGCGCTGCTGCGCGCGCTCGGCGGACGCGATGCGCTGGCCTGGCGCAACCTGCTCGGCCGCCTGGCGGCGCTGGCCTTCCTCCTGGCGCCATTGCTGGGTTTCTTGCATCGCTGGGGCGAGGCGCAGTCGGCGCAGTCCATCGACGCGCAGACCGCCGTGGCCAACGCCCTGCCGGCGATCACGGCCGGCGTCGATGATGCCATCGGCTTCGAACAATGGCTGCCGCTCGCGGTGCTGGCCTGGGCGCTCGGCGTCGGCGCGCTGGCCGCGCGCGGCCTGCTGCACTGGCTGCGCCTGCGCCGGCTGTGCGCGCAATCGACGCCGTTGGCCGACACTTGGCAGCAGCGCCTGGCCGAACTCCAGGCACGCATCGGCGTGCGCATGCGGGTGCGCCTGCTGGAGTCGGCGCGCGCGGTGGAGCCGATCCTGGTCGGCTGGCTGCGCCCGGTGATCGTGCTGCCGGTCGGCCTCTGCCTGCGCCTGCCGACCCAGCAGGTGGAAATGATCCTGGCCCACGAACTGGCCCACGTGCGGCGCTTCGATGCCTGGCTCAACGCCCTGCTGATGACCACGCAGATGGTGTTCTTCTACCACCCCGCCGTGCACTGGGTGGCACGCCGCGTGCGCGAGGACTGCGAACTGGGCTGCGATGCCCTGGTCGCCGCCGCCGGGCTGGACCGCTACGCCTATGCCCGCGCCCTGCTGGCACTGGCCGAAACCCGTGTCCGCCCGTTGCCGCCGGAGCCGTCGCTGGCGCTGGCGGCGACCGGCGGCCTGCTGCTGGATCGCGTCGAACGCCTGCTCGACGCACCCGAGCGTCGCTCCGCCCGCCTCAGCCGGGTGCTGCCGGCGGCGCTGCTGGCAGCCGGCGTCGGCCTGTTCGCCCTGCCCGCCGCCGACCGCGATGCGACCACGCCTGCGCTGCTGCCGCTGGGCATCGTCCAGATCTCCACCGACCGGATGCGCCCGGCGCTGGACATCCTCGTCGGCGACCTGCCGACCGTCCGTCTGCGCGGCGCGCTGGTGATCCCCGCCGCCGCGCCCGTCGCCGAAACCGCTGCGCCAACGACGCTGGCGGTCGCGCCCTTGCCGATCACGCCCTTGCCGCTGCCCCTGCCCCCCGCCGCCGTGCCACCGACGGTGCCCGACGCCGCGCCCGCCCTGCCGCGCCTGGAAAGCGTCAGCGCGGTCGCCCCGCATGCGCTGTTGCGCACCGCGCCGGTCTATCCGGTCAGCGCCCGCCTGGACGGCCTGGAAGGCAGCGTGGCGCTGAGTTTCTCGGTGGCCGCCGATGGCCGCGCCACACAGATCCGCGTCGAATCGGCCGATCACGAGGTGTTCATCGGTGCCGCCCGCACCGCGCTGGCGCAATGGCGCTTTCCGACCGACGCCACCGGCGAGCGCTACCTGCAACGCTTCGATTTCAATCTCGACGGGCTGAGCACGGCCGAGGACATCGACAGCGCCGACGCGCCGACGCCGGCACCGACCAACGTGGCCGCCACACCGACCTGTCGCCGCGCCACCGGCTCACGCCTGTGCCGCCCGGCACCCTGAAGCGGGCGACGACATTGCCGCCCACCGCATCGCGGTTCGCGGTAACCTAGCGCCCATGCGCGTACTCGTCATCGAAGACAACAGCGACATCGCCGCCAATCTCGGCGATTTCCTCGAAGACCGCGGCCACACGGTGGATTTCGCCGCCGATGGCGTGACCGGCCTGCACCTGGCCGTGGTCAACGAGTTCGACGCCATCGTGCTCGATCTCAACCTGCCCGGCATGGATGGCCTGGAGGTCTGCCGCAAGCTGCGTCAGGAGGCGCACAAGCAGACGCCGGTGCTGATGCTGACCGCCCGCGACAGTCTCGACCAGAAGCTGGTCGGCTTCGAATCCGGTGCCGACGATTACCTGGTCAAGCCGTTCGCCCTGCAGGAAGTGGAGGCGCGGCTGGCGGTACTGGCGCGGCGCGGCAAGGGCCCCGGTCCGCGCGTACTCAAGGTCGCCGACCTGGAGTTCAACCTCGACACATTGGAAGTGTACCGCCAGGGCCGCTCGCTGACGCTCAACCCGACTGCGCTGAAGATCCTGCAATCACTGATGGAGGCCTCGCCCTCAGTGGTCACCCGGCAGGATCTGGAATCCGCCGTCTGGGGCGAAGAACTGCCCGATTCGGACAGCCTGCGCGTACACATCCACGGCCTGCGCGCGGCCATCGACAAACCCTTCGACAAGCCGCTGATCCAGACCCGCCACGGCATCGGCTATCGCCTCGCCGATCTCGATGCAGTATCGCCGTAAGCTCCGCAGCCGGATCATCATCTCCTTCCTGCTGCTCGGCTCCGGGCTGACCGCGCTGTTCGCCTTCGCCACCATCCAGTTGCGCGAGCGGCTGGAGAGCGACCTGATCGGCAAGGCGCTGGAGGAAAACCTGCGCGGCTACGCCGATTCCTTCTACGTCGATCCCAGCCAGCAGTTCTTCGAGTTCGAGAAGATCGTCGGCTACACCTACAGCGCGCGCCGCTTCGCCAACGTGCGGATGGAATGGCGCGACCTGCCCAACGGCGTCCACGACCTGTCCGAAATCAATGCCAAGGGCCGTGAGGCGTCGTACAAGCTGGCCGTGCGCAAGGACCGCGACTACTGGTTCTTCCTGCGCTACGACACCACCCAGGAACGCGAAAGCCAGGACCAGTTGCAGTGGGCGCTGCTGGTCGCCGTCGGCGGCTTCTCGGTGCTGTCCTTCCTGCTCGGCTTGTGGTCCTCGCAGCGGGTGATGCGGCCGGTGGCCGACCTGGTGCGCCGCGTGCAGGCTTTCGGCGGCGAAGCGCAGCCGGAGGCGCTGGCTCCGCACTTTGCCGACGACGAGGTCGGCCAACTGGCCGCCGCGCTGGACGACTACTCCATGCGCCTGACCGAACTGGTCAAGCGCGACCGCGAGTTCAATGCCGATGTCAGCCACGAACTGCGCACGCCGCTGGCGGTGATCCGTGGCGCAGTCGAACTGCTGCTGGCACAGGACGATCTCGACCAGCGCAGCCGCCAGCGCCTGCTGCGCATCGAGCGCGCCTGTCTGCAATCCATCGACCTGATCACCGCCCTGCTGACACTGTCGCGCAACGAACGCCTGCACGGGCAGACCGACATCGCCAGGCTGGCCGAGCAATTGCTGGAAGCCAACCTCGCCACCCAGGGCCGCAAGCCGGTCAGCGGCCGCGTCATCGCCCACCAGGCGGCCATCGTCAACGCGCCCGAAGCGGTGCTGTCGGTGGCGATCGGCAACCTGGTCGGCAATGCCTTCAAGTACACCGCCGCCGGCGAAGTGCGCATCGACGTCCACGCCGACCGCATCGAGATCCGCGACAGCGGTGCCGGAATCAGCGCCGAAGAAGCCGAACGGGTGTTCGAGCGCGGCATGCGCGGACGCAGCGCCGAGGGCAGCCACGGCGCCGGTATCGGCCTCGCCGTGGTGTCGCGGCTGTGCGAACTGTATGGCTGGCAGGTCCGGCTGGCCCCGGAACCGCAAGGCGGCACCCTGGCCGAACTGCGGTTTGGACGTTAGAAGCCGTGATTGGTGATTGGTGATTGGTGATTGGTGATTGGAAAGAGCGGCCAGCCTGCCCGGACACCACTTCCAATCACCAATCACCAATCACCAATCGCCAACCAATAGCATCCCGCCTGACGGCGCAGGTTGAAGCGCGCCAGTGGGCGGTCGTCGGACAGCGCATCGGGCAGTGCCAGCAGTTCCGGCGGTGCGGATTCCGATGGCGGCGGCAGGCCGGCCCAGAGCCAGTCGTCGTTGTGCGCCGCCTGGCGCAGGATCACCGTCTGCGGACGCGCGGCGATCAACTGCTGGAAGTGCGTCACCACTGCGCCGGCGGTGTGGCGACCGGCCCCGGCCCAGTGATACATGCCATTGAGGGCATTGAGATCGCGCCGTTCCAGCGCCTCCGCGACACGCTCGCGCAGCGCGTCCGGGGTCGGTCCCGGGCAGCCCTGCGCCGCCGCCACCGGCCCGCTGGCCGCTTCAAGTTCGAGCGGCACCTCGCTGTCCGCCGGCGTCTCGCGCGCCTGCTCGCCGCGCAGACCCAGATGCTCGCAGGCGCGGTCGGAATACACGCGGCGACCGTCGCCATCCAGACAGCGATGCACGACCTGCGCCTGGGCCAGGCTGGCGGTGCAGAACAGGGCGATGACCAGCAGCGACTTCACGCCGGCAGTCTGCCGCATGCCGGCGCGGCGCGGAACGCCTCGCGCCGGCCGGGTGGCGGGCCGTTCAGCCGCCCGCCGCGTGCTCAGTAGCCGTTTTCCTTCAACGTCAGCCGCACCTGCTCGTGCTGCGCCAGCATCGCCGATGACGGTGCCTTGCCGAGCAGGCTGACCACGACGATGGCGAGCGTGGCGACGATGAAGCCCGGCACAATCTCGTACAGCGCGCTGCCGGCGTGCTTCCACAGCAGCACGGTCAGCGCGCCGGCCAGCATGCCGGCGATGGCACCGTCGCGGGTCATCCGCTTCCAGAACAGCGACAGGATCACCACCGGCCCGAACGCCGCGCCGAAACCGGCCCAGGCGTAGGCAACCAGGCCGAGCACGCGGCTGTCCGGATCGCGGGCGATCCAGATCGCCAACAGGGCCACTGCCAGCACCGTCATCCGGCCGACCCAGACCAGTTCGCGATGGCCGGCCTTGGGGCGCAGGAAGCCGCGGTAGAAATCCTCGGTCAGCGCGCTGGAGCAGACCAGCAACTGCGCCGACAGCGTGCTCATGATCGCCGCCAGGATCGCCGACAGCAGCACGCCGGCGATCCACGGGTTGAACAGCGCCTCCGACAGCACGATGAACACGCGCTCGGGATTGGCATTGACCGGCCCGGCCACGTCCGGGTGTGCGGCAAAGTAGGCGATGCCGAAGAAGCCGGTCGCCACCGCGCCGGCCAGGCACAGGATCATCCAGGTCATGCCGATGCGGCGCGCGCGCGGGATGGTGTGCAGGCCCTCCGCCGCCATGAAGCGGGCCAGGATGTGCGGCTGGCCGAAGTAACCCAGGCCCCAGGCCAGGGCCGAGACCACCGCGATGCCGCCGCCGGCACCGATCCAGTCCAGTCGGGTCGGATCGGCCTGTTCGACCAGCGCCACCGACTGCCCCAGCCCGCCGGCACCGATGATGGCGAACACCGGCACCAGCAGCAGGGCGAAGATCATCAGCGAGGCCTGGATGGTGTCGGTCCAGCTCACCGCGAGGAAGCCGCCGACGAAGGTGTAGATGATCGTCACCGCTGCGCCCCAGAACATCGCCTGGCCGTAGGGCAGGCCGAACACGCTCTCGAACATGCGCGCCCCGGCGACAATGCCCGAGGCGCAGTAGATGGCGAAGAACACCAGGATCACCAGCGCCGCCAGCACCCGCAGCACGCGGCTGCGGTCCTCGAAACGGTGGGTGAAGTAATCGGGAAGGGTCAGCGCGTTGCGGCTGCGCTCGGTGTACACACGCAGCGGTCCGGCGACATATTTCCAGTTGGCCCAGGCACCGAGGATCAAGCCGACCGCGATCCAGGCTTCGGACGCGCCGCTCAGGTACAGCGCGCCGGGCAGGCCCATCATCAGCCAGCCGCTCATGTCCGAGGCACCGGCCGCCAGCGCGGTGACGAAGCTGCCCAGCGAGCGGCCGCCGAGGATGTAGTCGTCGAAGGTTTTCGTGCGTCGCCAGGCGACAAAGCCCAAGCCCACCATCAGCAGCAGGTAGGCGGCGAAGGTGACGAGCAGGGGCGTGCTGGCGGTCATGCGGGGCGTTCCAAAGATAGCCGAAGGCGGAAGGCGACGGTCGCCGCCGGGGCGTCACTATCCTGCGCCGGCGGATGGCGGCGCAAGGAGATTGTCGCCCGTGGAGACGCGATCACGGCAGCGCAGCGCGAGCTCAGCCCTTCGCCGCAGCGACGGGTTGCACCATCGCCTTGCGTGCGGCGATGAAGGCGCGGATTTCCCGCTCCAGCACCGGCAGCGGCACCGCACCCAGGCCGAGGATGGCGGAGTGGAAGCCCTTCACGTCGAAGCGCTCGCCGAGTTCACGCTCGGCCTCGGCACGCAGATCGCGGATCGTCCGGTAGCCGATGTAGTACGACAGCGCCTGCCCCGGCCAGGAAATGTAGCGATCCACCTCGTTGCTGATGTCGTGCCTGGCCAGCGCGGTGTGGCTGGCCAGATAGTCGATGGCGCGCTGGCGGCTCCAGCCGTACTCGTGCAGGCCGGTGTCGACCACCAGACGGGCGGCGCGCCACATCTCGAAGGTCAGCCGGCCGAAGTCCTCGTAAGGCGTCTCGTAAATGCCCATTTCCACGCCCAGCCACTCGGTGTACAGCGCCCAGCCTTCGCCATAGCCGGAGAAATACACCGACTGGCGGAACGCCGGCCGGCTCGGTGCCTCGCGTGCCAGGGCGGCCTGGAAGCTGTGCCCCGGCGAGCACTCGTGCAGGGTCAGCGCCGGCAGGTTGTAGAGCGGCCGCGATGGCAGGTCGTAGGTGTTGAACACGCAGGAGTCCAGCCCGCCGCGACCGGCCGTGTAGTTGGGCGCAATGTCGTCGGGCACCGGCAGGATGGTGAAGCGGTAGCGCGGCAGCAGCTCGAAGTTGTGCTTGAGCTGGCCATCGACCTTCTTCGCCACGTAGGCGGCATTGGCCAGCAGTTCGCGCGGCGTCTTGGCGTAGAACTTCGGATCGCTGCGCAGGTAGGCGAGGAACTCCTCGAAGCTGCCCTCGAAGCCGGCGCGCGCCATCACCTCGCGCATCTCGGCAACGATCCGCGCCACTTCCTTCAGGCCCAGCTCGTGGATTTCCTTCGCGCTCATGTCGCGGGTGACGTACTCGCGGATCTGGCTGCGATAGAACGCGCTGCCGTCGGGCAGCTGGCTGGCCGCCAGCGTGGTCCGGGTGCGCGGCAGGTACTCTTCGCGGATGAAGGTCAGCAGCTTGCGATAGGCCGGCATGGCGTGCTCGAGCACCGCCTGCCGGCCCGTCTCGCGCAGGCGCGCGCGCTCGGCCGCGGGGATGTTGGCCGGAATGCGCTCGAAGACGGCGAGGAAGGGGTTGGCCTCGTCGTCGGTGGTGTAGGGGACGATGGAGGCGTCGCGCCCGTCCAGCGAGGCGCGCGGCACGCTCCAGCCGCGCTCCAGGCCTTGCTCCATGTTGGCGATGTGCTCGTCGAACAGGCGCGGGATGTCCTTCAGCCGGCCGATGAAGTTTTCCCAGTCGGCGACGCGGCGGTAGGGCTGGCGCGGCGTCATCCCGCCCCAGAAAAACGTGTCGCTGTTGAACGGAGCCTGCCAGGTGCGCCAGGTCGCGTTGTTGTGGTCGGCCTCGACCACGGCGCGGAACACCGCCGCATTGACCTGGTCCTCGCGCGACAGCTTGTCGGGATCGATGGCATCCAGCTTGGCCAGCACGTCGGCCCAGTAGGCGATGCGGCGCTCCCAAGCCTGCGCGGTGGCGTCGGCGAGGCGGTCGGACTGCCGCCATTCGCCATCGACCAGGGCGTAGCCGAACTCGCCTTGCCGCCAGGTCGAGTCGGCCTCGAACAGCGCGTGCAGGGCCTGGGTCGGATCGGCAGCGGGCGCGTCCTCCGCCGCCAGGCAGGCGGAGACGGAAATCAGCGCCGCGCAGGCAAGGAAAAGGAACGGGCGAAGGACTCGATCAAGGCGCATGGTCGCATCCGGTTGGAAGACGGTAACGGGCGGGCCGACAGCGGCGCGGGTCGATGATGATGGCGGCAGCGGCCGCCCATTGCCAGCCTCGGCGGCCGACGGCCTCAGCCGAGCAGGCGGTCGAGCACCGCCCGCGTGCCGCGTGCGCGGTTGAGGGTGTAGAAATGCAGGCCCGGCGCGCCGCCATCGATCAGCCGACGGCACAGCTCGGCCACCACATCGGCCCCGAAGGCGCGGATCGCCTGTGCGTCGTCGCCCAGCGCCTGCAACCGCTTGCCCAGCCAGCGCGGAATCTCCGCCCCGCACAGGTCGGAAAAGCGCTTGAGCTGGGTGTACTGGGTGATCGGCATGATGCCGGGGACGATCGGCACGCCGACGCCACGCGCGCGGGCAACATCGACGAAGCGGAAGTAGGCGTCGGCGTTGTAGAAGTATTGCGTGATCGCGCCATCGGCACCGGCGCGCACCTTGGCGGCGAAATGCTCGACGTCGGCGAGGGCGTCGTCGCACTGCGGATGCGCTTCCGGATAGGCCGCCACCTCGATGCGGAAGGCATCGCCATGCAGTTCGCGCACGAAGGCGACCAGTTCCGCCGCGTAGCGGAGGTCGCCGATTGCCGCCATGCCGGACGGCAGATCGCCGCGCAACGCCACCAGCCGGTTGCAGCCGAGCGCGCGGTACTGCGCAAGCAGATCGGCTATCTGCGCCCGCGTGCCGCCCATGCAGGACAGGTGCGGCGCGGCGTCCAGCCCGTGCACATCGCGCAGGCTGCGCACCGTCTGCGTGGTGTAGCCCAGGGTCGAGCCGCCGGCACCGAAGGTGACCGACACGTATTCGGGCGCATAGCCACGCAAGGCTTTCACCGCCTGGGTCAACTGCGCCTGCTGCTCATCGGTCTTGGGCGGGAAGAACTCGAACGAC
Source organism: Lysobacteraceae bacterium (assembly GCA_041675805.1). GTDB lineage: Bacteria > Pseudomonadota > Gammaproteobacteria > Xanthomonadales > Xanthomonadaceae > JANNWF01. Next base: position 16,681 of record JBAYTD010000040.1, read on the forward strand.
ACGGGAACCGGGAAACGGGACATCGGGCGATCCTGGACGAAGGCCGGCCCATCATATCGCTTTGTGCGGATGAAGCGATAAATGAATCAGGCAATGCCGCCATCCGGTCGTTGCATCACCCGCCCTTCGGCGCCGAGCCATCGAAGCCCGGCAACATGACAAAGACGGTACGATGCCGACGACTTCAGCCGCGTCGGATCCGCACGAAGGGCCGCCAGTCGCCTTTCGTACAGCCAATGAAACGCACTATCGGCGCAAACAACCCCAGGAGGGAACCATGAACCATCGCACCCGCTTGCTGCTCGCCCTGTTCGCCCTGTTGATCGCCGCGCCCAGCCTGGCCCAGATCACCCTGTACGAACACGAGGGCTATCGCGGCCGCGCCTTCAGCGCCAACGGTCCCGCCGCCAACCTGAAGGGTGCCAACTTCAATGACGCCGCCAGTTCCATCGTCGTCGAGCGCGGCACCTGGGAGGTCTGCGAGGACGCCCACTATCGCGGCTCCTGTCACGTGCTGCGCCAGGGAGCCTATCCGTCGCTGCGCCAGTTCGGCCTCGACAACCGCATCTCCTCGGTACGCGCCATCAACGCCCGACCGGGCCATCCCGGTGCCATCGCCCCGCCGATGAGCCAGCCGGATTACCCCTACCGCCGCCGCCACAACGAGCGCCTGTACGAGGCCCAGGTCACCTCGGTGCGTGCCGTCTACGGCGATGGTCGCCAGCAGTGCTGGGCCGATGGCCAGTACAGCCAGTCGCGCGACCGTGACCGCAATGTCGGCGGCGCGATCATCGGTGGCATCCTCGGCGGCATCATCGGCCACCAGATCGGCGACGGCAGCGGCCAGACCGCCGCCACCGTCGGCGGTGCCGCCGTCGGCGCGGCAATCGGCAGCAATGTCGGTCGTGACCGTGATCGCGACTACCGCGACGGCCGCGGCTACGACCGCAACCTGCAACGCTGTCGCGACAACCGCCGCGGCCAACCCACCTACTGGGATGTCAGCTACGTGTACCGCAACACCGAACACTGGGTGCGCATGAGCTATCCGCCCGGCCGCACCATCAGCGTCAACAGCCGTGGCGAACCGCGCGAGTAAATCGCCCGGCGTTTGCCGCTCCGGACAAGGGCATCCCTCGGGATGCCCTTTTCGTTGTTAGCTCCGACCTGCGCCGGGCTGGCGATCAGCCAGCGCCACCCGCGCGCTCGCGCAGGCGGTCGATGTCGACGCGCACGAACAGCGAGTCGGCGCGCACGGTGAGCGTCTCGCCGGCAAACACTTCGCACAGCACGCGCGTCTTGCGCCCCGCCTCGCCCTCCACCCGCGCCTTCAGATACAACTCTTCGCCCATCGGCGTCGGCTTGAGGTAGTCCAGACCGAGGTGGCCGGTCACGCAGTGAATCACCGGCAGCGACCCCGGCGCGCGTCCCTCGGCGCGGTAATGCCAGGCCATCGCCGTCCAGTTGGAATGGCAATCCACCAGCATCGCCAACAGCCCGCCGTAAACCAGCCCCGGCCAGCCGACGAATTCCTCGCGCGGCGAAAACCGCGCCACCACATGCTCGCCGTCCGCGTGCCAATGGCTCTTGATGTGCAGCCCCGAAGGATGCACCGGCCCGCAGCCATAGCAGATGCCGTCGGGGTAGGCGATGTCTTGCAGGGCGGGCGTGGGCGATGACGTCATGGTGGATTCCCGTGGTCGTTTGCGGAGCGTGTTGGCAGCAGTACGCGCGACCCGGCCGGGCGTGATCCGTCTCTGCATGCGGCCGCGCCATATGGGCATCGATAAAAAGATCTTTATTTAGATCTTCATGTTAGACTGCCGCCATGGACAGCATACCCTTACGCCCGGAAAAAGCGGCCCCGCCAATCCCGCGCATCGCAGGCGGATTCTCCACCGTCCTGGCCGATCCGCCGTGGCGATTCGCCAATCGCACTGGCAAGGTCGCACCCGAGCATCGGCGGCTGGATCGCTATTCGACGATGTCACTGGAGGCGATCAAGGCGCTGGACGTGAAAAACGTTCTGGCCCCCAACGCCCATCTTTACCTGTGGGCACCCAATGCCCTGCTGCCGGAGGGCCTGGAGGTAATGGCCGCGTGGGGTTTCCGCTACGTCAGCAACATCGTCTGGGCCAAGCGTCGCAAGGATGGCGGGCCGGACGGGCGCGGTGTCGGATTCTACTTCCGCAACGTCACCGAGCTGCTGCTGTTCGGGGTGCGCGGCTCGATGCGGACGCTGGCACCGGGGCGCTCGCAGGTCAACATGATCGAAACGCGCAAGCGCGAGCATTCGCGCAAGCCCGATGAGCAGTACGACCTGATCCAGGCCTGCTCCCCGGGCCCTTACTTGGAGTTGTTCGCGCGGCATGCGCAACCGAACTGGACCGCCTGGGGCGACGAATCCTCCGACGAAGTCATCCCGCGCGGAAACGTCCACAAGGGCTACGAGGGCGGACCGATGCTGCCGCCACTGTCTCCCAACCAGCACATTGACGCCAACCGGGCGCGCACCCTGGGAACAGAGCTGCGCCTGCGCTACGAAGCAGGCAACAGCGTGCGGCAACTGGCCGAGGAAACCGGCTATTCGATCCAGCGTGTGCGCTCGCTGTTGCAGGTGGCGCAAACCCCGATGCGCCAGCGCGGGCGTGCGGCCCAGTCGGTGCCCGTCGAGGCCGATCTCTTTCAGTGCGCGGAATAGGGCTGGCCATTCCACGTTGCATCGGTGGCGGCAACGATCAGCAGCGGACAGGTTCCCATGACCCCGCGCCGCACGCGCAGGGCGGCTTTTTCCAGATTCGTGGTAGTCGAGGTGCCAAGGTCGATGGGCAGCCTCGGATTGCGGTCGGCCTCGGCAAGCGTTGACTGATGCGCCTCCCAGAGGCGATGGGCCAATTGTTTCAAGGCCAGGCGATCCTGGGTGATCAGGACGGCAGCGGAAATCACGCCGGCCTCGTGCCAGGCCCGATAAGCCGACAGGTCGCGGTCGAGATTGCCATCCTTGGCATTCCATTCCACGTCCAGCGCCACGCGGCCCTTGAAGTTGTCGACCAGATAGCCTTCCTGGAGGACTTCCGGCAGGCGCTCGATTTCCCGTCCGTCACGCCCAAGCAGCAAGCCCTGGGTGACGAGGTCAACGCGGGTTTCCCGCCATCCAAGCGCAGAAAACAGCTCATCGATCTGACGGGCGATGTCGCCACGGTTCCCACCCTTCTTCAGCCAATGGGTCGGATTGAGCGAGAAGCGGCCCAACACCTTGAGGATGTCCGACCATTCCGCCGGGCAGACCGAACGCAGCACCGCCGCCGCCGAACTGGTCTCCATGAAGGCCCAGCGCCGACGGACTTTTGCCGGCACGATCAGCGGGTCATCATAGGTATGCGTCTCGAACATGCTGCCCCCCCATTCCGGATGCGCTGCCGGCGACGCCGTTCGGCGTCGCCGGTGCATGGGTCAGTAGCGATAGTGCTCCGGCTTGAACGGGCCTTCCACCGGCACGCCGATATAGGCGGCCTGTTCCTTGGTCAGCTTGGTCAGCTTCACGCCGATCTTCTCCAGGTGCAGGCGCGCGACCTCCTCGTCGAGCAGCTTGGGCAGGATGTAGACCTTGTTCGCGTACTCGTCCTTCTTCGCCCACAGGTCGATCTGCGCGAGCGTCTGGTTGGCGAAGGAGTTCGACATCACGAAGCTCGGGTGGCCGGTGGCGCAGCCCAGGTTCACCAGGCGGCCTTCGGCGAGCAGGAACATGGCGTTGCCGTTCGGCAGGATGTACTTGTCGACCTGCGGCTTGATGTTGACGATCTCCACGCCCGGCACCGCCTTCAGCGCATCGACCTGGATCTCGTTGTCGAAGTGGCCGATGTTGCAGACGATGGCCTGGTCCTTCATCGCGGTCATGTGCTCGACGCGGATGATGTCCTTGTTGCCGG
>JBAYTD010000041.1:0-20156 GCA_041675805.1 Lysobacteraceae bacterium
AAACCGGCGTCCTGACGGACGCTTTTTGCAGGCTTGAGCCGTATGCGGGGAAACTCGCACGTACGGTTCTTAGGGGGGAGGGCTCATGCAAATGAGTCCTCCCACCCGACACCGAAGCCGGAAAAATCCGCCTGGCGACAGCCTGTTCAGCGAGCCCGAGGCGCTGAAGCCGCTGGCCGAGCGCATGCGCCCGCGCCGCCTCGACGAGATGGTCGGCCAGCGCCGCCTGCTCGCCCCGCAATCGGCGTTGCGCCGTGCGCTGGAGGCCGGGCGCGTCCATTCGATGATCCTGTGGGGCCCGCCCGGCTGCGGCAAGACCACCCTGGCGCTGCTGCTGGCGCACTACGCGCAGGCCGAGTTCCGCGCCATTTCAGCCGTCCTGTCCGGCCTGGCGGAAGTGCGCGAGGCGCTGGCCCAGGCGCAGGCACGCTTCGCCGCCGGTGTGCGCACCGTGTTGTTCGTCGACGAGGTGCATCGCTTCAACAAGACGCAGCAGGACGCCTTCCTGCCGCATATCGAGCGCGGCAGCATCGTGTTCGTCGGCGCGACCACGGAAAACCCCAGTTTCGAGCTGAATTCCGCGCTGCTTTCGCGCTGTCGCGTGCACGTGCTGGAAGCGCTCTCCGCCGACGACATCGCGATGTCGCTGCGCCGCGCGCTGGCCGACGAGGAGCGCGGCCTCGGCGGGCGTGGCCTGAGCCTGGACGACGTCAGCCTGCACCACATCGCCGTGGCCGCCGATGGCGACGTGCGCCGCGCGCTGACCCTGCTGGAGATCGGCGCCGAACTGGCCGAGCCGGACGGCGGACGCATCGACGAGGCCACGCTGCAGCAGGTGCTGGCCGACCGCACGCGACGTTTCGACAAGGGCGGCGAGCAGTTCTACGACCAGATTTCCGCCCTGCACAAATCGGTGCGCAGTTCCAACCCGGACGCCGCGCTGTACTGGTTCTGTCGCATGCTCGACGGCGGCTGCGACCCGATCTACCTGGCCCGCCGGCTCACCCGCATGGCGGTCGAGGACATCGGCCTCGCCGACCCGCGCGCGCTGCAGATGGCCACCGACGCCTGGGACGCCTTCGAGCGCCTCGGCAGCCCGGAGGGCGAACTGGCGCTGGCGCAACTGGTCATCTATTTGGCCAGCACCGCCAAGTCCAACGCCGCCTATGTCGCCTACAAGGCGGCGCGGAAGGATGTCGTCGAGCACGGCAGCCTGCCGACGCCGATGCACCTGCGCAACGCGCCGACCCGGCTGATGAAGGAACTCGGCCACGGCAGCGGTTACCAGTACGACCACGATGCCGAGGGCGGCGTCGCGCTGGCGCAGACCGGCTTCCCCGAGGCGATGGGCGAGCGCGTCTACTATCGCCCGGTCGAGCGCGGGCTGGAAATCCGCCTGAAGGAAAAACTCGACCACCTGCGCGCCGCCCGCGAAGCGGCGCGCCCGGCCGCGGACGAGCAAAACTGACCGCCGCATCGCCGCACAAGGAGTAGCGTCATGGGTATCGGCCTGTTGATCCTCCCGCTTTCCCTGCTGGCCCTGCTGCTGGCCTGGGCCAGTTGGCGTGGCTGCCGCCGGCGCTGGCGCAACCGTCGCCCCAGCGCCGCCGTCGCCAGCGGATTGCTGGCCAGCGTGCTGCTGCTTGGCGCGCTGACGCTGAGCTTGCTGTCGGTCGGCCTGTGGTCGTTCCAGCGGCTGGCCACGGAAGAGGAAGTCGCTCGTCTGCGCGTCGAACAAATCGGCGACCAGCACTACGCGGTCTGGCTCAGCGACGCACTGGACGAGCGCCGCTTCGAGCTGCGCGGCGACCAATGGCAACTCGACGCCCGCTTGCTGCGCTGGAAACTGCCCGCCGCACTGGCCGGTGCGCCCAACCTGTACCGGCTGGATCGCCTCAGCGGCCGCTACCTGGACATCGGACAGGAACGCGAAGGCCAGCGCACCGCGCACGACCTGACCGAAGGCCGCCTCGACCTGTGGACGCTGCAACGGCGTTACCCGCGCTGGCTGCCCTTTCTCGACGCCGATTACGGCAGCGGCGTCTACCTGCCGCTGACCGATGGCGCGCAGTACCGGGTCAGCCTGGGCGTGCAGGGTGGATTGATCGCCCGTCCGTTGCACGCGGAGCCGGCGGACGGGGCGCAATGAGTCGGCAGGGCGGGGGATTACTCGATCTGCGCCGGAAACCCGGCTTCCTCCAGCGCGCTGGTGATGGCGGCGGATGCGGCAGTGGTTTCCACCTCGACCTTGCGACTGGGCGGGTCGGCGTCGACACGGGCCTGAGGATCGATGTGCTGGATGGTGCGGGTAACGGCGCGGGCACAGCCGCCGCAGTGCATGGACTCGATGTGCAGGCGCATGGCGCGGATCCGTCCGGGAGGGCGGCCGATTGTAGGACTCGACCTGCGATCCGTGGAAGTTGCCCGCCGCAGGGCGTCCCTGCGCGGCGGCGGGCCGGGGAGTTCAGTTCATGTCGAGGCGCGGCAGCGGGGCCAGCAGGCAGTAGCGGTGCGGGCGCTCGGCGTCGGCGTAGTGTGCGTGGACGTAGCTGCGTCGGGTGTGCAGGTCGTGGCGCAGGCGCAGCCACTGTTCGCGGCTGATCTCGCCAAGCTCCGGATGGCTGCGCAGGAAGGCGCGATATTCCTGCCATGCCTGCCATTCCTGGCGGTGTTCGGTCAGCGCCAGTTGCAGCACGATGGCGTCGTCGAGCAGGCCAAAACGGGCTTCGTTGTCGGGAATCAGGTCGTCGGCCTTGCGGTAATAGCGCAGCGCGCCGCCGAGGCCGCGCCGGGTCGCCGGGTCGGTGTGCCAGTGCGGGTTGGCCAGCATGATGGCGATCTCGCCGGCTTGGGCGATGTAGCGGCGCAGGTCGTCGGGGACGCGGTCGAGGTCGGCATCGAGGGTGTCCACGGGCAGCGGCGCATCGTCCTGGCAGGCGGCTTCCCATGCGGCGCGGAACGGTGCCAGGTTGTGCGGGCTGATGCTCAGTTGGATGTCGAGGCTCATGGCGTTCTCCTTGCGCTGCGGGGTGGACGTGTGGCTCTTGATGCGCACTGTGCGCGCCACGTGACCGCCGCTTGCAGCGTCGGAAGTCATTGCATGACTTGTGGATGCGGAAATTTTCAGCCGGCGTTGGGTTTCGCCGGGCGGCGCTCAGTCGCGCAGGCAGGCACGGACCGGGGCGTAGCTGCGCCGGTGCGCGGGGCAGGGGCCGTGCTGGCGCAGGCGATCCAGATGCAACGGCGTCGGATAGCCCTTGTGCAGGTCGAAGCCGTATTGCGGATGTTGCTGGTGCAGCGTCTGCATCAAGCGGTCGCGGGCGACCTTGGCGAGGATCGAGGCGGCGCCGATGGCCGGTTCCAGCGCATCGCCACGGACGATGGCGCGGGCCGGCGCGGACAGCGCGGTGGGCAGACGGTTGCCGTCGATCAGCACCAGTGTTGGTCGCATCGGTAGTGCCTGGACGCTGCGCCGCATGCCTTGCAGGGTGGCCTGGAGGATATTGAGGCGGTCGATCTCGTCAGCTTCCACGCATTCGATGCGCCAGCATTGCGCGCGTTCGATGATCGCCTCGTAAAGGTGCGCGCGGCGCGCCGGCGTCAGCGCCTTGGAATCGGCAATGCCGTCAATCGGCTGCGCCGGGTCGAGGATGACGGCGGCGACCACCACCGGGCCGGCCAGCGGGCCGCGCCCGGCCTCGTCGACTCCGGCGATGTCGGCGGCCGGGGTCAGGGCCTGGTAGGCGTCGAACATCGCTGGTCGATCAGTTCGCCGATGGCCTCGGCGGCGTGGCAGGAGGCGTCGCGGCGCAGGCTCAGATGCAGGGCGCGAAAGCGTGGCAGCAGGGCGGCCGCGGCGGCGAGATCGTCGAAATAATGCGCCAGCGCGGCGGCCAGCGCCGGTGCCGTGCATTCGTCCTGCAACAGTTCGGGGACCAGCGCTTCGCCGGCCAGCGCGTTCGGCAGGCTGACGTGGCGGGTCTTCAGCAGGCCGAAGCGGCGCACCAGGAAATGCGTCAGCACGGACAGCCGATAGCCGACCACCATCGGTCGTTTGGCGAACAAGGCTTCCAGTGCGGCGGTGCCGGAGGCCAGCAACACCGCGTCGGCGGCGATCAGGCAATCGCGCGCCTGGCCGTCGATCAGGCGGCAATGCTGCGCGCCGCCCTGCGACTCGAACAGCGCCCGGCAGGCCGGCGTCGCCATCGGCGCGATCACCCGCAGTCGCGGATAGCGCTGGCGCAGGCTGGCCACGGCACCGATGAAAGCGGGGCCGATGCGGCGGATTTCGCCCAGTCGCGATCCCGGCAGCACGGCCAGCAGTGGGCCGTCGTCGTCCAGCCCGAGACGCGCGCGGGCGGCGGCCTGGTCCGGTTCCAGCGGGAAGGCGTCGGCCAGCGGATGGCCGACGAAACGGGCGTCGATGCCGTGCGCGGCGTAGATCGGCGGCTCCATCGGGAACAGGCACAGCACGAGGTCGGCGCTGGCACCGATCTTCGCCGCCCGGCCGCGTCGCCAGGCCCAGACCGAAGGGCTGACGTAATGCACGGTGGTGACGCCGCGTGCCTTAAGGCGTTTTTCCAGGCCGAGATTGAAGTCCGGGGCATCGATGCCGACCACCACGTCGGGCCGCCATTGCATAAGCCGCTTCAGCAGACCGGCGCGCAGGCGCAGCAGGCGCGGCAGGTGGCGCAGCACTTCGGCCAGGCCCATCACCGCCAGTTCCGAGCAGTCGTGCCAGGCCTCGACGCCGGCGGCGCGCATCGCCGGTCCGCACAGGCCGACGATCTGCGCATCCGGGTAGCGTGCAAGCAGGCTGTGCGCGAGGTCGGCACCGAGCAGGTCGCCGGAGGCTTCGCCGGCGATCAGGGCGATGCGTGGCGCGCGACGCGGGGAATCGGAGCCCCGCGGCGAAGCTGCGCCGCGTTCGGGCCCGGATTCCGCTGTCACCGGATCAGCGACCGCTTGCTGCGGTCGATGAAATCCAGCAACTGGCGGATGTCCGGCGTCGAATCGGCGGCATCGGCCAGTTGCTGGCGCGCCTCGGCCAGCGGCAGGCCGGACTTGTACAGCGTGCGGTAGGCGCGCTTGATCGCCATGATGCGGGCGCTGTCGTAACCGCGCCGCTTCAGCCCTTCGGAATTGATGCCGTGCGGCGCGGCATAGGGGCCGGCGACGGTGACGAAGGGCGGCACGTCGCGGCTGATCACGCTGCCCATGGCGGTGAAGGCGTGCGCGCCGACCTGGCAGAACTGGTGGATCAGCGAGAAGCCGCCGAGGATGGCGTAGTCCTCGACCCGGCAATGCCCGGCCAGCGAGGCGGCGTTGGCGAAGATGGTGTGGTTGCCGACGACGCAGTCGTGGGCGATGTGGACGTAGGCCATGATCCAGTTGTCGTCGCCGATACGGGTGATGCCCTCGTCCTCGGCGGTGCCGCGGTTGACGGTGACGAACTCGCGGATGGTGTTGCCGTCGCCGATCTCCAGCCGGGTGGGCTGGTCGCGGTATTTCTTGTCCTGCGGCTCGCCGCCGAGGACGACGTGGGCGTGGATCGTGTTGTCGCGGCCGATCCGGGTCGGCCCTTCGATGACGGTGTGCGGGCCGATCCGCGTGCCGGCAGCGATCTCGACGCCGGCACCGATCACCACGAACGGGCCGATGCGGACGCCGGGCTCGATCCGTGCATCCGGATCGACCACGGCGCTGGGATGGATGCCTGCGTCGGCGCTGATCATGCCGGCCCCCGCTCGGCGCACAGCACCTCGGCGCTGGCCACTTCCTTGCCGTCGACGCGGGCCACGCATTCGTACAGGCCCATCTTGCGCAGCATGCGCTTGAGGGTGACTTCCAGGCTGAGCTGATCGCCCGGTGCCACGGTGCGCGAGAAGCGTGCCTTGTCGATCTTGACCAGGTAGTAAAGCGGCTGCGGCGCGCCTTCCGGGCGCGGCGGGTCGGACAATTGCGTCAACAGGCCGGCCGCCTGCGCCAGCGCCTCGATCACCAGTACGCCCGGCATCACCGGATGGCCGGGGAAATGGCCCTGGAAGAAGGGCTCGTTGAAGCTGACGTTCTTGATCGCGCGGATCCGCTGGTGCGGCTCCAGTTCGACCACGCGGTCGACCAGCAGGAACGGATAGCGGTGCGGCAGCAGTTGCTGGATGCGGATCACGTCCACGGGCAGTTCGACGGGGGTGGCGGTGTTCATTCCCTGGAATCCTCGCTGGAAGGGTGGGCCCGACGCGCTCCCGCGTCGAGGCGGCGCAGGCGCGCCACGGTGCGGCGCCAGCTACGGCTGTCCGCCGCCGGCAGCCCGGAAGCATACTCGCCGGGACCGGCGAGGGAACGGCTGACCAGGCTCATCGCCTGCACGGTGACGCGGTCGCCGATTTCCAGATGGCCGGCGACGCCGACGCCGCCGGCGATCAGGCAATGGCGGCCGATCCGCGCCGAGCCGGCTACCGCGCAGCAACCGGCCATCGCCGTGTGCGCGCCGATGCGCACGTTGTGGCCGATCTGGATCTGGTTGTCGAGGCGGACGTCCTCTTCGAGCACGGTGTCCCCCAGGGCACCGCGGTCGATCGTCGTGTTGGCACCGATCTCGCAGTCATCGCCGATGCGCACGCCGCCGAGTTGCGGCACCTTGAGCCAGCGTCCGTCATCGAAGGCGAGGCCGAAGCCATCGGCACCGAGCACCGCGCCGGGATGCACCAGCACGCGCCGGCCCAGCGTCACCCGGGTGACCAGGGTGACTCGCGCCACCAGCCGCGTGCCTGCGCCGACCACGCAGTCCGGGCCGATCACGCAGCCGGGGCCGATCTCCGCGCCGGCCTCGATGCGCGCGCCGGCCTCGATGCTGCACAGCGCGCCGATGGCGGCCTGCGGATGGATGTCGGCACCGGCGGCAACCACCGCGCTGGGATGGATGCCCGGCGTCATCGCCCGGCTAGGCTCGAACAGCGCGGCGATGCGGGCGAAGCCGGCATAGGGGTTGCGCGCGATCAGGCAGTCGACCGGGCAGGCGTCGGCATCGGCGGCGGACAGGATCACCGCGCCGAGCCGGGTGTCGGCCAGTTCGCGGCGATAGCGCGGATTGGCGAGAAAGCCGATCTGGCCGGGTTCGCCGGCCGCCAGCGTGCCGACGCCGGCAATGACGCGCCCGGCGTCGCCGCGCAGGGTCAGATCGAAACGTTGCGCCAGCGCGCCCAGGGTCAGCGCGGCGCTCATGGTTGGGCGTCCTGGCGCAGGCGTTCGAGCACGCGGTCGGTGATGTCGATGCGGCCGGAGGCGTACACCACCGGGCCCTGCACGACGAGGTCGTAGCCGTGCTCGCGGGCATAGCCGCTGACCGCCTCCTCGATGCGCGGCCAGACCGCGTCGGTCTCCTGCTGCACGCGGCTGGAGAACTCCTCGTTCAGGCGTTGCCGGCTGCGCTCGATGGAACGGCGCAGCGCCATCGCTTCCACCGCCAGGGCGTCGGCGTCGGCCTGGCCCAGCGGCGGATCGCTGGCGTTCAGACGCCTTTCCATCTCCGCCAGACGCTGCTGCTCGGTGCGCAGCGCGGCGTCGGCATCGGCGAACTCACGGGTCAGCCTGGCCCGCCCGGCGACGATCTGCGGCGCGCTGTCGATCAGCCGCGCCATGTCGACGTAGGCGATCCGCACGCCCTCGGTCTGCGCCTGCGCGCGGCCCGACGCCGGCACCAGGGCGAGCGCCAGCGCCAGCAGCAGCGCCGAAGCCAGCGACCCTGAACGCGGCGGCAAGCCCGTCATCGCGTCGATCCGGACCGGAAGCGCTCGACACCCGCGGTCAGAACTGGGTTCCGAAGGTGAATTGCAGGCGTTCGATCTCGTCGCCGTCCTTCTTCCGGATCGGTGCCGACAGGTTGAGGATGATCGGCCCGACCGGTGCCTGCCATTGCAGGGCGACGCCGACCGAGGCGCGGAATTCGCTGACCTCGAAGGTATCCACGCTCTCGAACACGTTGCCGAAGTCGAGGAAGGCGGAGATGCGCGAACTGCTGGAGTCGAGCAGGTTGGGGAAGATCAGCTCCAGCGTGCCGATGGTTTTCAGCGCGCCGCCCAGCGGCTGGCGGAAGTTCTGGTTGAAGGCGGAGAAGGCATACGGGCCGAGGGTGTTGTCCTCGAAGCCGCGGATCGAGCGCACGCCGCCGGCGTAGAAGTTCTCGAAGAACGGCAGGCCGTCGGCGACGACGTGGTCGAACAGCGGGTTGCCGTCCGCGTCGGTTTCCGGGATCAGGTTGCCGTCCTCGTCCTGGATCAGCCGCGCCACGTCGCGCGACACCGCGCCGCTGTACGAGTCGCCGTAGCCGATTTCGCCGCTGGTCAGCAGCACCACGTTGCGGTGGATCGGCCAGTAGCGGGCGAACTGGTAGTTGAGGCGGTAGTACTCGACCGTCGAGCCGGGCAGGGTCAGCTCGGCCGAGACGCGCTGGAAGGTGCCGCGAGTGGGGTTGAAGTAGGCGTTGCGCGAGTCGCGCGCCCAGGCCAGCTCGGTGCGCCAGGCGTTGAAGGTGCGCCGACCCAGCGCCTTGATGTAGTTGATGATCGGATCGGGCGTGAAGCCCTCGAACACGTCGATCTGGTTGCGGTCGAGGCCGAACAGCACGTTGATCGAGTCGGTTTCGGTCAACGGGATGCCGAAGATCGCCTGCACCGCGCCGTTGTTGGTGGTGTAGCTGGCGATGTTGGCCTCGCCCTGGTCGAGTTCGCGGTAATAGATGTTGTAGCCCAGCGAAACGCCGTCGTCGGTGAAGTAGGGGTTGAGGTAGGAGAAGTCGAAGCGCTTCACGTAGCGGTTGTTCTGCACCGTGAAGCCGATCTGGTTGCCGGTGCCGAAGAAGTTGTTCTGCGTCACCGAGACCGAGGTGATCAGGCCGGAGAGCTGCGAGTAGCCGAGGCCGAACACGAAGCTGCCCGACGAGCGCTCCTTCATGTTGATGACGACGTCGACCTGATCCTCGGTGCCGGGCACGGCCGGGGTCTCGATTTCGATGTTCTCGAAGAAGCCGAGCCGCTGCAGGCGGATCTTGGAGCGGTCGATGGCGGCCTGCGAGTACCACATGCCCTCGAACTGGCGCAGCTCGCGGCGGATCACTTCGTCGGAGGTGCGCGTGTTGCCCTTGAACTGGATGCGGCGCACGTAGACGCGCATGCCGGGCTGGACGAAGAAGTTGATCGAGACGGTGCGCTTGTCGCGGTCGATGGTGGGGATCGGGGTGACTTCGGCGAAGGCGTAGCCGATGTTGCTGAGCATCGAGGCGACCGACTCCGAGGTCAGTTCCAGCATGCGGCGGGAAAAGGTGTTGCCCTCGCGCACCAGCAGCATGCGCTCGACCTGCTCGACCGGGACGATGGTGTCGCCGGTCACCTTGACGTCGGAGATCGAGTAGATCTCGCCTTCGCGCACGCTGGCGGTGAGGAACATGTCGCGGCGGTCGGGCGAAATGGAGACCTGGGTGCTGTCGATGTTGAAGTCGACGTAGCCACGGTCCATGTAGTACGAGGTCAGCCGTTCCAGATCGCCGGACAGCTTCTCGCGCGAGTACTGGTCGTCGCGGCGATACCAGGACAGCCAGTTGCTTTCCGACGACTCCCAGCCTTCGAGGATCTCCTCGTCCGGGAACAGTTCGTTGCCGACGATGTTGATGTGCTTGATCTTGGCCGCCTTGCCCTCGGAGATGGTGATCGTCAGGTCGACCCGGTTGCGGTCCAGTTCGGTCACCTGCGGGGTGATCTTGACGTTGTACTTGCCGCGGTTGTTGTAGGCCCGGGTCAGCTCCTGGGTGACGCGCTGCAGGTTCATGCGGTCGAAGGTTTCGCCTTCGGCGAGACCGATTTCCGACAGGCTGCGGGTCAGATCCTCGGTCTTCAGGTCCTTGTTGCCGGCCAGGGTCAGGGTGTTGATGGCCGGTCGCTCCTGCACGCTGACGACCAGGATGTCGCCCTGGCGCGACAGCGACACGTCGCTGAAGAAGCCGGTACGGAACAGGGCGCGGATGGTCTGCTGGGCGCGCGAGCCGTCGAGGCGGTCGCCGCGCTCCACCGGCAGGTAGGTGAACACGGTGCCGGTGGAGATGCGCTGCAGGCCGTCGATGCGGATGTCGGAAACGGTAAAGGTGTCCATGCCAGCGGACAAAGCCTGTGCCTGTGCCAGCGAGGACGCGGTGAGCAGGGCGAGCAGGGAGCAAGCGGCGATACGTTTCATCGTCACATCCGGATTAGGAAGAGGGGTCGCCCGCGACCGCGCCGACGCGCGTGCAAAGGCGCGTGCCGGTCGGTTGGCGAGGTTGGAGGGAAGCGGCGGTCCAACCTAGTTCACGAGGCGCAATATGTCGTTGTAGAAGGCCAGCCCCATCAGGCCGGCGAGCATCGCCAGTCCGACCAGTTGGCCGGCGGCCATCGTGCGCTCGCTGACCGGGCTGCCCTTGATCATTTCGATAAGGTAATACAGCAGGTGTCCGCCGTCCAAGATCGGGATCGGCAGCAGGTTCATGATGCACAGGCTGAGGCTGAGCACGGCGAGGAAGAACAGGAACCAGGCCAGGCCGAGTTGGGCCGAGGTGTTGGCGTACTGGGCGATGGTGATGGGACCGGAGATGTTCTGCAGCGAGGCGACCCCGGTGACCATGCGGCCGAGCATGCCGACCGTGGTTTCGGTCAGCCGCCAGGTTTCCCGCAGCGAGGCACCGATGGCGGCGACCGGGCCGTACTGCAGCAGGGCGTCGTAGCGCGCCGGGGTGCGCGGCGACTCGATGCCCAGCGCCCAGTAGCCGCGACCGTCGGCTTCCAGCCAGGTCGGGGTGATTTCCAGTTCCAGCCGGTCGGCACCGCGCGCGATGCGTACCAGGACCGGTGCGCTGCCGTCGGTGCGCGCCTGCATGGCGCGGCCGATGGCGTCCCAGAAGTCGATCGGCTGGCCGTCGATGGCGAGGATGCGGTCGCCGCTGCGCAGGCCGGCCGCCGCCGCCGCGCCGCCTTCCACGGCGCGGCCGACCACCGGGTCGAGCAATATCTGTCGGGGGACCAGGCCGAGATCGCGGATCACCGCAGTTTCGTCGACATGCTCGCCGAGCTTGCCGGTGTCCAGCGTCAACTGGCGGGTGGCGTGGCCGGCGTCGCTGACTTCCAGCCGTACGCTGCGGCGGTCCAACGCCGCCGTGGTGAGCTGCATGCCGGCGTGGGTCCAGGTGTCGACTTCGGTGCCGTCGATGGCGAGGATGCGATCGTCGGTGCGCAGCCCGGCTTCGGCGGCGATGCCGGTGGCGCGGCCGACCAGCGGCGCGAAGTCCGCCTTGCCGACGATGAACATGCCCCACAGCAACAGCAGGGTCAGCAGCAGGTTGAACACCGGACCGGCGGCGACGATGGCGAAGCGCTGGCCGACCGGCTTGGTGTTGAAGGCTTGGTGGCGGTCCTGCGGCGCGACCTCGACCTCGCGCTCGTCGAGCATCTTGACGTAGCCGCCCAGCGGGATGGCGGCGATGACGTACTCGACGCCGTCGCGGCCGCGGCGCTTCCACAGCGGCTTGCCGAAGCCGACCGAGAAGCGCAGCACGCGCACGCCGAAGCGGCGCGCCACCCAGAAGTGGCCGAACTCGTGGAAGGTGACCAGCACGCCGAGGCTGATGATCAGCCAAACCACCGATCCGAACAGGTCGCCGATCATGCTGTGCAGAACTCCGTATTCATTGTTTCAGCTCGGCCTCGATCCGCTCCCGCGCCAGCGCCCGCGCATGCTGGTCCAGCGCCAGCCGGTCGGGCAGGTCGGCGGCGCGCTCGCTGGCGCAGCGGTCAAGGCAGTACTCCACCACACGCGGGATGTCGAGGAAAGCGATCCGGCGCTGAAGGAAACCTGAAACGGCCTCCTCGTTGGCGGCGTTGAGAACGGTGGTGGCCTCGATGCCGGCACGCATCGCCTGGCCGGCCAGGTCGAGGCAGGGAAAGGCGTGGCGGTCCGGCGGCTCGAAATCCAGCCGGCCGATCTGCGTCAGCGACAGCGCCGGGACACCGGCGTCGAGGCGCTCGGGCCAGGACAGGCCGCAGGCGATGGCGCTGCGCATGTCCGGCAGGCCCAGTTGCGCCAGCGAGGAGCCGTCCTCGTAGTCGACCAGGGAATGCACGATGCTTTGTGGGTGAACCACCACCTCGATGCGCTCCGGCGCGGCGTCGAACAGCCAGTGCGCCTCGATCATCTCCAGTCCCTTGTTCATCAGGGTGGCGGAATCGACCGAGATCTTGCGCCCCATCGACCAGCGCGGATGGGCGCAGGCCAGTTCCGGCGTCACCGTCGCCAGCGCCTCGCGTGTCCAGCCCCTGAACGGCCCGCCGGAAGCGGTGAGCTGGATGCGCCGTACGCCCGGCCGGCCGGCCGCACCCAGCGCCGGGGCTGGCAGGCACTGGAACAGCGCGTTGTGCTCGCTGTCGACCGGCATCAGTTCGGCACCGTGCCGGCGCACCGCCTGCATCAACAGGTCGCCGGCCACCACCACCGATTCCTTGTTGGCCAGCAACAGGCGCTTGCCGGCGCGCGCTGCGGCCAGCGTCGAGGAGACCCCGGCGGCACCGACGATGGCACCGACCACGGTGTCGAAGCGGGCGTCGGCGGCCAGCGCGGCCAGCGCTTGCGGCCCGGCGTGCGGCCGGGTGGCCAGGCCAGCCTCGCGCAGCGCCCCGGCCAGCGCGTCGAGCGCGGCGGGATCGGCGATCACCGCGTCCTGCGGGCGAAAGCGCCGGCACAGCTCGACCAGCGGCGCGACCCGAGAACCGCCGGCCAGAAGGCCGATGCGGAAGCGCCCTGGATGTCTGCCGACCACGTCCAGGGTGCTTGCACCGATGGAACCGGTGGCACCGAGCAGGGCGATGGTACGCATCAGCGCGTCCTCTACAGCCCGAGCAGGAACTTGCCGGCGGCGAACACCGGCAGCGCGGCGAGCACGCTGTCGATGCGGTCGAGCACGCCGCCGTGGCCGGGAATGAGGTTGCCGGAATCCTTGGCTCCGGCCTGGCGCTTGATCAGGCTTTCGATCAGATCGCCGAGCACCGAGGCCAGTGCCGCAACCAGGCTCAGCGCCAGCAGGGCCGGCAACTGCGACCAACCGAGGCCGAGCAGCGGAACCGCCGGCAGGCACAGCAGCAGGGCACCGCCAAGGCCGCCAAAGAACCCGGCCCAGGTCTTGTTCGGGCTGATCGACGGCGACAGCTTGCGCTTGCCGAAGGCGCGGCCGCTGAAATAGGCGAAGGTATCCGCCGCCCAGACCAGCAACAGCGCGAACAGGGTCCAGCGCGGACCGAACGCGCCGTCGCCATGCAGCAGCGCCATCGCCGCCCAGGTTGGGTACAGCCACAGTACGCCGATCAACCACTTGGCCGGCCGTCCGGCAGCACCGGCACCCAGCGTCGGGCGGGCCAGCCAGCACAACGCCAGGCACCACCACAGGCAGCCCGCCAGCACCAGCGCGCGGGCCAGCGCCGGGTCGGCGAAACGACCGAGCAGCAGCAGGGCCAGGGCGTGCGCGGCCAGTGTCACGATGCGCGCGTTCGGGCCGAGCCCGATCAGTCGCAGCCATTCCCACATGCCGAGCAGCAACAGTACGGAAAACAGCGCCAGCAGGATGGTGGTCGGCAGCCACAACAGCGCGGCGACAGCCAGCGGGGCCAGCAGCAGGGCGGTCAGGATGCGCTGCTTCACGGGCAGGCTCCGGCGGCGATCTGCTCGCTGGTCAGGCCGTAACGACGTTCACGCGCGGCAAAGTCGGCCAGCGCCGCGTCGAGCACGGCGGCATCGACGTCCGGCCACAGCACGTCGGTGAAATACAGTTCGCAGTAGGCCAGTTGCCAGAGCAGGAAATTGCTGATGCGGCGCTCGCCGCCGGTGCGGATGAACAGGTCCGGCTCGGGCTGGTCGGCCAGGCTCAGACCTGCGGCGAAGACGGCCTCGTCGATGGCGGCCGGGTCGATCTCGCCGGCCAGCGCGGCGCGGGCAAGGCGGCGGCCGGCCTCGACGATGTCGCGGCGGCCGCCATAGCTGGCAGCGATGTTGAGGGTCATCGCGCGGCAGTCGGCGGTCAGTACCTCGCCGCGCTGCATGCGTTTCTGGATGCCGGGCGGAAAATCGCCGCGCTGGCCGATGAAGCGCAGGCGCACGCCGCGCCGCGCCAGTTCATCGACTTCCCGATCCAGCGCGCGCAGGAACAACTGCATCAGCGCGCCGACCTCGTCGGCCGGGCGCTGCCAGTTCTCGCTGGAGAAGGCGAACAGGGTCAGGCAGGACACGCCGCGCGCCAGGCACCAGTCGATGCAGGCGTTGACCGCGCGCGCGCCGGCGCGATGACCGATGGTGCGCGGGCGCATCCGCGCCTTGGCCCAGCGGCCGTTGCCATCCATGACGATGGCGATGTGGCGGGGCAGGCGCGGCGGCTGGTCCGGCGGAGAAGAAGACGACATGGGCGACAGGTCCGGAGGCCGGATCACATCGCCATCAGTTCGTCTTCCTTGTTCTTCACCACGCCATCGACATCCTTCACCGCCTTGTCGGTGAGCTTCTGGATGTCGTCCTCGGCGCGGCGCAGTTCGTCCTCGCTGATCGACTTGTCCTTGAGCAGTTCCTTGGCCTGCTGGATGGCGTCGCGGCGCACGTTGCGGATCGCCACCTTGGCGTTCTCGCCCTCGTGGTGGACGTGCTTGGCCAGTTCCTTGCGCCGCTGTTCGGTCAGCGCCGGCATGTTGATGCGGATGGTCTGTCCGGCGGTAGTCGGCGTCAGGCCGAGGTCGGAGGCGAAGATCGATTTCTCCACCGCCTGCACCATGTTCTTCTCGTAGGGCGTGATGGTCAGCGTGCGCGCATCGGCCACGGCCACCGCGGCAACCTGGGTGATCGGCGTGCTGGAGCCGTAGTAGTCCACCTGCAGATGGTCGATCAGGGCGGTTGAAGCGCGTCCGGTGCGCAGCTTGGTCAGGTCGTGGCGCAGCGCTTCGACGCTCTTGTTCATGCGGGTCTGCGCATCGTTCTTGATTTCATTGAGCATGGTGCAAGCGTCCTGGTGCGCCTGGTGCAATGGCGTGTGGATGAAAGGGGCGATTATAGGCACCGTGCATGGTGCTGGCGAACCGCCATCGCCGCGATGGTCCGCTCAGGAGCGGCCCTGGATCAGGGTGCCGATGGCCTTGCCCTGGAGGATGCGCATCAGGTCGCCATCGCGGGTGATGTCGTAGATGCGCAGCGGCATGTCGTAGTCGCGGCACAGGGCGATGGCGGCGGTATCCATCACCCGCAGGTCGCGCGAGATCACATCGTCGTAGGTCAGTCGCTCGAAGCGGCGCGCGTCCTTTTTCTTCTTCGGGTCGGCGTCGTACACGCCATCGACCTTGGTCGCCTTCAGCAGCAGGTCGGCGCCGATTTCCACCGCGCGCAGGGCGGCGGCGGAATCGGTGGTGAAGAACGGGTTGCCGGTGCCGGCGGCGAAGATCGCGATGCGACCCTTCTCCAGGTGCCGGATGGCGCGGCGGCGGATGTAGTCCTCGCACACCGCATTGATCTTCACCGCGCTCATCACGCGCACCTTGCCGCCGAGCTTCTCCAACGCGTCCTGCATCGCCAGCGCGTTCATCACCGTCGCCAGCATGCCCATGTGGTCGCCGGTGACGCGGTCCATGCCGGCCTCGGCCAGCCCGGCACCGCGGAAGATGTTGCCGCCGCCGATCACCACGCCGACCTCGGCCCCGGCGCGCTGCGCCTCGAGGATCTCGCCGGCCAGGCGACCGAGCACATCGGGGTCGATGCCGTAGTCCTCCTTGCCCATCAAGGCCTCGCCGCTGAGCTTGAGCAGGATGCGGCGATACTGGATCGGGGCGGGGGACATGGGTGACTCCGGCGAACAAAACCGCGCAATTCTAGCGGATTTGCCGGCCTGCCGTGGCCGCTGCCGGCGATTTACCCGCCGATGCAAGAAAAAACGCCGCGATGGACGCGGCGTTTTTTTGCGGGAGTGCGCTGCGCAGGATCAGACCTGCATCGCCTTGGCGACCTCGGCAGCGTAGTCCTCGACCACCTTCTCGATGCCTTCGCCGACCACCAGACGCTGGAAACCGACGACATCGGCACCGGCGGCCTTCATCGCCTGCTCGACGGTCTGCTCGGTGTTGAGCACATAGGACTGGCCGTACAGGGTGACCTCGTTGACGATCTTGGCGATCTTGCCGGAGATGATCTTTTCCAGGATTTCGGCCGGCTTGGCCCGGTCCTTGTCGCTCATCTTGGCCAGTTCGATCTCCTTTTCCTTGGCGACGAAGTCGGCCGGCACGTCGGTCGCCTTGTTGTACGGCGGGTTCATCGCGGCGATGTGCATGGCGATGCCGCGCGCCAGATCGGCGTCGCCGCCCTTGATCTCGACCAATACGCCGATGCGGCCGCCGTGGACGTAGGCGGCCACGTTGTCGCCACCGTCGATGCGCGCCAGGCGGCGCACCTGCACGTTCTCGCCGATCTTGGCGATCAGCGCGGCGCGGGCTTCCTCGACGGTCTCGCCGCCGGCCAGCTTGACGCTCTTCAGCGCCTCGGCGTCGGCGGCGTCCGAGCCCAGCGCGGCCTCGGCGACGACATTGACGAAGTGGATGAAGTTCTCGTCCTTGGCGACGAAGTCGGTCTCGGAGTTGATCTCCACCAGCACCGCCTTGCCGGCACCCTGCGCGGCGGCGACGCGGCCTTCGGCGGTCACCCGGTCGGCCTTCTTGTCGGCCTTGGCCAGGCCGCTCTTGCGCAGGAATTCCATCGCGGCATCGATGTCGCCGCCGCATTCGACGAGCGCCTTCTTGCACTCCATCATGCCGGCGCCGGAGCGCTCGCGAAGTTCCTTGACGAGACTAGCAGTGATTTCCATGGGGAATCCTTGAATTGCGAAGGGCGGCGCGATGCGCCGCCCGGGAGGCGGGGGCAGTTCCGGAAACTCGCTTCCGGAGGCCGGTTCCAGTTCCAGAAAGGCGATGGCGTTTCCGCGCTCTTCCGGAGCCGGCACTGCGCCCCGGAACCGGCTCCGGAGCCACAACGGAACCGCCATCCACACCATTCTGTTTGCGAACGTATTGCAGCCGTCTTACTCGGCGCTGGTGCGCTCGCCGCGACGGCCGTTGCCCGCCGGGCGCTTGTTGCCGGGCGCGCGGTCGCGGCGCGGGGCGGGCTTCTTGCGCTCGCCTTCGCTGGCATCGACCACCACCGGGTTGCCATCGGCGTCCAGTTCGACGAACTCGTCGTCGCTGCCGCCGACGATCGGTGCCGCAGCCTTGCCTTCCAGCACCGCATCGGCGGCGGCGCGGGCGTACAGCTGCACGGCGCGGATGGCGTCGTCGTTGCCGGGGATGGCGTAGTCGACCAGGCCCGGGTCATAGTTGGTGTCGACCACGGCGACCACCGGGATGCCCAGCTTCTTGGCTTCCTGGATGGCGATGTCCTCATGACCGATGTCGATGATGAACAACGCGTCGGGCAGGCGGTTCATGCCCTTGATGCCGCCCAGCGTGGCTTCCAGCTTCTCGCGCTCGCGCTGCAGCGCCAGCACTTCGTGCTTGACCAGCTTGCCGTAGTTGCTGTCCGACTCCATCGCGTCCAGTTCCTTCAGGCGGGCGATGGACTGCTTGACGGTGCGGAAATTGGTCAGCATGCCGCCCAGCCAGCGCTGCGAGACGAAGGGCATGCCGCAGCGCGCCGCTTCTTCCTTCACCGCTTCGCGGGCGGAGCGCTTGGTGCCGACGAACAGGATGCTGCCGCGCTTCTGCGCCAGACCGGAGACGAAGTTCATCGCATCGACGAACAGCGGCAGGGTCTTTTCCAGGTTGATGATGTGGATCTTGCCGCGCGCGCCGAAGATGTAGGGGGCCATCTTCGGGTTCCAGTAGCGGGTCTGGTGGCCGAAATGCACGCCGGCTTCCAGCATCTGGCGCATGGTGACTTGGGACATCGCGATTTCCTTGCATGACAGGGAGCCGGCCGCGCACTGGCGGCATCGAAGCTCCGGGGTTGGGCCTCCACGCAGGCCGCCGTCACGAACCGCCGGCCTTGAAGCCGACGGCACCCCGGGACGGGTGTGTGCCTGGTGTGTGTATTCGCCGGTGACGCCCGACGTTGGCGCTGGCCGTCCGGTTTGGCCGGGCGGGCAAGCCGGGCATTCTAATGCGCGGGGAGGATTTCGCGCAAATGACCCCGGCGGCGGATGAATCCGTCAGCGCGCGCCGCCTGCGCTGTCGGCCGCGGGAAACCGGCGCGGCAAGCGGACCCGGACGGCGCGCGCTAAACTTCGCCGGTTGTCCCGTTGCGAGTGTCGGATCGAGTGAATGCAATGACGAGCCTTTGGCCATGAGCTGGCTGACCAAGTTGATGCCTGCGCGCATCCGCACCGAGGGCGGCAGCAAGCGCGCCGTTCCCGAAGGGGTCTGGGAGAAGTGCGCCAGTTGCGGCGCGGTGCTGTACAAGCCGGAGATGGAGCGCAACCTCGGCGTCTGCCCGAAATGCGCCCACCACATGCCGATCGGCGCCCGTCAGCGTCTTCAGCAGTTGTTCGACGCCGACAGCACGAGCGAACTGGACGCCGCGCTGGAACCGGTCGACGCGCTGAAGTTCCGCGACTCGAAAAAGTACATCGACCGCATCCGCGCGACGCAGAAGCAGACCGGCGAGAAGGACGCCCTGGTATCGATGCACGGTCGCCTGAAGGGCGCGCCGCTGGTCGCCTGCGCGTTCGAGTTCGGTTACATGGGCGGTTCGATGGGAGCCGTGGTCGGCGAGAAGTTCGCCCGCGCCGCCGAACATGCGCTGGAACAGCGCGCGCCCTTCGTCTGCTTCACCGCCACCGGCGGCGCGCGCATGCAGGAGGGCCTGTTCTCGCTGATGCAGATGGCCAAGACCTCGGCCGCGCTGGGGCGGCTGCGCCGCGCCGGCCTGCCGTATATCGTCGTCCTCACCCATCCGACCACCGGCGGGGTGTCGGCCAGCCTTGGAATGCTCGGCGACATCAACCTCGCCGAGCCCGGCGCGCTGATCGGCTTCGCCGGCCCCAGGGTGATCGCGCAGACCGTGCGCGAGACCCTGCCCGACGGCTTCCAGCGCTCGGAATTCCTGCTCGAGCACGGAGCCGTCGACCAGATCGTCGATCGCCGCGAGCTGCGTGACCGTCTGGCCGATCTGTTCGCGCTCTTGCTGCGCGCGCCGCGCCCGATGGCCTGCACCGATGCGGAGCCCGACCAGTGAGCGGCGCAGGGCGGCGCTATTTCGGCACCGACGGCATACGCGGACGGGTAGGGCAGGGGCCGATCTCGGCCGATTTCATCCTCCGCTTGGGCTGTGCGGCCGGGCGCGCGCTGGCCCGCGCCGGCCACGCGCGGGTGGTGATCGGCAAGGACACGCGGATTTCCGGCTACATGTTCGAGTCCGCCCTGGAAGCCGGCCTGGTCGCTGCCGGCGCGCATGCGCTGATGCTGGGACCGATCCCGACCCCGGCGGTGGCCTACCTGACCCGCACCCTGGGTGCCGATGCCGGCATCGTCATCAGTGCCTCGCACAACCCCCACCACGACAACGGCATCAAGTTCTTCTCCGCCCAGGGCGAGAAACTCGATGACGCGACCGAGCTGGCCATCGAGGCGGCGCTGGACGAGCCGTTCTCCACCGTCGCCTCGGAAGATCTCGGCAAGGCGCAGCGCATCGACGATGCGCGGGCGCGCTATGTCGACTATTGCAAGGCCAGCCTGCCGGCCGGCCTGCGCCTCGACGGGCTGAAAATCGCGCTTGATTGCGCCCACGGTGCCACTTACCAGGTCGGTCCGGCGGTGTTCAGCGATCTGGGTGCGCAGATCGACGCCATCGGCATCGAGCCGGACGGCCTCAACATCAACCGCGGCGTCGGCTCCACCGACATCGCGGCGCTGCGCGCGCAGGTGCTGGCCGGCGGTGCCGACCTCGGCATCGCCTTCGACGGTGATGGCGACCGCCTGCAGATGGTCGACCGTCGCGGCCGCGTGCTCGATGGCGACGACCTGCTCTACATCCTCGCCCTGGACTGGCGCGCCAGCGGCCGCCTGTGCGGCCCAGTGGTCGGCACGCTGATGAGCAACTACGGCCTGGAACAGGCCTTCGCCCGCGACGGCATCGGC
>JBAYTD010000042.1:0-20055 GCA_041675805.1 Lysobacteraceae bacterium
GGCAGGGAGGCGCGGACGGCAGCGGCCAGTGCGTCGGCGTCTTCCGTGCGCCAGGGACGGACGCGGGTCGACGCCGTCATGCGCGCGGTCAGAAGCCGCGGTCGCCGGACAGGATGTCGCCGAGGCCGCCGAGCACTGAGCCTTCGCCACGTCGCTTGCCGCCGCCTTGCGGCGCGGCGGCGAAGATGCGCCCGGCCATGCGCGAGAAGGGCAGGCTTTGCAGCCAGACGTGGCCGGGGCCGGTCAGGGTGGCGAGGAACACGCCTTCGCCGCCGAACAGGATCGATTTCACGCCGCCGACCGGTTTCACGTCCATGTCGACGGTCTGCGTGTAGGCGACCACGCAGCCGGTGTCGACATCGATGCGTTCGCCGGCGGCGAGGTCGCGCTCGATGATGGTGCCGCCGGCGTGGACGAAGACCAGGCCGTCGCCTTCGAGCTTCTGCATGATGAAGCCCTCGCCGCCGAACAGCGCCGTCATCACTTTTTTCTGGAAGTGGATGCCGATGGAGACGCCGCGCGCGGCACAGAGAAAGCTGTCCTTCTGCGCGATGATGCGGCCGCCGTAGTTGCTCAGGGTGAGCGGGATGATCGTGCCTGGATACGGCGCGGCAAAGGCGACCTTGGCCTTGCCGCTGCTGCCGGCATGGGAAAACAGGGTGGTGAACAGGCTCTCGCCGGTCAGCACGCGCTTGCCGGCACCGATCAGCTTGTCGAGGAAGGCACCGCCCTGGCCGGAGTGGGAGCCGTCGCCGAACAGTGTCTCCATCTGCACCGCGGAGTCCTTGAACATCATCGCGCCGGCCTCGGCGACCGCGCTCTCGCCGGGGTCGAGTTCGATTTCGACGAACTGCATGTCCTCGCCGAAGATGCGGTAGTCGATTTCGTCGGCGCTGCGCTGCGAGGACGGCGGCGGGGCCATCGGCACCAGCGCCGAGCCGCCGGGCGAGCCGAGCAGTTCGGCGCAGGCGCTGATCGGTATCCATTCGGCGAAACCGGCGCGCCAGCAGTGGCCGTAGGGGTTGGCCGATGCCTGGGCGTGGGCGGCGGCGTGGTCGAAGGGGCCGGACTGCTGGCCGCCGTAGCTCAGGTACCACTGGATCATGGATCGGGACTCCTTGCGATGGGCGATGCGCGGCTTCAGGCGAGGCCGATGCGCGCGTTGAGGTGGTCGCGACGGGCGGCGTCGAAGCCCAGACCATCGGCCAGCCTGGTCAGCCAGGCGCGCTCGGCCTCGGTGTCGAGGGTGATCGCCAGCGCGGCGGCGGCGTACACCGCATCGGCCTGCGAGGCGGGCGTCTGCGCGATCAGTTGTTCGACGCTTACCGGATTGCGCATTTCGGCTTCGAGGTAGGTCAGGGTGTCGGCATCATCGCCCAGCGCTTCGGCGCGGGACAGGATGTGGCGGCGCTCGTCGGCGTCGATCAGGCCGTCGGCGGCAGCGGCACCGATCATGGCGCGTACCAGGAGGGCCGCTTCGCGCTGGCGTTCGCTCAGCGCCGGTTGGGCGCGGGTGACGGCGCTGACGGCAGCGGGCGGCGGCGGAATGGGCGTGGGCGGCGGCATCGGCGGTGGCGGCGGTCCGGCCGGCGCGGCAGTCTGGGTGCGCTGGCTGCCCTGGTAGTGGTCGTAGGCGGCGAGGGCGACGCCGAGCAGGCCGATGCCGACGGCGGCCTTGTTGACCCCGAGCCCGCGCCTTGAGCGGCCACCGAAGGCCTTGCCCAGCGCGCCGCCAACCATCTGTTGCAGCAGTCGTTCCGGATTGAACATGGTTGTCGTGTCTCCCTCGTGGCGCGGATGGCGCGAGGGCATGGTAACCGCCACGGCGCGCGCGGTGGCGCGTTTCAGCCTGCGGCCGGCGCGCGCTCCTTGCGCCGCACGTAGAGTTGCTTGCGCATCCGCGCCACCACGGTGCCGTCGGCGGTGCGGATTTCGGTCTCGAACCAGCGCAGGCATTTTTCGCCGTCGGCGGTGGCCGCGCGCAGGACGTCGAGCACGCTGTCGTCAAGGCGGAACTCGGCGATCACGTCGCCGCGACCGGGGGCGATGAAGTCGATCTCGCCGGCCTTGTCCCAGACGATGTAGTCGCGGCCCAGCGATTCCATGACCAGGATCATCCAGAACGGATCGGCCATCGCGAACAGGCTGCCGCCGAAGGCGGTGCCGACGTAGTTGCGGTTGTACCAGCGCAGCTTCAGGCGCACTCGCGCGTAGCGCCAGTCGTCGCCGACCGCTTCGATGCGGATGCCGGAAAACAGGAACGGCGGCCAGAAGTTGAACAGGCGGCGCAGGGTGCGGGGCGTCATGGCGGATCGCTCGGCGAAGGCGGGGTTGGCGGTGCCTCGTCAGCGGCGAGGAACAGCACTTCAAAGGGCCACAGCGCGGGCGCTTCGAGGCGCAGGTGGCGTCGCTGACCGGCGCTGCAGGCATGGAAACCGCTGGCGGTGGTGACGGCCAGCGGCGGCAGAATCCGGCCGTCGCCGTCGAACACTTCGACGATGGCGGGCGCGTTGACTTCGGCCAGCCGGTTGCCGATCGCCAACAGGCCGTCCGCCGGGCAGTCCAGCGACAGATGCAGCGCGCCGGGATGCGCAGGGCGCGGCAGGCGCTCGGGCAGGTAGGCGACTTCCGCCCGCGCCGGCAGCGGTGCGGAGTGCAGCACCGTGACGTTGTCGAGCAGGCCGAATCCGCCATGGCGCTGCACGCTGCGCGCGGGCAGCAGGGCTTGCAGGGTGTCCAGCGGATAGCCGGCCAGCGCCGTGCCGTCGCCAAGGCCCAGGCGCGGCGGCAGCGCGTGCGGACATTGGCTCAGTGCCGGAACCTGCTCGGCCATCAGCAGCAGATAGGCGGCATCGCCATGCAGGCTGGCCGCTGGCGGCGAGGGTCGGCACAGGGCGCAACTCAATTCGCCCAAGGCCATGCCGGGCAACCAGACATTGCGGCGGCTGTCCCAGCCGATTGCGCGCACGTCGGCGATGCGTGCGTCGGGCATGTCGATGCTGCCGCGTCGGCTGTCCTCGCTGCGTTGCAGCCATTGTGCCGCCGACAGCGCCAGCGCCAGCACGGCGAAACCGGGCAGCAGCCAGCGCCAGCGCGGCAGCGCATCGACCAGCCCGAAGGTGCGACCCAGCAACAACGCCGGCAGCGGCAACAGGCCGAACAGCATCCAGACCCGGGTGGTCGGCGCGATGGCGGCCAGGAAGATTGCGCCGATGAGGAGGACCAGCAGCAGCGTCGCCAGACTTGCCGGCTCGCGTTGCAGCCAGCGCGGCAGGCCGCGCAGCAGGGCCAGCGCGGCCACGCTCAGGGCGAAGGCCGCCAGCATCTGCGCCCACGGCGCGGCCGGCAGCAGGAACTGTCGGCCGTAATGGATGCCATCGAACAGGCCGCGCAGCACGGCCAACACGTCGCCGGGCAGCGAGACGCTCGTCGCCGACATCGCCGCGAACGTTGGTGAAGGCAGGCCGTCTGCGTGCGCCATCGCGATCAGCCACGGCAGCCACGCAAGGGCAAGACCCAGCGTCAGCCAGCCCATGGCGGCGAGTCGTGCTTGCCAGGACCGGCGATGCGGACCGGCGGCAGCATGCAGCAGCAGCGCGGCGACCACCGGCAGGCTGGTCGGATGGGCGTGCAGGGCCAGCGCGCCGGCCAGACCCGTGGCGAGGAGTCGCCATCGACCCGGTGACTGCCGGGCATGCAGGCCGAGGCAGGCGGTCAGCAGCACGGCGGAGATCGTGATGGCGGTATGCGAGAACACCGCGGCATCGAACGACGCCCAGCCCGGCAGCGCCAGCGCGGCGGCGAAACCCAGCCCGGTGGCGCGGTCGCGCCACAGCCGGCCGGTGAGGTAGGCGAGCGGAAACTTCATTGCCGAGGCGGCGGCGACCAGCAGCAATACGACATCGCTGGACGCGCCCAGGGCGAAGGGCAGGGCGAGCAGGTAGAACCACAGCGGGCCGAGCAGCGTCTGGCCGTTGATGCTCGGCCCGGTCAGCGGCCAGTGGCGGCCGTGGGCGATCTCCCAGGCGTTGGCGAGGTCGCGTCCGGAGTCGACGATCAGCACGCCCTGCGCGGCGATGGCCCAGCCGATCAGGAACAGCAGGCCGACCAGCAGGCGGTCGAATGCCGGGCTACGCGTCGAGCGGGTCATGCCGGTCCGGGCGTCGGGCGGCGAATCAGAACAGGACCGAGGCCATCCTGCGCCGGTAGCGGCCGACCAGATCCTCGTCGTCGATCACCGCGAAGGCGTCGATCAGGGCGCGGCGCGGCAGGCCGTCCTCGAAGCCGCGCTCACGGCGCAGCAATTCGAGCAACTGTTCCAGCGCGGCTTCGTAATCGCCGGCGACGAGGGCATGGACGCCGAGCAGATGGCGGGCGGCGTGATCGTCAGCGTCGTCGTACAGGCGTTTGGCCAGTTCGGCGGCGGTCGGCGCGCCCTTGAGTTGGGCGGCAAAGCCGAGCGTGGCGCGGGCGCGCAGCACGCGGTCGTCCTTGTCGAAGGTGTCGGGCAGCGCGTCGAGCAGTTGCCGCGCCTCGTCGGCCTCGCCCAGTTGTGCCAGGGTCAGGGCGAGGTCCAGCTTCAGCTCGTCCTCTTTGCCGGCCTCGCCGGCGGCCAGCGCCAGTTCTTCGCGCAGACGCGCCGCGCGCGCCTGCGGCGGCTCGTCGACCAGGGTTTGCGGGGCCGCCTCGGCCTCGCCGGCGGCCGGCGTGATGCCGTGCTGGGCAAGGAACTGGCGCAGCGCCGACTCCGGCTGCGCGCCCATGAAGCCGTCCACCGGCTGGCCGTCCTTGAGCAGGATGACCGTCGGCAGCGAGCGCACGCCGAACAGCGAAGCGACCTGCATCTCCTCGTCGCTGTTCACCTTGGCCAGCACGAAGGCACCGTTGTACTCATCGGCCAGTTTTTCCAGGATCGGCTTGAGCTGCCGGCACGGCGCGCACCACGGAGCCCAGAAGTCGATCAGCACCGGAACCGTGGTGGAGCGGACCAGTACCGACTGTTCGAAATCGGCGGTGGTGGCGTCGAAGCTGTGCGGGCTGGGGGCGGTCTGGGTCATGGGATCGTCCGGATGCGGGGCTGGCTTGAAGGTGGAGGCAGTTGGCCGCCGATCAAGCCGTCAGGCCGGCCATCATACCGTCGCACCATGGCGGGGAAGGCCGCCGGACGCACGAACCAAGGCGGTGCAGGCCACGCTCGCTGGCTTCCTGCGCACAACCGCGCATCGCGCGCAAACGATTGTCGGAAAAGGAGTTTTGACGCCCGATCACGATTGGCACGAATCCGGCAATGGATCGGTCGGGAGGTTGTCCGTCCGCGCGCCAGGCGGCGCACGGATGCCGATCCATCGTTGCAGCGAGGAATCCGATGAAACTGATCATTGCGGTCATCAAGCCGTTCAAGCTCGACGAGGTGCGCCAGGCGCTGGCCGATGCCGGCGTGCGCGGCATCACCGTCACCGAAGTGCGCGGCGTCGGCCGCCAGCGCGGCCACACCGAACTCTATCGCGGTGCCGAATACACGGTCGATTTCCTGCCCAAGCTGAAGCTGGAGATCGCCGTCTCCGACGACCTGGTCGAGCGCACTGTCGAGGCCATCATCGACGCGGCGCATACCGGCGCGGTCGGCGACGGAAAGATCTTCATCCAGCCGTTGCAACGCATGGTGCGCATCCGCACCGGCGAACTCGACGACGACGCGCTCTGATCTTCCTCCGAGGACATGCCATGACTTTGCGAAACATTTCGATCCGGCGCGCCGTGCTGGCGCTGCCGATGATGACGGGTTCCTTCCTGCTTGCCGGCGATTGCATCGCCCAGGTTTCATCCGCGGCGAGCGCGCCGCAGGTCGACAAGGGCGATGTCGCCTGGATGCTGACCTCGACCCTGCTGGTGCTGCTGATGGCGGTGCCGGGCCTGGCGTTGTTCTACGGCGGCATGGTGCGTGCGCGCAACGTGTTGTCGGTGCTGACCCAGGTGATCTCGGTGTTTTCCCTGCTGACGCTGGCGTGGATCGTCTACGGCTACTCGCTGGCGTTTTCCGGCGACGGCGCGTGGCTGGGCAATTTCGACAAGCTGTTCCTGCGCGGCGTCGGCATCGACTCGCTGGCGGCCACCTTCAGCGACGGCGTGGCCTTGCCCGAATACGTCTTCGTCGCCTTCCAGGCCACCTTCGCCGGCATCACCGGCGCGCTGATCGTCGGTGCCTTCGCCGAGCGGGCGAAGTTCGCCGCCGTGCTGCTGGCCGTGGCGATCTGGTTCACCTTCGGCTACCTGCCGATTGCGCACATGGTCTGGGCCGGCGGCGGCTTCCTGTTCGAGAAGGGAGCGCTGGATTTCGCCGGCGGTGCGGTGGTGCACATCAATGCCGGCGTCGCCGGGCTGGTCGGCGCGCATTTCGTCGGCAAGCGTCTGGGCCATGGCCAGAGCGCGCTGAAACCGCACGACATCCCGCTGACCTTCCTCGGCGCGAGCCTGCTCTGGGTCGGCTGGTTCGGCTTCAATTCCGGCTCCAACCTGGAGGCCAACGCCGGAGCCGCGCTGGCCTTCCTCAACACCCTGGCGGCGAGCGCCGCCGCCGTGCTCGGCTGGGCGCTGACCGAGAAACTGACCAAGGGCAAGGTTTCGGCGCTCGGCGCGGCATCGGGCGCGGTGGCGGGGCTGGTCGGCATCACCCCGGCAGCCGGCCTGGTCGGTCCGCTCGGTGCGGTGGTGATCGGCCTGGTCGCCGGCATCGCCTGCGTCTGGGGCGTCACCGGACTGAAACGGCTGCTTGGTGTCGATGACGCCGCCGACGTGTTCGGCGTGCATGCGGTCGGCGGCATCGTCGGTGCGCTGCTGACCGGCGTGTTTCACGCACCGGCGCTGGGTGGCACGGGGCCGGCGGATTTCGATCTGCTCGGCCAACTCGGCGTGCAGGCGTTGAGCGTGGCGCTGACCATCGTCTGGATCGGCATAGTTGCCGCCATCGCCTTCGCCATCGCCGGCAGGCTGGTCGGCCTGCGCGTCGACGAGAACGCCGAGCGCGAGGGGCTGGACATCACCGCGCATGGCGAGTCCGCCTACGGCTGACACCCGGCACGGTCGCGCTATCGGCGGCCGCCGCGTACCTGGAGGAAGCCGATCAGCAAAAAGGCGAGGCCGGGCCAGAAGCTGACGAAGAACAGCAGGCCCGGACCGATCGGGTTGGGGTCGGGATCCGGCCACAGGCCGATGGCGGCGAGGAGAATGATGGCGAGCAGCGGTGTCCAGCCGACCAGGGCGATGATCGCGCCGATCTTGAAGCAGCGGTTGTCCCAGTATTCCTTCATGGCGTGCTCCGTCGCGCTCGCGCCAGCCAGTAGCCGAGCCAGGCGCAGGGGAAATAGGCGAGGATCAGGTCCAGCGCGATGAACCAGGCCGGGGCCGGGATCATGCTCGCCGCCAGGATGCCGCCGATGAAGAACAGCCCGCCGACCAGGAGGGCGGCCAGCGGCTTTCGGCGGACGGCGAGTTTCGCCGCGATGAAGGCACCGGCCAGGGTGCCGAGCGCATGGGCGAGGAAGGGAAACAGGAAATGTCGCGGCGCGAGTTGCGGTGCGGCGGCGCGCAGACCTTCCGCCGTGCTCAGGTCGGCACCCGGCGGCGGCGCGATCAGCAGGCCGCCGAGCATGATCAGGGCCATGTTGACCAGACTGCCCAGCACCAGGCCAAGGATGACGGCAACGATCAGGCGCAACGCGGTCATGCTGATTCTCCTCGGCTCGGGCGGACCCGCCGGACGGCCCGGCGTGGTCCGGTGCAGGGCGTGGCTAGAAGTCGTGCTCGCTGCGCAGCTTCTTGATCTTCGCGAGCATGTCGGCGGTCAGTTCGGTGGCGTCCAGCCTGCCGATGATGTTGCGCAGCACGCGCTTTTCATCGGCATCGACGACGCCATCGCGCAGGGCGATGTCGACGATCTCGCGCAATTCGGCGGGCAGCAGCTTGCCGTCGTTGGCGAAGCACAGGATGGATTTGAACGCCATTTCAAGGTGGTCGCGGCCGGTGGAAGTCATGGAAACCTCTTTCGTCTGTCGGATGAATGTTCAGGACGGAACGGCGGAAGCGCGGGAAAGAGGCCATCTGTGGCGGACCGGGCGGCGGCGCATGAGCGGCCTGTCGCAAACGCTACCACCATTGCGCCCGGGCGGAAAATCCGCCGGTCTGGCGAGGGTGGGCGAAGGCGTCGCCTTCACGATTCCTTGATGACTCCGGCCACACAGCACCCATCGGCGCGTGCATAATCAGCGCTGGTGTGATCGTGGT
Organism: Lysobacteraceae bacterium; assembly: GCA_041675805.1. Taxonomy (GTDB): domain Bacteria; phylum Pseudomonadota; class Gammaproteobacteria; order Xanthomonadales; family Xanthomonadaceae; genus JANNWF01. The sequence goes on from JBAYTD010000042.1 coordinate 8,281, forward strand.
CTCCGTTCCTGGGGAGGAGTAGGGGATGAAAGCTTTTTGTTTGGCCTTGTTGTGGATGGTGGGTAGCCTGTCGATGGCGCAGGCGGGGGTGGTTTCCACCATCAACGCCGATGTCCACATGGGCGTGGCCAGTTGTGCGAGCAGCGTCTGTCACGGCGCCTCGCAGCCGTTCAAGGATTCCAACGTCTGGCAGAGTGAATTCGCCCGCTGGCAGGAGTTCGACCCCCACGCCACCAAGGCCTATCAGGCCCTGCTCGGCCGCGAGGGCCAGGCCATCGCGCGCAAGCTCGGCCTGGGCGACGCCAGCAAGGCCAAGATCTGCCTCGACTGCCACACCGACAACCCGCCCGAGGACAAGCGCGGCGAGCGCTTCCAGTTGACCGACGGCGTCGGCTGCGAGGCCTGCCACGGCGGCTCCGAGCGCTGGCTGTCCTCGCACACCGGCAAGGACACGCCGCACGCCGACAACCTCGCCAATGGCCTGTACCCGACCGAGGATCCGGTCAAGCGCGCCGAACTGTGTCTGTCCTGCCACATGGGCACGGCCGACCGCATGATCACCCATCGCATCATGGGTGCCGGCCATCCGCGCCTGGGTTTCGAACTGGACACCTTCACCTGGCTGCCGGAAACCGTCCATTACGAAATCGACGACGACTACGTGCAGCGCAAGGGCGAGTTCAACGGCGTGCGCGACTGGGGCATCGGCCAGGGCATCGCCGCCGTCACCCTGCTGGAGACCCTGCTCGACCCGCGTCACGGCTGGGACGGCATCTTCCCCGAACTGGTGCTGTTCGACTGCCATGCCTGCCACAAGCGCATGGACAGCGGCAGTTGGGCGGCGCGTCCGGGTACCGGCCTCGGGCCGGGCGTGGTGCGCCTCAACGATGCCAATCTGGTGATGTTCCGCCACGTGTTGGCGGCAGTTGATCGCGGCGCGGCGCAACGTATCGGCGAACGCATCCGCGCCCTGCACCACGCCACCACCGAGAACCGTGACGCCACCGCTGCGGCGGCGCGCACGCTGATCGCCGACATCCGCGCCCTGCTGCCGCGGGTGGCCGAGACGCAGTTTGGCAGCGACAGCCTGGGGCCGATCCTCGACAGCCTGCTGGCCGATGCCGAGCGCGGCGAATATCGCGACTACGCCGCCGCCGAACAGGCGGCGATGGCGGCCTCCAGCGTGATCACCGCCTTCGAGGCGCTCAACGCCATCGAGGCCGAGCGCGGCGAGGTGCTGCGCGCCCGCATCGACACCCTGTACAGCAAGGTCGACGACGAGAACGCCTACAGCATGGACGGTTTCGTCGCCGCCCTGCGCGAACTGCGTCGCAGCGCGGATTGAGCAGTGAGGGCGGTTTCGACGCCATGCCGCGCCGGCATGTAGGCGTGGCGTGGCGGTTCATGGATAATCCGGACGGTTCTTTCGTGGCATTCGCATCGTGACCTCGACCGTCCTGCTCAAATCGGTGGATATCCACATCCCCGGATACCGCATCCTGCGTCCGGTGGGCGAGGGCGGCATGGCCTCGGTGTTTCTCGCGGTGCAGGAGTCGCTGGACCGCGAGGTCGCGCTGAAGGTGATGGCTCCGGCGCTGGCCGCCAATGCCGAGTTCACCGACCGCTTCCTGAAGGAAGGGCGGATCACCGCCAAGCTGTCGCATCCGAACCTGGTGACGGTGTTCGACATCGGCTCGCACGGCACGGTCTATTACCTCGCCGCCGAGTACATTCCCGGCGGCACCCTGCGCGAGCGCGTCGACAAGGGCCTGCCGGTGGGCGAGTCGCTGGACATCGTCTGCGATGTCGCGCGCGGCTTGCAGTTTGCCCACGACATGGGCTTCGTCCATCGCGACGTGAAGCCCGGCAACGTGCTGTTCAAGGCCGACGGCACCGCCGTGCTGGCCGACTTCGGCATCGCCAAGGCGATGGACGCCAAGTCCGGTGCCACCATGGCCGGGGCCTCGATCGGTACGCCCGATTACATGAGCCCGGAGCAGGCCCGCGCCGAACAGGTCGACGGCCGCTCGGACCTCTACAGCCTGGGTGTGATGCTGTACGAGATGCTGACCGGCGAGACGCCGTACCAGGCCAGCGATCCGTTCACCGTCGCCCTGATGCACGTCACCCAGCCGGTGCCGACCTTGCCGCCCGAGCACGCTTGGCTGCAACCGCTGCTCGACGGCCTGATGGCCAAGTCGGTAGACAATCGCCTGGCTAGCGGCGACAGCTTCGTCGCTGCGGTGGAGCAGTTGCTGGCGGCGGCACCGGAGGCCGAGGCGCTGAAGGCCGCCACCCCGGCGCGCAAGCGCAGCGGTGCGCGCCGCAGTGGCAACACCACGTTGCGCGGAGCCAAGGCGGTCGAACGCGGTGCCGAGGGCGGCCTGCCACGCTGGCTGCTGCCGGCCGGCGTCGCGGTGGCGGTTGGCGCGTTGGCGCTGATCCTCGTGCTGTGGCTGCTGCCGACGACCGAGGAAAAGCCGGCCGAAATCGGTGACGGCACGGAGTCGGCCTTGCCGCCGGTGGTGCTGGTGCCGAGCCCGGTCGACATGAGCGATGTGGAATCGCTGCTGGCGCAGGCCGATGCCAATCGCGAGTACGGCACCACCAAGGAGCCGGGGCGCAAGCTGACATCGCCGTCCGGCGACTCCGCCGTCGACCTGTATCGCAAGGTGCTCGACATCGAGGCCGGCAACGCACGCGCGCTGGAAGGGCTGGCGGTGATCGGCGAGTACTACCGCCAGCGCTCGGAAACCATGTGCGAGCGCCAGTTGTGGGGCAATTGCCGCATCCTCGCCGAGGAGGGCCTGAAGGCGCAGCCCGACGATGGTGCCCTGCGCGACCTGCTGGCGCGGGCGGAAAAGGGCGCGCTGGGCGGCTGAGCCTTGGGCGGGACGGCGAGCGTTCCGCGTCCTGATCGGATTCGAGCCGGTTCCACGTTCCGCCACCTTCAGAGCGGCGCTTCGATACCTCCGCGCGAACGGTTGAGGGAGTTCAGGCGCGAACCGTTGTGGGTTTCAGCGCGGGCGGTTGTGGGGTTCAGCGCCAATGGTTGTGGGATCTCGGCGCGAGTGGCTGAAGGATCTGATCGCGATCCGTTGCAGGCCCGCGGCGTGAACGCCTGCGCTGGTCGCCGTCTCAGTGACGGCGGACCAGCACCACGGTGATGTTGTCCGAGCCGCCGCCGTCCAGGGCGGCGAGGATCAACTGGTCGACACATTCCTGCGCGCTGAGATCCTTGCGGCTGAGCACGCGGCCGATGACCTCGTCGTCCACTTCCTCGGTCAGCCCGTCGCTGCACAGCAGGAGTTGCATGCCCGGCTTCAACTCGCCGGCCACCGTTTCCACGCGCAGGCTGTGCGGGTCGGTCACGCCCAGCGCCTGGGTGACGACGTTGCGATGCGGATGGGTGCGCGCCTGTTCGGAGGTGATCGCGCCCTGGTCGATCAGCTCCTGCACGTAGGAATGATCCTGCGAGATCTGCCGCAGCGAGCCGTTCCACAGGTAGACGCGCGAGTCGCCGACCCAGGACATCTCGAAGCGGTCGCCCTCGGTCTTCACCGCGGCGATGGTGGTGCCCATCGGCAGGGCTTCGGAGCGGCTGCGTGAATGGTTGACGATTTCCTCGTTGGCGGCGCGGATGGCGTCGGCGAGGCTGCGCTCGCGGCGGATCTCGCGGACGATGGTTTCGCGGGCCAGCGCGCTGGCGACCTCGCCGAACTCGTGCCCGCCCATGCCGTCCGCGACCAACCACAAGCCGAGGTCGGCATCGCCGTAGTAGGTGTCCTCGTTGTGTTCGCGGCGCAGCCCAACGTGACTCAGATGGCCGAACTCGATCATGCGGGCGCCCCCTCCCGTTCTGTGTTTTCGCGTTCCCGGCGCCACGGACGCGTTGTGTGGTCCATCGCGTGGCGGGCCTTTCTCCCCTGACCCGTCCACGTCCGGATGCCATGATGCCGCGAGCGGAAAATGTCTTGCAAGCTGCGCGTGCCCGCCATGTCGGCGGGACGCGCGGGAAAGTCGATCAAATGCACGCAGGTCATGGCGATCAGAACTCGATGCGGATGCCGACGGACAGGGTGTCCTGCGACTGCCGCGCGGCGCTGACCAGGCGCTCGTAGGCGATGTACGCGGAGCGGCCCCCCGGCCACAACGCGGACAGGCCGAGGCCGACGTTGAAGTAGTCGCTGTCCATCACGTCGCCGGTCTGGATGGTGACGCTGCCGGTCGGGTCGGCGATGAAGCGGGTCACCAGACGCGCCGGGTCATCGTCGAAGCGATGCTCCCACTCGACCATGCCGTAGGGCATCAGGATGCCCCAGTCGCGGCTGAGCACGTAGGTCGCCTTGCCGCCGAGCACGCTGGTGGTGCTCTTCAGGTCGCGCGCCTCCACCGCCAGTGCCAGGCCGGCACCCGGCAGGTTGGCCAGCATGGTTTCCTCGTAGGCGTCGTACTCGGTGCGCAGGTAGTTGCCGCGCAGGTAGGAGTTGATGCTCCACGGGCCCTTCTGCCAGTCGCGGCCGACCGACAGGGAGAAGCCGAACTGGTCGCCCTTGGTGCTGGCGCTGGCGATCTGGTCGATGACGGTGACGCCGCCGCCGACCGCATTGATGCGGTAGTTCAGCCGGCGGACCAGGTCGTAGTCGTTGCTGCCGATGCTGAGCACGCTGTCGACGAACCACTGGCGCTCGTTGTACCAGGTGCCGTAGCCGATCAGGTTCCAGCCCGAAGTTTCAAGGCTGCCGGCGTCGTTGCGCAGGTCGGTGTCGTGGCGCGAGAAGCCGAGGCCGGCACCGAGGATCAGCGCGTCGTTGACGCGGTAGTCCACGCCCATCGTCAGGTTGCCGGAGCTGTAGTCGTAGTCCGGCGTGCGCTCGCCGCGGCGGTACTTGCCACGGCCGATCTGGCCGCTGGCGAAGAAGCCCCAGCGGCCGAAGTCCGGCCCCAGGTCCTGGCCTTCCGCGGAGTCCTCGGCGGACAGGATGGCCGAGGGCAGGAAGGACAGCGGCAACAGGCCGCCGGAGGTCAGCATGCCGACCTTGAAGCTGCCGCCGCCGGTGCCGCGATTGCGCGCTTCGACCAGGTAGCTGCTGACATTGGTGACCTGTGCGGTGATCACCTCCAGGCCGGCACCGGCGAGGGTGGTGCCGACATCGGCTTCCATCTCCGACAGCGCGTCGGAGACATCGTCCGGGTTGTCGCCGGCGCTGTCCTGGAGTTCGCGGCAGCGTTGCAGCAGGTCGAGCTGCGCCGGCGTCGGATTGGCCAGTGTTTCCAGCGCTTCGCAGGCGTTGTCGAGCACTTCGGCGATGCCGCGCTCGTTGTCGCCCAGGCGGTCGGTGTTGGCGATCAGGCCGGTCAGGCTGAACACCACCGGCTCGGCCGCCACGTCCGGTGCGGAGGCCTGCACCGAGGCGGCACCCGAGGCGGTGACGCGGGTGACGATGCGTGCCTCGCCCTGGGCGTTGGTCGGCGAAGTGGTGGTGGTCGCCAGTTCACTCTGGCCCTCGACCGGGAAACCGGCGTTGCTGCCCGTCCAGGTGATCGTCGCGCCGCTGATCGGCGTGCCGTCGCTGCGGCTCAGGCGCACCACCAGCGGGGCCGAGTCGGTATTGGTCGGCAGGTCGGTCTGGTTGTCGCCGGAGACCTTGGCCAGCGCGCCGCTGACGGCGCTGGCGGTGGCGTTGAAGGTGACGCTGTCGCTGCTTCCGACGACCCGGGCGCGGACCTGGTTCTGGCCCGGCTCGCTGCCCAGCGTCCACTGGTTGCGGGCCTGGCCGTTAGCATCGGTGGTGGTGACGGCGGCGGCGAGGCTGCCATCTCCGCTGACCACTTCCCAGGCGACGCTGACGCCACCGAGAGCCTTGGTCAGGCCGGGGGCGATGCTGACGACCAGATCCTGCGGCAGGGTGGTGCCGACCTCGCCGCTCTGGTTGTCGCCCTGCGCCACGCTCAGGCCGGGCATCAACGCATTGGCGACGAACACCAGCGGGGTCAGACTGTCCGGCGTGCCGGCCTGGATGCTGATCGCGCCCGGCGTGTTGCCATAGCGGAATTGCAGGCTGGCGCGGCCGCTGCCGTCGGTCAGCGTCTCCACCGGTACGCCGGGGCCGGACTGGCCGTCGAGCACGGCGTCGCCGGCCAACAGCGTCCATTGCACCGGCTGTCCGGCCAGCGGACTGCCCTTGCCGTCGAGCAATTCGACCACCAGCGGCGCGTCGGCCAGGGTTTGCACCGGGCCTTGCTGGCCGTTGCCGGAGATGATCGACAAGGTGGCGCTGGCTTCCGCCGCCGTGGCGGTGAAATTGAACGTTGCCGAGGCACCGGCGGCACTGGCGCTGACCTGTTGCGCGCCGGCCTCCGCGCCCAGCGTGAAGTCGATCGCGGCGCGGCCGGCGGCGTCGGTGGACACCACGTTCTGCGACACGCTGCCGCCACCGGAGACCACGGTCCAGGTCACCGGCACGTTGGCGACCGAGGCCCCGGCGCTGGCACCCGGCGCGGAAAGCTGCACCACCAGCGGTGCCGCCAGCGTTTCACCGACATCGCCGGACTGGCCATCGCCGGAGACGATGCCGAGCTGTCCGGGCACGGCGGTGATGACGAACTGCTCCTGCACCTCGCCGATACGGGCGGTGATGATCGAGTTGCCGGCGCTGCCGAAGGTGTAGTCGAAGCTCGCGATGCCTTCGCCGTTGGTGACGGTGGAGTCGCTTGCCGGCGAACCCGTTCCCTGCACCGTCCATTCCACCGTGATGCCGGGCGTCGGCACGTCATCGATGGTGTAGAGGACGCGCAGCGGCAGCGCCGGCTGGCCGATCAGACCGACTTGGCCGTTGCCTTCGGTGGCGATCAGGCGGCCGAAGCCGGTCTCGCCGCCGTCGTCGGCGATCACGTCGATGCGCACGGTGTCGGCCAGTTCGCCCTGGCCGGGCGAATCGCCGTAAGGCTGGAAGCGGAAATTGACGAAGTAGGTGCCCGGCTGCTGCGGTGCCGTCGCCGAGAGCACGGCGTTGCCGGCGTTGTCGGTCAACAGGGCGCTGGGCAGGTCGGCGATCTCGCCGTCGACGGAAACATAGGCCTCCTCGACGCCGGCACCCTGGTTGTTGCTGAGATTGACGGTCACGTCGAACGGATCGCCGGGCTGTGCGCTGACGCGCTTGTCGGCCGGGTCGGTCACCAGCAGGGTGTACTGGTCGAGGATCACCAGGTAGAACACCGTCGTCACCGGCGTGATGCCGCCATTCGGCGCATTCTTGTTGCCTGAGCCGGGCTCCAGCGTTGCCTGCACGGCGACCTGGCCGGGCTGGTTGCCGAGGGTGACGGTGGCGCTGGCGGTACCGGTGCTGCTGTTGATCGGCGAGGTTGCCGGCGCGACGCTGGCATCGCCCTCCAGCACCTCCCAGCGGATCGTCAGCGGACTGCCGGGCGTCGTCGGCACGCCGTCCTCGAAGTAGCGCACCACCAACGAGACCTGGCTGCCGGGCGGTGCCTGCACCATGTCGCCCTGGTAGGGTGCCAGCGAGGGCGTGGGCGCGGTGACGGTGACGGTGACCGTGAACGCCTGGGTGGCCGGCGAGCCGCTGCCGAGGCCACTGTCGAAATTGGCGATGACCTGATAGACGCCTTCGCTGCCGGGCGTGAAGGTGGTGGTGGCGATGCCGCTGGCGTCGGTCAAGACACTGGGAGTGACCGTAGCACCGCCGGACGGCTGGCTGACGACCGTCCAGGTGACCGTTTCACCGGCACCCAGCGGGACCGGCGTGCTGCTGCCCTGACGCAGCGCCTGCACTGCGAGATCGACGGTCTGCGTACTGTCCACCTGGACCTCGGCCGGCCCCTGGGCCTGCAGCGAGTAGGTCGAGGCGACGACGTTGTAGACCGTTTCGACCGAGGTGCGGCCGGGTGCGCTGACCGTCACCAGCACATTGCTGTCGGTGCGGCCGATCTCCAGCGTGGAACTGGCGGCGATGCCGCTCTTGTTGGAATTGACCACCATCTGCGCACTGCCGGTGGCGCTGAACACGGCGTTGCCGCTGCTGATCGAGAAGCTGACCGGCACACCGGCATCGGGGCCGGCGTCGTCCGGATCGGGGCCGCTGGAGGTGTAGACCGAGAAGCCGCTGGCCAACTCTTCGGAATAGTTTTGCGTCGGCGGATTGCTGGACAGGTCGAGGTAGCGGTCGAAGGAGACGAAGAAGCTGGATTCGGAAACGCCCAGCGGAGAGTTGGTGACGACCAGGAAGGCTTCCCCGCTGCCTTCGGTGGTGGTCAGGGTGACCGAGGTGCGGCCATCGCCGTCGGTGGCGGCGGTGACGCCCTGGCCGGTCTGCGCGCTCACGCCCTGGACTTCCCAGTCGAAGCTGTAGCCGGGCAGCGGGGTGTTGCTCGGCGTGGTGCGGAACAGCAGCGGGAAGATGGCCGGCTCGCCGACGTTCACCGCGCTCGGCGGGTCATCGAACACCAGTTCGACCTCCTCCACGCCGAAGGTCGCGACCAGTGTCATGTCACCGATGTCGCCCCGCGTCCCGCCGCGGCATTGCTGCTGTCCGGCGAGGCCGGCGTAGACCGCGTAGGGGCCAGGGGCCAGCGGCAGGGATAGACCGTCGAACTCCGACAACTGGATCGTCGCCTGGCCGCCGATCGTGGTGCTGGCGGGCGCACAGAGGCTGCCGGCGTTGACGACGCCCTCAGTAGGCAATTGGATTGCCCAGTAGATGCCGATGCCATCGACCGGCGAGCCGTCATCGAAGACACGGACCGACACTTCCGGATCGACGAACGGCGGGATGATGGCGTTGGGGACCGTTCCGCCCGGGGTCAGGTCGTATTGCACCGCCACCACACTGAAGCTGATGTCTGCGTATGTGTTGAGTGGCTCGGAATCGGCAGACACGAAGATGATGTCATCGACCAATTCCGGGCCGATGTCCAACGAGATGGTGGTGCGGCCGTTGGCGTCGGTCGGGTTGGTGAAGCCGGAATCGGAGTAATCACCGGATTTGGCGTACGTGGACCAGTACAGCTCTTCGTCGGCGACCGGAATCTTCGACAGCCTGGTGGCCAGTTGCAGGGTCAGGGTGACAGTTTCGCCCGCCTCAACGATGTCGGGTGCATCGATGAAGGTGAGGTCGACTTCTTCGAGGGTGAAGCTGGCCACCTCGACGGCTTCCTTGCCGTCCGGCGACGGGCATTCGAAGTGGTCGGCTTCCGCCCGAAGCTCGTACTCGCCGGCGTAGCCGCCGCGCAAGTTCAAGCCGAAGAGCAGGTCGTTGATGGCCACCGTGGCGGTGCTGCCGGCTTCGACCAGATCGCAGCTCTTGGCGTAAGACAGGCTGCCGTCGACGTAGAGCGACCAGCGCACGTACAAATCGTTGAAGGCGTCATCCTTGCTGACCCGGATGGTGGCTTCGAGATCGTTGAGCGCCGAGACCGGGTACGCACCGGAAGGCACCGATACCGGATCGATGATGATCGGGTCCATGTACTGCGGCATGCTCGGCTGGGTGGCCGCGGCGCTGATCCGCATCGATGCGTCGGCGTTGGTGCGGTATTCCTGGTAGGCCGGGACGGTGATCGCGGTGAACAGCGACAGCGCGGCGATAGCGAGCAGGGCATCGATCAGGGAGAACCCGCGCGAGCGCACGGCCGGAGGGCGGGAATCGGGGCGGAACCGGCGTCCGAACGGGCGCGCGGTGTGAGCAAGCAGGCGGCGCATGGTTGAATTCCCCAGCAGTTTCATGACGGCTCCCCCGGCTGAACGATTTAGTCACATGGCGTCGAAGTATACTCCCGGAACACGTGCGAACAGCGCTCTATCAGGAGGGTGCGATCATGGCTTCCGGTCTTCACGAATACTCGACATTTTCTGCACGATTGACTCTGGCGGTCAGCGCCGCCCTGCTCACCTTCGGTGTCGCCCTCATGCCCGTCCACGACGCCCTTGCGGCCAAGCCGAAAGTGCGCAACGCGGAGGACCTGCTGATCGTCGACTGCCTGCTGCCCGGACAGGTGCGCAAGCTCGGCGCGATGGCCAATTACATGAGCGCGCGGCGCCCGATCCGCACCACCCAGGCCGACTGCGAGATCCGCGGCGGCGAATATGTCGCCTTCGACCGCGCCAATTACCAGACCGCGCTCAAGGTCTGGATGGATCAGGCCAATGCCGGCAGCGCCGACGCGCAGAACTATGTCGGCGAGATCTACCTCAAGGGCCTCGGCACCGCGCCCGACTACGACATGGCGGCGGTGTGGCTGAAGAAGGCGGTGGCGCAGGGCAACAACCGCGCCCGCATCAACCTCGGCTACCTGTACGAGCAGGGCCTGGGCGTGGAAAAAGATCTGACCCGCGCGCTGAACCTCTATCGCGAGGCTTCCGGCATCCAGGACGATGACCTGCTGTTCGCCTCCACGGTGCAGGTGCAATTGGAGGCCAAGGACGCCGAGATCGGCTCGCTGCGCGAGGATGTGGCCACCAGCGAGGCCGAGTCGCAGCGCCTGCGCCGGCAGGTCGACGAGTTGCAGGGCCAGTTGCGCAGCCGCAAGCAGGCGTTGCAGGGCGCGCAGCGCGAGCTGCAGGCCACCCAGTCGAAGCTGGCTGAGGCACGCAAGGCGACCGGCGCGGACTTCTCCGCGATCGACCGCCAGCGTTCGGTGCTGAACGAGCGCGAGAACGAGGTCGCCCGTCTGACCGCCGCACTGAAGGCCGAGCGCGAGGCATCCGAGCGCCGTCGCGCCGAGGTCGAGCAGCAGCTGGCCGAACTGAAGTCACGCGAGGACGCCGCCCGCACGGCCGGCGCGCAGCAGACGCTGGCGCAGATCCGCGAGGAGACCGACCAGCTCACCGCTTCGCTGGACGATGCCCGGCAGCGTGCCGAGAACGTGCAGACGCAACTGGCCAGCAACCAGTCGCAACTGGAGATCGAGCGCCAGCAGTACGAGGCGCGCATCGCCCAACTGGAAGCCGAGGCCGCCGGTCGCAAGCAGGAAGACTGGGAGCTGATGAAGCTGCTGGAGACGCAGCTCGCCGCGCGCGAGTCCGAAGTGCGCCAGCAGCAGACGCAGATCGCCGTGCTCGAACAGCAGACGGCGCTGGCCGGCGGCAGCCTGCTCGCCGCCGCGCCGACGCTGGAGATCATCGACCCGCCGCTGGCAGTGACCCGTGGCCGACCGGCCGCCATGCTGCAACGCTCCGCCGGTCGCCAGGATCTGACCGGCAAGGTCAGCAACCCGCAGGCAATCGCCTCGATCACCGTCAACGGCACGCCGGTGGTGCTCGGCGGCAACGGCCTGTTCCGCGCCAGCATCGACGTGCAGCCGGGTGGCTCGGTGGTCAAGGTGGCGGCGACGGACCGGCGTGGTGGATCGGGCGAACTGGAGTTCCTGATGGTGCCGCAGGCGGATGGCGCGGCGGCCTCGCGCGCGCCGACGCCGGCCCCGGCGGCAACCGCCGGCGTGCCGGCCGGGGTCGACCTCGGCCGCTACCACGCCATCGTGATCGGCAACAACAGCTATGCGAACAGCCATTTCCAGCCGCTGCAAAGCGCTGTCAACGATGCCACCGCAGTGGCCGAAATGCTGCGCAACCGCTACGGCTTCAAGACCAACCTGCTGCTCAACGCCAGCCGTTTCGAGATCCTTTCCGCGCTCAACGATGCGCGCGAGACGCTCGGGCCGAACGACAACCTGCTGGTCTACTACGCCGGTCACGGCGAGCTCAGCGCGGATGGCGAGCAGGGCTACTGGATCCCGGTCGACGGCCAGCCGGAGGTCGCC
>JBAYTD010000043.1:0-20043 GCA_041675805.1 Lysobacteraceae bacterium
AGCTACGTCCACCGCATCGGCCGCACCGGCCGCGCCGGGCGCAGCGGCGAGGCGATCCTGTTCGTCGCCCCGCGCGAGCGCGGCATGCTGCGCGCCATCGAACGCGCCACCCGGCAGCCGATCGAGCCGATGAGCCTGCCCAGCGTGGACCGCGTCAACGACCAGCGCGTCGGCAAGTTTCTCGCCCGCATCGACGAGGTGCTGGCGGCCGACGGGCTGGACGTGTTCCGCGACCTGGTCGCCCGCTACGAAAGCGAGCGCGGCGCGCCGGCCAGCGAGATCGCCGCCGCGCTGGCGCGAATGGTGCAGGGCGAGCAGCCGCTGCTGCTCAAACCGGTTCCCGAGCCCGAGCCGCGCCAGTTCGAACGACATGGCGAACGTGCGGCCCCGCGCCACGGCGACAAACCGCCGCGGCCACCGCGTCGCGAACACGTCGCGGCCGACGGCGACGGCGGCGAGCACGCCGGCCCGGTCCGCCGCGCCCGACCACGCGGCGACGAAGCGGGCATGGAGACCTTCCGCATCGAAGTCGGCCATCGCCACAACGTGCGTCCCAACAACATCGTCGGTGCCATTGCCAACGAGGCCGGCATCGAAAGCCGCTACATCGGCCGCATCGACATCCGCGACGACCACAGCCTGATCGACCTGCCTACCGGCATGCCGGACGATTTGCTGCATCACCTGAAAAACGTCTGGGTGTCCGGCCAGCGCCTGCGCATCCAGCGCATCGTCGGCGACGGCGGGCCGCGTCCCAAGCGCTCGCGCAGCGAGCCGCCGACAGCGCGCAAGCCTGGACCGAAGCGGCGCAAGCCGCCGGGTCGGGCGGAATGACCGGCCTTGCCGAGCGCAATCGAACCTCTGCACCGGTTGCCGCCGGCGCAAACGGCCGCCGCCTTGATCGCGGACAAGTCGCGCCTCGCCGGAAGGCTTAAAATGCGCGGTCTGCCTTCCTGATCGCCTCTCCATGACCCACGCCCGCAGCGCTGGCGGCAGCGCCATCGACAGTCCCCAGCCGGCCATGCGTCCGGCTTCCGGCAAGCCCTACAGCCTGGAGCGCGTGTTGTCGGTCCGTCACTGGACGGACTCCTACTTCAGCTTCACCTGCACCCGCGACGACGGCCTGCGTTTCGACAACGGCCAGTTCGTGATGATCGGCCTGATGATCAACGACAAGCCGCTGCTGCGTGCGTACTCCTTCGCCAGCGCCAACTGGGAAGAGCATCTGGAGTTCTTCAGCATCAAGGTGCAGGACGGCGCGCTGACTTCGCGCCTGCAGCACATCGCCGAGGGCGACGAGGTGCTGGTCGGCCGCAAGCCCACCGGCACCTTGCTGATTTCCGATCTGTGGCCGGGCCGCAACCTGTACCTGCTGGCCACCGGCACCGGGCTGGCCCCGTTCCTGTCCACCATCAAGGATCCGGAAACCTACGAGCGCTTCGAGCGCGTGATCCTGGTCCACGGCGTGCGCGGCGTGGCCGATCTGGCCTATCGCGACTACATCGAACGCGAACTGCCGCAGCACGAATATCTCGGCGAGATCATCGCGCCCAAACTGCTCTACTACCCGGTGGTCAGCCGCGAGCCGTTCGTCAATCAGGGCCGCACCACGGACTTGATGGCATCCGGCCGGATGATGAGCGACCTTGGTCTGGAGCCGCTTGATCCGGAGAAGGACCGCGCGATGATCTGCGGCAGCACGCAGATGCTGGCCGACTTTCGCGGTCTGCTCGATGCGCGCGGTTTCACCCCCGCGCCGCGGATCGGCTCGCCCGGCCAGTACGTGTTCGAGCGCGCCTTCGTCGACAAGTGAGTGACGAGGCGGCGCTGCGGACTTGTCAGGGCGGCTGGTCGCGCTGCGGCGCGGCGGAATCCAGCCAAGGCGCGAGGGCGTTCAGCAGCAGGGTGGAGAACGCCAGCGACTGATCGGCCCGCGCGCCGAGCAGGCAGGCGGACAGGGCCAGCGCGACCAGCCCGACAGCGAACAGCCAGCGGCCACGGCGGCTGACGCAGGACGAGGCGGGGTCGCTGGCGACAAAGCAGATCGCCAGCGCAAACAGCGCGACTTCCGGTGCCCGCGCGGCCTGCGCCAGCGCCACGGCGTCGCCGCCGACAAGCAGCACGCCGGCAAGGATCGCCGCCCCGGCCAGCAGCAGCAACGGCGTCTGCCAGGCGATCAATCGCCAGCCGATCAAGATCAGGCCGCCGACTGCGCAGGCCAGGCTGACCGGCAGCCAGTCGTCGCCTTGCGGCCAGGCGCTTGCCGACGGCATCGTCAACAGGATCACCGCCCAACCGAGCATGACCGGGTTGAACGGCGCGCGGCCGGGGCCGCCGTACAGATGCCGGCCGACGACCACGACGATGCAGGCGGCGATGATGCAGGCCGGCAGCGACGCGCCCGGGCCGAGGCACAGCACGCTCAGCGCTGCCGGCAGCAAGCCGCCGGCAGCGCGCGCTCCGGCGCGGATCGATTGCCCGCGCAGACCAAGCAGCAGCGCATCCAGCAGCAGTGCGGCCAGCGCGGCGGCGGCAAGCCGCAGTGGCAGGCCGAAATCGCCTTGCCAGAGCAGCGCCAGCAGCACCGGCAACAGGGCCAGCGCGTGACGCCCGGCGCGGGCGCGCAGGTCGGGCGCGCGAAGGCGTGCCGGCGTGACGGGATCGAAGGACTTCACGGTGCCGCGTCCGGGTTCTCGCGCCGTGCCTTGGCGCGGGCGATGGCAGCCAGCACCGCCGAGGCGCTGGCGGCTTCCTTGCGCACCGCCTGCGCCGCCATCTGTTCCTCCTGCACACGCAGTTGTCGCGCCTGGCGCGCCAGATGGCGCTCGCGCGCGGCGTCGGCAAGCAGGCGCTGGTGGACTTCCTCGTCCAGCCATTCATGACCCTGGGCGAGTCGCGCGTTCAGGTCGATCCGGCTCGGGCAGACGCTGGTGCAGGCACCGCAATGGACGCAGTCGTCCAGCGCTTCCGCGACCAGCGCCTCGATGTCATGGCGCTCGACGGCTTCCAGCAATCGCCACGGCCGCAGCGCTTCCGGGCAGGCGTCGGCGCAATCGCCGCAACGGATGCAGGGCGACTCGACGTTCGCAGCAGGCAGCGCGCCGCCGAGCACGGTCAGCGCGCGGCTGTCATGGTCGATGGGCAGGTCGTCATGCGGCAGCGGCAGGCCATCGCGCAGGCCGCCGCCGAGCAAGGCGCGGGCATCGGCCGGATAGCCGCCGGCGTGTTCGATGAGGTGGCTGATCGGCGTGCCGAGGGCGACTTCGTACAGCCCCGCGCCGGGCACGCCATCGACATGGATCAGTCGATGACTGGCATGACGGCCCTGCGCCACGGCGCGCCAGGCGTCGTGCGCCGCCGTGGCCGGGCAATGCGCGATGCGCTGTGAGCTCGCGGCAGCGCCGAGCGCGGCGGTTTCGCGCGCCCGGCGGCCGGGTCGCGGCCAGTGCGCCGGCAATTCGGCGATGGCGATGTCCTGGTCCGCCACGAGCGCGACCGGCGCGTGCGTCAGCAGCACGATCCGCGTCGCGCCCAGCGCCCGCGCCAGCATCCGCGCGCCGTCGATCACCTGTTGTGGACGCTGGCGCAGCAACGTGCCCTGGCGCGGCGCTGCGTCCAGCGGCTCGCTAGCATCCAGCAGCAGGACATCGGCCGGGGGCATGTTCGCCAGCCGTTGCAACGTCGCCGCACCGCTGTCGCGCAGGCGTTGGCGCAGGGCTTGCGGCGTGCGCTGCGTCCAGTCCGGCCAGGCGGGAAACGGCGGCTGCTCCGCCGCCGACGGGTCGCAATCGACCACCACGCACGGCTGCGAGCGCCACGGCGCGCGCAGGGCCGGGCGCTCCATCACCGCCTCGATGCGCCCGCCCAGCGGTGCCGGCACGTCGCAGCCCGATGCATGCACGCGGCGGCCGATCAATTCGCCGGCGGCGACGCGCTCGCCGACCTGCACGCAGGGCAGCGCGCCCGGCAGCCCGCGCCGCAGCAGGGGCACGAACAGCCGCTGCGGCGCGGCGCACAGGCGGATCTCCGCGCCCGTCGGCAAATGTCGGAGGTCGGTCATGGTCAGCGTCGGCGGCGGGGAAAGCTGAATTCTAGCCGTCGCGACGGGCGTGGCCGATGGAACTTGCGCGGCCGGCGCGCGTCCACTGGCCTGCGTCCGCGCGGGCGATCTGGCGGCCAGCCCGGCTGTCGGGGTAAACTGCGGGGTCGTTTTTTCCGCGCGGGCGAGGTTCCGCGGGTATTCCGTTCTGGCCTAAGGAGGCTGTCGATGAAGGTTCGTTTGGGGATCGCACTGCTCGCAATGATGGGCACGGGCGTCGTGTTGGCGCAGGACACCACGTCCGAGAAGGGCAAGCTCAGCTACGCGGTCGGCTACGAGATCGGCAAGGATTTCACCGAGCGCAAGATCGATATCGACGTCAACACCGTCATCCGCGCCATCCAGGACGGCTACGGCAAGCGTCCGCCGGCGGTGGCCGAGGAGCAGATGCGCGCCGCGCTGGAGCAGATGCAGACCAAGATGGTGGCCGAGGCCCGCGCCGAGTTCGAGAAGGTCGCGCGCGAGAACAAGACCAAGAGCGACCAGTTCCTGGCGCAGAACCGCGGCAAGTCCGGCATCGTCGCCCTGCCCAGCGGCCTGCAATACCGGGTCATCGAGGAAGGCACCGGCGGCCGTCCGGCGGCCAGCAGCCAGGTCAAGGTGCACTTCCGTGGCTCGCTGTACTCGGGCCAGGAGTTTGCCAACACCTACCAGGGTGCCAGCCCGCAGCCGCTGACCATGCGCGTGTCCGAAGCCCCGCTGCAGGGCCTGCAGGACGCCCTGCCGCTGATGAAGGCGGGTTCGCGCTGGGAGCTGTACCTGCCGGCGGAACTGGCCTACGGCGATTCCCCGCGTTCGCCGGTCGGTCCCAACCAGGCCGTCGTCTTCGACGTGCGCCTGGTCGAGGTCAACTGATTCGTGACCACGCCGGCCGGTGCTCTGGCCGGCGTGGCGCCTCGGGATGAACCAGACTCCGCATCTTCCCTCGCCCCATCGCGTTCCGGCATCCGCGCCGCGCCGATGCAGACGGATCGGCCGGCGATGAGCCCGCGCGCCGCCGCCATGCTCCGCGCCGCGAGCGCCGATGGCGACCCGCTCTCCACGGTCGACCTGCATCCGCTGGACCTGCCACCGCAAGGCCCGGCCTGGAATCTCGACGAACTCGACGACCTGCTGCCGCCGGCGCTGCCACGCAAGCCGGCCGCCGTGCTGATCGGCATCGTTCCGCGCGCCGACGGCGCCCGCGTGCTGCTGACCCGGCGCACCGAGGGATTGAGCACCCACGCCGGACAGATCAGCTTCCCCGGCGGACGCATCGAACCGGACGACGGCGGCCCGCTGATCGCCGCCCTGCGCGAAACCGCCGAGGAAGTCGCCATCGCCGCCGACCGCCTGCATCCGTTGGGCTTCCTCGACCCCTACGACACCATTTCCGGCTTCCGCGTCACCCCGCTGGTGGCACGGCTCGATCCGGCCTACCGCGCCGTGCCCGATCCGCGCGAAGTCGCCGAGGCGTTCGAGGTGCCGCTGGCCTTCCTGCTCGACCCGGCGAACTGCGAACGCCATAACGCCGACTACCGGGGCAGAATGCGACACTACTACCAGTTCCGCTTCGGCGCATACCGCATCTGGGGAGCGACGGCGGCAATGCTGGTGGATCTGCGTCGGCGGCTGGATCAGCGCCGACCCTCCTGTTGAGGCGGGCCGACGAATGAACTGGAACACCCTGGTTTCCTGTGATGCGCTGCGCAGCGCGCTGGGCCGAGAGGACCTGGTCCTGGTCGATTGCCGCTTCGACCTGGTCGATCCCGGTGCCGGCGAGCGCATGTATCTGTCCGGTCACCTGCCCGGCGCGGTCTATGCGCATCTGGAGCGCGACCTGTCCGATGCCGGCAAGCGTGGTCGCGGGCGGCATCCGTTGCCCGACGCCGCCGCGCTGTGCGCCCGCCTCGGCCGCTGGGGCATCGCGCCGGGCAGCCAGGTGGTCGCCTACGACAGTGCCGACGGTGCCTATGCCGCGCGATTATGGTGGCTGCTGCGCATGCTTGGCCATCAGCGCGTCGCCGTGCTCGATGGCGGCGTCAGCGCCTGGCTGGCCGGCAACCATCCGCTGGAGCACGCCGTGCCGCGTCCGCGTCCGCAGACCTATTCGGCGCGCTACAACGTGCGCAGCGGCGTTTCCATCGCCGTGCTCGCCGCCCGTATGGCCAATGGTGACGGCGTGCTGGTCGACGCCCGCGCGCCGGAACGCTTCCGTGGCGAGATCGAACCGCTGGACCGCGTCGCCGGCCACATCCCCGGTGCCAGCAACCGTCATTACGCGCTCAATCTGGAAACCGGCGGACGCTTCAAGAGTCCGCAGCGCCTGCGCGAGGAGTTCGACGCCCTGCTTGGCGGCCACCCGCCCGCCGATGTCGTCCACATGTGCGGCTCCGGCGTCACCGCCTGCCACAATCTCCTCGCCATGGCCCACGCCGGCCTCGATGGCGCGCGTCTGTACGCCGGCTCGTGGAGCGAATGGTCGGCCGATCCGGCGCGCCCGGTCGCCCGCGGCGGCTGAGCAAACCGCGCCTTCGCAAACCGCTTCAGGCCACGCGGCGCGGAACCTGAGAGTCCCTCAAATCGCGCGCGCGTGGCGTGCCGGCGCGGCGCGGGCGGTGCCGAGGTAGGCGTCGAAGCACATCGCGATGTTGCGCAGCAGCAGGCGACCGTGTGCGGTGGCGCGGATGCGCTGGCGGCTGGTCAGCACCAGCCCGTCTTCCTGCAACGGCACCAGCTTCTCCAGCGAGTCGGCGAAGTAATGCTCGAAGTCGATGCCGAACAGTTCCTCGATGCGCTGGCAGTCGATCTCGCCGTGGCACATCAGTTGCTGGATCACTTCCTCGCGCACCATGTCGTCGCCGTTCAGCAGCAGGCCGCGCCAGACCGGCAGCCGGCCGCTGTCGACGGCGGCCTCCCAGGCCGGCAGGTCGCGCGGGTTCTGCGCATAGCACTCGCCGATGCGGCTGATCGCGCTGACGCCGAGGCCGATCAGGTCGGTGGCGTCGTGCGTGGTGTAGCCCATGAAATTGCGTTGCAGTTCGCCCTGCGCCTGGGCGATCGCCAGTTCGTCCTCGGGCAGGGCGAAGTGGTCCATGCCGATGTAGCGATAACCGGCGGCCGACAGTTTTTCGATGGCCAGTTGCAGCAGCGCCAGCTTGGTTTCGCCCGAAGGCATGTCGGCGGGGTTGATCTGCCGCTGCGGGCGGAACAGTTCCGGCAGGTGGGCATAGCCGTACACCGCCAGGCGGTCCGGACGCACCGCCAGCACGGTGTCGAGGGTGCGGCCGAAGCCTTCCAGCGTCTGCCGCGGCAGGCCATAGATCAGATCGACATTGACCGAGCGCAGGCCGTGGCGACGGCAGGCGTCGATGATCTCCAGCGTCTGTTCGACGCTCTGGATGCGGTTGACTGCGGCCTGCACGGCGGGATCGAAATCCTGCACGCCGAGGCTGGCGCGGTTGAAGCCGATGAAGGCCAGCGCCTCGACATAGGCGGCGTCGATGAAGCGCGGGTCCAGTTCGATGGAGAAATCGCGCCGCTCGCTGGTGGAGAAGCGGAACGCGGTCTCCAGCGTTTCCATCAGCTCGCCGAGTTGGCCGGCGTCGAGGAAATTGGGCGTGCCGCCGCCGAGGTGGATCTGCACCACTTCGCGGTCGCGGTCGAACAGCGGCGCGACGGCGCGGATTTCGCGTTGCAGGCGTTCCAGATATTCCGCGCCGCGCCGCGTGTCGCGGGTGATGATGCGGTTGCAGCCGCAGTAAAAACACGGGCTGCGGCAGAACGGCACATGCAGGTACAGCGACAGGCTGCGCGGGATCGGATCCTGATTGCTGCGGGCGATCACTTCGCGGAAGGCGGCCTCGCCGAAATCGGCACCGAACTGCGGCGCGGTCGGATAGGAGGTGTAGCGAGGACCAGGCCGGTCATAACGGCGCAACAGTTCGGCGTCGAAGGCGGGGAAGATGGTCATGGCGGCGAGTGTTGCAGCGTGCGCCATTGCTCGCCTTGACGCGGATCAAGCGACGGCGGCGGTTCGTCTTGCCGCCGCCGCGCCGGCGGGCCATGTTCAGCCGCGCGGTTTGTCGCGCAGCCGCGCCACCAGCGCCTTCAGCACCGACTGCGTTTCCTCGCCGTACCAGGCCTCGATGAACGGTGCCAGGTCGAGGCTGCCGCCGTCGCCGGTGGCGGCGACCAGGTCGGCGCGCGCCAGTGCCCGCGTACGCAGCATCGCCGAGCGCGGCAATGCCAGCGTGCCGCGCAACCAGGCGAGCGCCTGCGCCACCACTTCGTCGACCGGGGCCAGCGCATCGACCAGTCCGATGTCGCGCGCCTGCCCGGCTTCGATCATCGCCCCGGCCACCAGCAGCCGCTCGGCGCGATGCGCGCCGAGCAGGCGGCGCAGCGCGTACTGGATGGTCTCCGGCACGATCAGCCCGACCTGCACCTCGTTGAGGCCGATCCGATACGGCCCCTGTGCCATCACCCGGTAATCGCAGTACAGCGACAACACCGCGCCGCCGGCCGGGCTGTGCCCGGTGATTGCCGCCACGGTCGGTACCGGACAGGCGCAGAGCCGCGCGCAGACGGCGAAGAAGCTGCGCCAGGCGGCTTCCAATTCGGCCCGGCCCGGCAGTTGCAGCAGCGAGGGCACGTCCAGCCCGGCCGAGAACAGCCCCGGCGCGCCGGACAGCACCAGCCCCTGCGCACCGCCCGCGAGGCTGTCGACGATGGCCGCGTCCAGCGCTTCCAGCAGGGCCTGGTCGAGCGCATTGGCGGGCGGACGGGCGAGGCGCAGTTCGACGATGGCCTCGGGATGGTCGTGCCGTTCGAGCATGGGCTTGTCTCGTGTGGAGGGAAGGGCGGGTCTGGCCGGCAAGCCTAGCCGATCACGGCCGGCCGCGCGCTGCCGGCCGGGTTTGCGCGACATCGGCAAGGCGGAGTAACGTCCGCGCTGGATGCGGTGGGCCATGCCCGCCGCGAACGCTCCCGAAACCTGCAAAACGAGGCGCTGGATGAGGATTCCGATCTTGCTTGGGCTGCTGCTGTGTGCTGCGCTGGCGCAGGCCGAAGGCGTGCGCTTCCAGGCCGAAGGCGGCTGGGCGGCGGCGCAGGCGCCGGAGGAGGCGCAGACCTTTATCGGCCATGTCGTGCTGATCAACCAGGGCGACCTGCCGTTGCGCTTCGTCGCTGCCGGCAGCGCGGATTTTCGCCTCGTCGAGTTCCGCGAACTCCACCAGGAGGACGGCTTCAAGACCACCCGGACGGTGGCGGCCATCGAAATCCCCGCCCACGGTCGTCTGGCGCTCGGACAGGACGGCGTCTACCTCGCCCTGCAGCAACCGGTCCGCCGCGTCATCCGTGGCGGCATCGTCGTCATCGACCTGATCACCGAAGAGGGCGACCCGCTGCCGGTGGCGCTCAACATCCGCGCCACAGCGGACCCGTGACGCGCTCGCGCGCCATGCCGACGCGGAACAGAAACGGCTTCCCTCACTGGCTGCGATGCGACTCGCTGCCGATCTCCGCATCGGTCACGGTGCGCCGCGCCAGCACGGTTTCACGGTGGGTGATGTAGGCGGTGGAAAGGAAGATCACGCCGGCACCGATCAGCGTCCAGCGGTCCAGGGTTTCGCCGAACAGCAGCCAGGCCAAGGTGGCGACGATGGGCAACTGGGCGAAGCTGATCGAGGTCAGGGCGGAGGCGTCGCCGAGTTTCAGCGCGCGGGTCCAGAAGATGTGGCCGACGGTGCCGAGGAAGCCGGCGAGGATCACCAGCAGCCAGCCGGTCGGGCTGGGCCAGGTCCAGAAGAACAGCGCCGGGACCAGCGCCAGCGGCACCCAGATCAGGGTGGTGTAGATGACGATGGTGTCCGGGTGTTCGCTGCGCGAGAGGAACTTGATGCTGATCGCGACGATGGCGCTGAACAGGGCGGCGGACACCGCCACCAGGGTTCCCGGCGAGAAGCCGTCGATGCCGGGACGGACGATCACCAGCACGCCGATGAAACCGATGACGACGGCGCTCCAGCGACGCGCGCGGACCACTTCGTGCAGGAAGATCACCGCGCCGATGGTGACGAACAGCGGGGTCGAGTAGGACAGTGCCACCGCCTGCGCCAGCGGCAGGTTGGCCAGCGACCAGAATCCGGCCAGCATCGACACGATGCCGAGGCCGCAGCGCACCACGTAGAGCCAGAACTTGTCGGTGCGCAACAGGCCGAGGCCGCCACGGAACAGCAGCGGCAGGGCGAACAGGAAGCCGAACAGGGTGCGGAAAAAGGCGATCTCGAACGGATGCATTTCCGCCGCCGCCAGGCGGATGACCACGGCCATGAAGGCGAACATCACCGTGCTGCCGAGCATCAGCAAGGTGGCGGTGGCCATGTCCGAGCGCTGTCTGGCGGGTTTCACCATGTGGCACCGACGATGCGTGGCTCCGGCTCCAGATCGATGGCGAAACGCTCTCGCACGCTGTCGGCGATGCGCCGGGCGAGGTCGAGGATCTGCCGGCCGCTGGCCTGGCCATGGTTGACCAGCACCAAGGCGTGCTGGGCGGCAACGCCGGCGTCGCCGTCGCGAAAGCCCTTCCAGCCGCAATGCTCGATCAGCCAGGCGGCGGAGACCTTGACCTGCCCGGTGTCGCCGCCATGCAGCGGCAGGCCGGGGAAGTCGCGGGCGAGTTCGGCGGCGCGGGCCTGGTCGACCAGCGGGTTCTTGAAGAAGCTGCCGGCGTTGCCGAGCAGCATCGGGTTGGGCAGCTTGCGGCTGCGCAGGCGACTGATCGCCTCGGCGATCAGCGAGGGCCGCAGCGGCGCGTCGCCGAACTCGGCCAGGGTTTCGCGCACGCCGGCGTAGTCGAGCCGGAACGGCCGGCTGCGGTCCAGTTCCAGTTCCAGCGCGGTGATGATCCAGCGCTCCGGCTGGCGCTTGAACAGGCTGTCGCGGTAGCCGAAGGCGCATGTGCCGTGGTCGAGGCGGACGATGCGCCCGGCGTGGCGGTCGAAGGCTTCCACGCTGCGGATGAACTCGCCCGCTTCCGCGCCATAGGCACCGATGTTCTGGATCGGCGCGGCACCGACCGAGCCGGGGATCAGGGCGAGGTTCTCCAGACCGTGCAAGCCCTGCGCCACGCTCCAGCGCACCAGGTCGTCCCAGCGCTCGCCGGCCTCGGCACGGATCAGGACGCGCTCGCCGTCGCGTTCGAGGATGCGGATGCCCTGATTGGCCAGCGACAACACCAGTCCGTCGACATCGCCGGCGAACAACAGATTGCTGCCTTCGCCCAGCGTCAGCACCGGCTTGTCGCGCAGCCAGGGCAGGGCGAGCAGTTCGCCCAGCGCCTGCGGCTGACGCAGGTCGGCGAGCAGTTCCGCGCGCGCCGACACGCGGAAGCTGCTGCGCGCGTCCAGCGGGGCGTTTTCGATCAGGTTGTAGGCGCTCATCCGCTGCTGGGTGCCTCGCGACGGCGGCGGATGGCCTCGACGCACTCGGCGATCAGCGCCGGACCGCGATAGACCAGACCGGTGTAGCACTGCACCACGGTGGCCCCGGCGGCGATCTTGCCGGCGGCGTCGGCACCACTGAGGATGCCGCCGACGCCGATGATCGGGATCGACCCCGGCAGCCGCGCGCGCAGCCGGCGCAGCATGTAGGTGGAGTGCGCGTACAGCGGCTGCCCGGACAGTCCGCCGGCTTCCTTGGCGTGGGCGTGGCCGGCGACCTGGCTGCGGTCGACCGTGGTGTTGGTGGCGATCACGCCATCGACGCCGGCGCGCATGAACACTTCCGCCATGGCGTCCATCTCGGCATCGAACAGATCCGGCGCGATCTTCACCAGCATCGGCTTGCGCGCGCCGTGGCGGGCGGCCAGCCGTTCCTGCTGCTCGCGCAGCACGCCGATGAAGCGTTGCAGCAGTTGTTCCTGTTGCAGGTCGCGCAGGCCGCGGGTGTTGGGCGAGGAGATGTTGATGACGATGTAGCCGGCCAGCGGATAGACGCGCCCCAGGCAATGGATGTAATCGTCCACCGCCTGCTCGTTGGGCGTGCTGGCGTTCTTGCCGATGTTGATGCCGAGCAGGCCGTTCCAGCGGGCGCGCTCGACGTTGCGCACCAGCGCGTCGACGCCGTCGTTGTTGAAGCCCAGACGGTTGATCAGCGCGTTCTTGTCGGCGAGGCGGAACATCCGCGGGCGCGGATTGCCGGTCTGCGGGCGCGGCGTCACCGTGCCGATTTCGATGAAGCCGAAACCGAGCGCGGCGAGGGCGTCGATGTGGGCACCGTTCTTGTCCAGCCCGGCGGCGAGGCCGACCGGGTTCTCGAAGGTCAGGCCCATCGCCTTGACCGGCATCGGTCGCGGCCGTTTGGCCAGCAGCCGCGACAAACCCATGCGGTGCGCCGTGTCGAGCGCGCGCAGGCCCGCCTCGTGGGCACGCTCGGGTGCCATGCGGAACAGCAGCGGGCGGGCCAGCGGGTACATGCGGGTCAGAAGTTGCCCTGGCCGAGAATCGCGATCAGCCCGGCGAGTCCGCCGAAGAACAGCACCAGCAGCAGGATGCCGCCGATGATCAGGGCCAGGTTCACGTAGCCGAGGATCAGGCCGATGATGGCCATCGCGTCGCCCTGGACCATGCCCTGGCTGCGGCGAATCTCGCTGCGCGCCATGTGCCCGGAAACCACCGCGATGATGGCGGCGATGAAGGGCAGCAGCACCCAGCTGGCGATGCCCGAGGCCAGGCTGACGATGGCGGAAACCGAGGTCGGTGCCTGACCGGACGGAGGCGGAAGCGTGTCGTTCATGGTCGAACTCCCTGGGGTTGGCCGGCGACCGGCATGGCGATTGTGCCGGTCCGCGATGGCGCGTGCTTGAGCGGCGGCTGTCCGTGCTCAGACGTCGAAGCGGATGCCCTGCGCCAGCGGCAGCGAATCGGAGTAATTGATGGTGTTGGTCTGCCGGCGCATGTAGACCTTCCAGGCGTCGGAGCCGGACTCGCGGCCGCCGCCGGTGTCCTTCTCGCCGCCGAAGGCACCGCCGATTTCCGCCCCGGAGGTGCCGATGTTGACGTTGGCGATGCCGCAGTCGCTGCCGGCCGCCGAGAGGAACTTCTCCGCCGCCTTCAGGTTCTGCGTGAAGATCGACGACGACAGGCCCTGCGGCACGGCGTTCTGCATGGCGATGGCTTCGTCCAGCGTCGAGTATTTCATCACGTAGAGGATCGGCGCGAAGGTTTCGTGCTGGACGATCTGGTCGGTGTTCTTCAGTCCGGTGATGATCGTGGGCAGCACGAAGTTGCCCGGGCGGTCGATGCGCGCGCCGCCGGTTTCCACCTTGCCGCCGCTGGCCTTGGCCTTGGCGATGGCGGCGAGGAATTCCTCCACCGCCTGCGGGCTGTTGAGCGGGCCCATCAGGTTGGCGGCATCGAGCGGATCGCCGATCTTGGCTTCGACCTGCTTGTAGGCCTTGACCAGTGTTGCCAGCACGTCCTCGTAGATCGACTCGTGCACGATCAGGCGGCGGGTCGTGGTGCAGCGCTGGCCGGCGGTGCCGACGGCGCCGAACACGATGCCGGGAATGGCCAGCTTCAGGTCGGCGCTCTCGTCCAGGATGATGGCGTTGTTGCCGCCCAGCTCCAGCAGGCAGCGGCCGAGCCGGCGCGCCACCTTCTCGTTGACCTGACGGCCGATGCGGGTGGAGCCGGTGAACGAGATCAGCGCCACGCGGGCATCTTCGACCATCTTTTCCGACAGCGCGGTGCCGGCGTCGTTGATCAGGAAGAACAGGTCCGGGAAGCCGCCCTCGCGCAGCGCCTCGTTGCAGATCTTCATGCTGGCGATGGCGGTCAGCGGGGTCTTGTTGGACGGCTTCCAGATGCAGATGTCGCCGCAGATCGCGGCCAGGAAACTGTTCCAGCTCCACACCGCGACCGGGAAGTTGAAGGCGCTGATGATGCCGACCAGGCCGATCGGGTGGTACTGCTCGTACATGCGGTGGCCGGGGCGCTCGGAGTGCATGGTGTAGCCGTACAGCATGCGGCTTTGGCCGACCGCGAAATCGGCGATGTCGATCATCTCCTGCACTTCGCCGTCGCCTTCCGGCTTGGACTTGCCCATTTCCAGCGCCACCAGCGAACCCAGCGCGTCCTTGTGCTTGCGCAGGGCTTCGCCACACAGGCGGATCGCCTCGCCACGGCGCGGTGCCGGCGTGGTGCGCCAGACCTTGAAGGCTTCCTGCGCACGCGCGATCACGGTTTCGTAATCGGCCTCGGTGGTCGCCTCGACCGTGGCGATGACCTCGCCGGTGGTCGGGTTGCGCGGCTCGATCAGCCCGGCACCACTGGCGCTGGACCACTCGCCCTGGCCCAGGTAGGTACCGGGGTTGTTCGTGGCGAGGCCGAAGGATTGCAGGAGGGCATTCGACATGGTGACTCCGATCAGGATATTCAGCCCGCCATTGTAGCGGCTCGCGTACGCGGCAGTTGAACGGCAGGCCCAAACGCCGGCCTGGCCAAGACTGTGCAATCGCCGCCGTTGCCGTTGCCGCCGGGCCATGACGGCCGGTCCTGCGTGGGTGCCGCTGCCGTCGGTATCCGGCCCGGATCAGGCCACCCCGCTCCAGCTTGCCGCTACCGGCGTCGCCTGCGCAGATGCGGGGCAGCGGCGGGTCGTCACGCCGTGCGGACCAGTCGGAAGCCCAGATGCGACATCGGGCTGTACGGGTCGCAGCCGCGCCGGGCGCTGGGGCGGTAGGACAGGCAATAGTCCTCGTTGCAGAGGAAGGAGCCGCCGCGGATGACCCGTTTCGGTGCGTTGGCCGGTACGCCGGGGTCGGACGGGTCGTAGCAGTCGGTCGGGCCGGTCGGGTTGACGATGGAGCCGCGTGCATCGCGCGCCTGCTGCGCGAAGTAGTCGGCGCGGTACCAGTCGGCCACCCATTGCCAGGCGTTGCCGGTCATGTCGTACAGGCCGTAGCCGTTGGCCGGGAAAGTGCGGGCGGCGGAGGTGCCGACCGCGCCGCCGGCACGGGCGCTGACCACCGGGAAGGGGCGCTGTTTCGCATCCCAGTAATTGGCCAGTTGCGCACCGTCGGGATCGGTCAGTTCGTCGCCCCAGGCATAAGTGGCCTGTTCCAGGCCGCCGCGTGCGGCGAACTCCCATTCGGCTTCGGTCGGCAGGCGCTTGCCGGCCCAGCGGGCATAGGCCAGTGCGTCCTCGTGGCTGACCTGCACCACCGGATGCGCGCCCTTGCCTTCGATCGTGCTGCCCGGACCTTGCGGCTGCCGCCATTGCGCGCCGGGCACATAGCTCCACCAGCGCGAATAGTCGTCCAGCCGCTGTGGTGCGCTGCTGCCGGTGAACACCATCGCGCCGGGCACCAGCACTTCATCCGGCGGTCGTGGCACGCCCGGCGGCAGTTGCACGCGGATGCTGTCCCAGTCGGGTTTGCGTTCGGCGGTGGTGACGTAGCCGGTCTGGCGCACGAACTGCGCGAACTGGTCGTTGCTGACGTGCGTGGTGTCCATCCAGAAGCCATCCACCTGCACCGCATGCGTCGGCCGCTCGTTCAACTGCGCCAGATTGTGGTCGCTGCCCATGAGGAAACGGCCGCCGGGAATCCAGGCCATGCCCAGCGGGCCGTTGCTGCCGTCGCCGATGAGGATCCGGTGTACTTGCGGGCGTGTCGACAGACGTCCGCCGAGTACGCCGGCGGCGGCAGCGGCGACCAGTGTGATGCCGCCAAGCAGCAGTTTTCGACGCGGGATGGACTCAATGGACGGCATGGCTGGGCGGGCAGATGGTGTTGTAGTTGGACAGGATGACGATGCCGTCGGCGGCGTCGGTATGGCCGTCGAAGACGCCATCGACGAGGAAATCGTAGACGCTGGACAGGCCCCACTGGTCGGCGATGCGCTTCCATTCGGCCAGATCGGTCGAATCCACCACGCCGTCCCGGTTGCCATCACCCGGGCAGTCGGGCTGGGAAGCGAGCAGTTCGTCCAGCCGCGCCGCCAGATGGTCGTAGGCGGCCTGCTGTTCGATGCTCAGGCTGCCATCGAGCAGGTTGTTGCTGGCCGGATCTTCCAGCATCGGTGCCGGCGTGGCCTGGTCGACCCGGTAGAACTCGATGCTCAGGTCCTGGCGGGCGTCGTCGGTAACGCTGTCGTAGTTAATCGTGGTGTTGTGGACGATCTTGTACTCCTCATCGCGGATGGCGAGCGAGCTTTCCGGCAGCACTTCGACCGGCAGTGCCAGCGGATCGGCACCGAGGATGGCCTGGTTCACCTGCCAGCATTGCGCATAGCCGGCACCGCCGTTGTCCACCACCGAGGCATCGCTGTAGGCCGGACCCCACCAGACCCCGAGGTTGTCCTCGCACACGCTCTTGGAGGTGGGAATCTGGGTGCAACTGCCGCCGGCCCCCGCGCTGCGGCCGACGATGCAGGGACCGTTGCGGCCATCGTTGGCCTGGATGTTGACGCCGGCCTGGGTGAAGTTGATCGTGCGCAGGCCGGGCTGGGCGGGGTCCTGCAGATACGGCAGCAGCGGTACCGAGTCGATGGTGCGCGGTGATTCCTGCTGTGCGTCCAGACCCGCCAGTTCGCCGAAGAACTGGAACAGGTCCACCGCGTTGACCATGTGCTCCACGCTGCGGCCCGGCTGCGCCACCTGCGGCCCGGCGACGATCAGCGGCACCCACACGCCGGTCTGGTAGGAGCCGCCCTTGGCCAGCGACGGGTTGAAGGGTGCCTTGACCGCAAAGCCGAGCGAGCCGTTGTCGCCGACGATCACGATCACGGTATTGC
Source organism: Lysobacteraceae bacterium (assembly GCA_041675805.1). GTDB lineage: Bacteria > Pseudomonadota > Gammaproteobacteria > Xanthomonadales > Xanthomonadaceae > JANNWF01. The sequence goes on from JBAYTD010000043.1 coordinate 16,879, forward strand.
CGGCCAGCGGGTCGTAGACCAGGTCGCCGTTCCCGTCGCGCGTGGCCAGGCCGGTTTCCAGCAGCAGGCGGCCGAACTCGGTATCCATCGCCTCGGTCATCTGGTTCTGGATGATGCGCCCGTGCACGGTGCTGGTGCAGTCCAGCAGATTGCCGGAAAACCCCGGCGCATCCGGAAAAAACTGCGACAACAGCGTGCTGCTTTGCGGGGCGAGTGCCATCGGTGCCGGCTGCCATGGCGTATGCGCGGCCGAGTAGCTGACCGTGGCCATCCACCGGGCATCGACCGGACGCGAGTTGATCCACTGGATTGCGGCATCGGTTTCGATGCTGGTGCGGTAGCCGCGTGCGCGCGGATCGTCCAGCGACACCTCCTCGACTTCGCCGTTGTCCACGATCACCAGCGGCGAGACGTAGAAGGCGTTTTCCCGGTTGAAGTCCAGCGTCACGCCATCCGGCAGCGGCGCATCGCAGTCGGCCTGCTCGCGCACGAAGATGCCGCCCTGGGCCATGCAGGCCATGCCGCTGCTGTCGTGGCCGAGCACCGGTGGCGCGGACAGGGACGTGCAGCTGCCGTCGCTGAAATGGCAGGCACCGGCCAGGTGGTGCGGATAGAAGCCGCAGCGCCAGCGTTCGGAGTCGTAAACGCCGCCCGCCGTGGTGTCGACCGAACCGGGCAGGCCGCCGACCCAGCCGTGGAAGCGATCCCAGCCCAGCACCGCCGGGGTGGCGTTGCCGGCTTCGTTGTGCTCCGGCCCGGCCAGGTGGAACTTGCCGAACATCGCGCTTTCGTAGCCGGCTTTCTTCAGCAGCTTGGGCACGGTCAGGTCGAACGGGGATATCTGCGAATTGGCCAGGTCGTTCGGTCCCAGCGCCTGGTACATGTCGGTGCGCAGCGGGAAGCGCCCGGTGAAGAAGGCAGCCCGTCCGGGCGAGCATTCGGGCATCGACCAGGTGTTGCGGAACTTCACCCCGGCCTGCGCCACGGCGGCAATATTGGGCATCGGCGGCGGTGTTGCGCCGCCATAGCCGAAGGCGGCCATCTGGTCGATGCCGACATCGTCCATGACGATGAACAGGATGTTGGGCGGCGGAGTGTCGTCGCCGCTCTCGAAGCCGTCGGAAAAAATCGTCGCCGCCGCCGCCCAGGCCAGCGGCAACAACAAGGACATCGCCAGCAGCGGGAGGATCAGCCGGTGCAAGAGGGTGTGCATGTGGTGGCTCCGTCTCAGTGCGCTGCCGGCGGCACGCAGGCGGTGCCGAGGTGGGCGATGATGATGGCCAGGTCGGCATCATCGGTGCGGCCGTCGTGGTTGAAGTCGTACCAGGTCGACTGTCCGACGCCATCGAACTGGTTCAGCGCGCTCAGTTCGGCCCAGTTGTCCAGATCGGTCTGGTCCACCTGGAAATCGCGGTTGCCATCGCCGGGGCAGTGGATCTGGTCGTAGTTGTAGTGGTACGCGGCGATCGCGTCGCGCTGGTCCAGTTCGGCAGAAAGCATGCTGTACGCAGCTTGCGCTTCGGGATCGAGCCCGGAGACATCCAGCGGCGCGGTGCCGATGGCGAGTTCGCTGCCTTCCTTGTCGAGCACCGGATTGGGCTGCGCCAGCATGTCGATCCGGTACAGCTCGTCGATATTGCTGTTGACGCCGGTGTAGACGGAGTTGACCGGATCGGTCAGGTCTTCGGTGAAGGTCTTGCGGTTCAGTCGCACCAGCTTGTGGACGCCGTCGCTGGCGGCCTTGGACGAATCGGGCAGCACCTTGGTGGCATCGGTCGGATCCAGCGCCTTGCGGTAGGACATGACCTGTCCGCAGTGCTGGAAACCGGCGGCCGGCACGCCCGCCAGACCGGAATCGGCACCGTACCAGACCCCGCCCTGATCGCCGCACAGCGCCTTGTTCGGGAAGATCACGAAGCAGGTGTCGGCGGCTTCCACCACGCAGGGCTGGGCGACGATGCCGGCGGCCGGGTTGGGGAAGTTGGTGCCCATTTCGGTGAAGTTGATCGTGCGCAGCGCATCGTGCGCCGGCTCGGTCAGATAGGCCAGCATCGGCTGCGCGTCGATCGGCCGCTCCGCCGGGATGTGGGCGTCGATGTCGGCGCCGACCAGATCGGCGAACAGGCGGTACAGATCGGGCGAACTGACCTGATGCTGCACCTCGCGGCCCGGTGCGGCGACCATCGGGCCGGCCACCAGCAGCGGCACGCCGACGCCGGTCTGATAGGCCGAACCCTTGGCGCGGGTCGGGTCGAAACGCCCGGGCGCGGTGAATTTCACGCTGTTGACGTAGGTGCCGTTGTCGCCCATCACCACGACCACGGTGTTGCTGCGGGCCGGGTCGTAGTCCAGCGTGCCGTCGCCGTTCCATTGCGCCAGCCCGGTTTCCACCAGCAGGCGGCCGATTTCCCGGTCCATCGCCTCGACCATCAGGTTGGTGACCAGGCGGTCGTCGATCATGCCGATGACCTGCCCCGGCGCACCTTCCACGTCCGACAGCGGCGAGCAGACCAGGTTGTCGTTGCGGCCCGGCGTGTCCGCCGCGATCAGCGCCAGCGGCGGCACCTGCAACGGCGTGTGGATGGCGGAGTAACCCAGCGACATCATCCACGGCCTGTCGGCAGGCTGCGCGTTCGCCCAGGCGATGGCGCGGTCGGTTTCCAGCGTGCTGCGATAGCCGCGCGCCGAGGCGTCGGTGGCCAGCACTTCGCCGGCATTGCCATCCGCATCGCTCCAGACGAACTTGCCGGTGTAGTAGCCGTTCTGCGCCTCGAAATCGATGTGGCCGGGCGTGCCGGCCTGGCAGGCCTGATTCGGATCGAAGATGCCGCCGCGATCCAGGCAGGCGCGGCCCGGCGTGCGCAGGCCGCCAGCATCGTCACGGACGATCTGCTCGCAACTGTCGTCGACGAAATAGCAGGCACCCTGGTCGGCACCATGGGTGCTGTCCATCGTGGTGTTGGCGACGAAACCGCAGGCGTGCGGGCCGGCGGTGACGTCATCGCCGAAGCTGCGCAGGCCGGCGCGGGTGTCGATTGGATACGGCGCGCCATCCAGATAGCCGTCGAAGTGGTCCCAGCCGAGCTTCCACATGGTCTGCAGGCCGTAGGGCAGGTTCGCCGAGGTGCCCAGATTGGTGCCGGTCAGATGCATCTTGCCGATCAT
>JBAYTD010000044.1:0-20025 GCA_041675805.1 Lysobacteraceae bacterium
GAGTCGGGACTGGAAGGCAGCGATGAACCAGTTCGCGATAATCTACGAAGACCGATTCACGCTGGCCTCCTGAAAGAGACTTCCCAACCAAACCGCCTCACACACAAAAAATCGGACACGCCCTTGGGGTGAGCTTGCGAACCCCAACGCCCTAATGAGAACACCCACTGGATAACATGAAACCCGCTCCCCTGCATGCTTCGCCCCTGTGTCATCGTCGCACTCAGCGATGGCGAAGGATTGGCTGTGGAGCAGCTTCGCGTGTCAGCGCAGTCGCCATCACCCGCACCTACGCCTACAACAAGCGCCGTCTGCCGACCTCGGAGAGCGTCTCCATCGACGGCAACCTCTTCGTCATCGGCTATCAGCACGACGCGCTGGGCCACCTCAATCAGCAGCACGATAGGTTGGAGTGAGCCTGCGAACTCCAACATCCAAGTTGCCGGCACCACCCTGACCACCACGTAGAAACCGCCCGTCAGCGTGCCGGTGAGCCGTCCGGGTTGTGGTCGATGAAATACAGGCCGGCGTACAGTTTGGGGTCGATGGAGTAGCCTTCGCGGCGCTTGCCGTCCAGCCACAGGGCGGCTTGCGGGCGCGGGATTTCGTGGACGGTGATCGATTCGGTTTCGTCGCCGCCGCCGGCGTGTACGCGACGCAGGCCGTGGGCGCGGACGAAGCCGATGATCTCGTTGCTCATGCCGGAGGACGACGGTCCTTCCATCAGGTATTCGAAGTGATCGGCGTGCCAGCCGGTCTCCTCCAGCAGTTCGCGCTGGGCGGCGGCTTCCATGCTTTCCACGTCGCCGTGGTCGCCGACCAGGCCGGCCGGCATCTCGATGCTGGGTGCGTCCACCGGGACGCGGAACTGTTCGACGAACAGCACTTTGTCTTCCGGCGTCACCGCGACGATGATGACCGCCGAGGTGGCGTTGGTCCGCTCTGCGTACTCCCAGCGGCCGCGCCGCTTCAGGCGCAGGTATCGGGCTTCGTGGAGCAGGATGTCGGGATCGGTCGGCGGCGGCATGGCGGGGCATCCAAATATGCCGATGCTACCGGATCGCCATGGCCGGCGTGCTGCGGAACCTTTCGCGCGGGCCGGGGTCGGACGCCCCGCCTTTCGCTTCAGGTACGCCCGCCATCATGTTACGCGCCGTCGCACTCTTTGCCGCCCTCGCCCTGTCGCTGTCCGCCCACGCCCAGCAGGTCATCCGCAACCCGGCACCCGCGCCCACCGCGCTGGACCAGCAGCTTGCCAAGGTGTCCGACACCGCCACCCTGCTCAACCTGGCGATGCGCCATCAGGCCGAGTCCGACTGGGCTTCGCAGGCGGCGGTGTGGCGGCGGCTGATCGAGCTGCGTCCGCACATCGGCGACTACCGCTACCAGCTCGCCGCCGCCTATGCCCAGCAGGATCTGAAGAGCCAGACCTACACCACCCTGCTCGAATTGCAGGCGCAGGGCTACGGCTACGACCTGACGCAGGACAAGCGCTTTGCGCCGGTGGCGACGACGCCGGTCTGGCATCACATTGCCGACGTGCTCAAGCAGAGCACGCAGCCGTTCGGCGAGGGCAAGGTCGCCTACACCCTGCCGAAAGAAGACCTGCTGATCGAAAGCCTGGCCTGGGATCCGAGCCGCAAGGCGCTCCTGGTCGGCAGCATCCGCGAGGGCGCGGTGTACCAGGTCGGTGGCAACGGCAAGCTGGTCCCGCTGCTGCGCGCCGACGAGGACAACGGCCTGTGGGCGGTGATGGACCTGGCGGTGGACGCCAAGCGCGGCGTGCTCTGGGTCGCCTCCACTGCGGTGCCGCACTTCAAGGGCTATGCGCCGGAGAAGGATCTCGGCCAGGCCGGGGTGTTCAAGTTCGACCTGAAGACCGGCAAGTTCCTCAAGCGCTATCTGTCGCCCAGCGTGCTCGGGCAGCAGTTCTTCATCTCCACCCTGGCGCTGGCCGGCGATGGCACGGTGTACGCAGCCGATGGCGTCAACAACGCCGTTTACATGGTCCGCGACGACCAGTTCAAGCGCGTCTTCCACGCCACCACGCTGACCGGCATTCGCGGCATGACGCTGGATGCCGGCGACCGCATCCTGTATTTCGCCGACGTCGAGCGCGGCATCTTCGGCTACGACCTCAATGCCGGCCAGCCCTTCGACGTGCTGGTGCCGGAAAACCTGGCGCTGGCCGGCATCGACGGCCTGCTCTGGTGGAACAACCACCTGCTCGCCGTGCAGGGCGGCATGTCGCCGCCGCGGGTGATGCGCCTGACGCTGGGCGAGGACGGCCGCCGCTTCATCGGCGCGCAGCCGCTGGAAGCCGCACAGCCGGCGCTGACCGAACCGACCCTGGCGACGCTGGCCGATGACGGCACGCTGTATTTCATCGCCAACAGCCAGAAGCAGCTCTACGACCGCTTCGGCCTGCCGAAAAAGCGCGACGCGTTGCAGGGCACGCGGATCTATTCGCTGCAGGCCGATTTTGCGCTGGAAAAGGCCGAGGCCGCGCAGCCGGCTCAGCCCTGAACCTGCTCCAGCGCGCGACGCCGCGTCATCGGGCCGAAGCGCAGGTGTTCGAGCACGGCTTCGAGCCGCTCGCGCAGGGCGGATGAGGGTCGCCGGCGGGCATCGGCGATGTCGGCCGGCAGTGGCGCATCCAGCGCGATGGTCGCCAGCCGGCGCGACAGCAGCGCCTGATCGCGATACTGGCGCAGTCGCGCGGCATGGCCGGCGGCACCGCGCAGGCGCAGGAAGGGCACTTCCTCCACCCGTGCCAGCAGCGCATCGAGCGAGCCGAAGTGTTGCAGCAGGGCGATGGCGGTCTTGGCACCGATGCCCGGCACGCCGGGGATGTTGTCCACCGGATCGCCGGACAGGCCGAGGAAATCGGCCACTTGATGCGCGCCGACGCCGAGCCGCTCCGGCACCTGGTCGCGCCGCCAGCGCAGGTTGCGCGCGTAGTCCCACTGCTCGTCGCCGTCGGCCAGCAATTGCGAGAGATCCTTGTCCGGCGACACGATCACGCCGCGAAACCCGGCCCCACGCTGGCGCGCCAGCAGGGCGCCGATCAGGTCGTCGGCCTCGAAGGCATGGTCGGACAGCACCGCCAGACCAAGCGCCGCCGCCAGTTCCCGGCATTGCCGGAACTGCCGCTTCAGCGCCTCCGGGGCCGGCTCGCGGTTGGCCTTGTAGGCCGGATACAGGGTGTTGCGAAAGGAACTGTCGAGCGACTCGTCGAAAGCCACCGCGACGTGGCTGGGCCGCTCGCGTTCGAGCAGGTCGAGCAGGAAACGGGCGAAGCCGTGCACGGCATTGGCCGGCTCGCCATCGGCATCGACGACCGGGTCCGGGTAGGCATGCCAGGCACGGAAGATGTAGATGCTGGCGTCGATCAGGTGCAGCGTGGACACGGCTTCAGTCGACCGGCCAGTGGCTGAGCAGGGCGGCGGCATCGGGCCGGGCGCGCTCGGGCATCGCCTCGGCGGCGCTGCCGACATGGATGAAGCCGAGCACGCGCTCGTCGGCGGACAGGCCGAGATCGTCGGCGACGCCGCGATCATAGGCCGCCCAGCCGGTCAGCCATTGCGCGCCGAAACCCTGCGCCTGCGCCGCCAGCAGCAGGGAAAAACAGACGCAGCCGCCGGAAAGGAGCTGCTCCTGCGCCGGAATGCGGTGCGCCGGGTCGATCCGCCCGACCACGACCAGGATCAGCGGCGCGTGCGCCATGCGGTCGCGCTCCTTGGCGATGGCGGCTTCGCCGGCCTCGGGTTCACGCTGTTGCAGGCGTGCCACCAGGCGCTCGGCAAAGCGCTGTCGCGCCGCGTCCTGGATGGCGATGAAGCGCCACGGCGTCAGCCGGCCGTGGTCGGGCACGCGCACCGCCTCACGCAGCAAAGCGGCCAGTTGCGCCGCGCTCGGGCCGGGTTCGCCGAGCAGTCGGAACGGGGTCGAACGCCGCGCGGACAGCAGCGAAAACGGATTGTCGACAGCAGCCTGGGTCATTGAAGGTCCGAATGTGCCAAGGGACGGCAGATGAATTTTGTAAAACAACGCGGAACAACGTGACGGCCATCACACCTTGATCCGACGAACGGCCCGTCGAGTGCGACCGCAGTCACGCGCCGTGAAGCGATTCATTCCTATACTGCCTCCGCACCTGCCGTTTTGCCACGCCGTTTTCGAGTATTTGCCGCATGGACACCACCGCCAACAGCCCAACGCGCCCCCGCGACCGACTGGATGACGCCGCCCTTGCGCTGCTCGCCGGCGTTCGCGCTGCCACCCTGCGGGTGCTGCCGGCGGTGCTGGCCCAGGTGCTCGACCGCGCCGACGATGCGCTGTTCGACTTCGTGCAGAAGTCCGCCAGCGGCATCGAGCAGCAATCCTATTTCGATGCGATGCGCGACCTGCGCCGGCATCGCGCACTGATCGAAAAACAATTCGGCGACCAGCTCGGCCGCAGCTTCGACGCCCTGGAGGCCGGCAAACCGATCGTGGTGCGCTGCGCGCCGAAGAGTGAAGCCGAGAAGACGCTGAGCCTGGTCGGCACCGACGAACTCGACGAACAACTGGCCGCCGAACAGCTCGCCGGCGCGCTGGAGCGCCGCCACAGCGGTCCGCTGCACCTGCTCGACCGCCGCCTGGCGAGGTTGGCCCGCGTAGAGGTGCTCGGCCCGGCCACCAACCCGGTCGGCCCCGGCCACGTAGTCAACGCGCTGCGCGAAGCGCTCGACGGCGTGATCAGCGCCACCCCGCCGCGGCTGGTCGTCTACAAGGTCTACGAGCGCGACGTGCAGGCCGCGCTGATGAGCCTGTACGCGGAGATCAACCGCCAGCTCGCGCACATACCCGCGCATGAGGAAGGCCAGGCACCGCCGCAGCGCCGCCGCGACGTGCCGAAGTCGCCGAAGTATCCGCACCTGTACCCGGAAGCTGCCGAACAGGGCGGCGCATCGCCGGGCTACGGCGACTCGCGCGCCGCCTACGGTTCCGGCTCCGGGGCCGGCTACGCCGACGCCGAGCCGCAGGACATCGACGAACTGCTGCCCACCCTGCGCGCCCTGCTCAGCGAATACCGCAGCCTGCGCCGCGCCCACGAACCGCCGGCCGCGCACGCCGCGCCGATGATGGATGTCGACGGCGCGCTCGACACCCTGGCGCGGATCCAGCTCGAACTGCCGCAGATCGTGCGCCGGGTGATCGACGACCCCACCGCCTCGCTCAGCGTGCTGCTGAAAACCGAGGTGCTGCGCCAGGCCGAGCGCATGGGCCTGATCGGCCCGCACGGCCGGCTGGAAGAGCGCGGCGAGGAGTCGCTGGAACTGGTCGGCATGCTGTTCGATGCCCTGCTCGGCCAGCGCAACTACCAGCGCGCCGTGCGCGAGCAGATGGCGCGCATGGTGGTGCCCTACGCCAAGGCCTCCCTGCTCGACCACACCATGTTCGCGCTGAAGACGCATCCGGCGCGGCAGTTGCTCAACACCGTCACCGAAGCCTGCGACGGCAACCGCGGCGAAACCAATGCCGAGCGCGAACTGCTCGGCCGGGTGGAAGGCACGGTGGATCGCCTGGTCAGCGACTTCAACGAGGACATGGCGATCTTCTCCGAGCTGGACGCGGAGTTGCGCAGCTACTTCGACCAGCAGCAGCAGCGCGCCGCCGTGGCGGAACGCCGCGCCACCGAGACGCAGCGCGGCAAGGAGCGCCTCGACGAGGCGCGCGCGATGGCCAATGTCGAACTGGCAACGCTGATGGGCGGCCGCCCCGCGTCGCCGGCCATCGAGCAGTTCCTCGGCCATTACTGGACCCACCATCTGTCCGTGGTGTGGCTGAAGGAAGGGGCCGATTCGCCGCGCATGGAACTGGCGCGCAACGCCGGCTGCCAGGTCTGGAACGCCTACCTCGACAGCGAACAGGGCATGAGCTACGCGCTGGATCTGCGCGAGCACATCGAGCGCGTGCTGCTTTCCTCCGGCGTCACCGGCCCGGCCGCCGACGAGACCGTCGGCACCATCGAATGGGTGCTGCACGCACTGCGTCTGGGCCGCCGCGAGGTGGCCAACCGGCGCAACCTGCCCTCGCTGGGCGAGACGCTGGTGGACGAGGTGGCGAGCGCCGTCGAGAACGTCCGCGAGGAAGTCGCGGAAGAGCCGGCCAAGCCGCAACTGGAAGTCGTCGGCGGCACCGACACGCTGGATTACGACCCCGAGGACGTCGAGCGCATCAAGGCGCTGGCGGTCGGCTCCTGGGTGGAGTTCATCGGCGACGACGGCATGGCGCAGCCGGCCAAGCTGAGCTGGATCAGCCCGATCTCCGCCCGCCTGCTGTTCGTCAACCGTCGCGGCCTGCGCCTGTGCGCCAGTTCGGCGGAAGAACTGGCGATCCAGATCCAGCAGGGCAAACTCGTGCTGCGCAGCAAGGACAGCGCCTTCGAGCGGGCCATGGACCAGGTGCTCGGACGGTTGCAGGAGTCGGTGGCGAAGTAACCCTCGCGCCGGCCTCGCCGTTGCCCCCGATGCGTGCTCAGCCGGCCGCTTCGAAGCGGTTGGCGTCGACGTTCTTGCGCACCCTGGACGGATCCCAGATGCGCCCGTTCATGGCGATGTAGACGCCGGCCGGCAGGCATTGCACCGCGCCCACCGCGCAGCCGATGTTGAACTCCGCATCGGAGCCGCGAAAGCGCGCCGGGTTCAGCGCCCCGGTCAGCACGATGGTCTTGTCGGCGATGTCGGCCAGCACCTGGGCGGTGCGCACCATGGTGTCGGTGCCGTGCGTGATCAGCACATGCGAGGCCGCCTGCGCGGCAATCGTCTGCCGCAGCAGTTGCCGGTCGTCCTCGTTCATGTGCAGGGAATCCTTGCGCAGCAGGGCGATCACGTTGAAGCGGAAGGCCACGCCCAGTTCCTCCAGGATGCGGCCGATCTGCGGCTCGCCGATCTGGAAGTCCGACTTGTCGTCGAAGTACACCTTGTCGATGGTGCCGCCGGTGGTGACGATGCAAAGCTGGTCCATGTCGATCCGACATCGCGCAGTGGAAAGTGGCCAAGTATAGGCGGCCGGCGGAAACGGCTCAGCGCCGCCGGCGCATTCCCTTCCAGCCCACGCTCAGGATCAGCGTCACGCACAACAAGGTTTCCGCTGCCGCCAGGACGCGCGTTGCCGGCGTCGTCCACCATTCGCTGATGCCGTGGCAGAAATAGAACAGCGCCAGCAGCGCGCCCCAGAACAGCGCCCGTGGCCGGCGTTTGAGCACTGCCCAGGCCACCGGCAGCAGGGGCGCGATGGCGACCCCGGCGACCAGCCACGGCGGCAGCACGCGCGGCGGTGCCAGCCAGAGGTGCCAGACAATCTGCAAGGCCAGCAGCGCCCAGAACGCCGCCAGGCCGATTTGCCGATCCATCAGCGCGCGCCCTGCAATCGCGCCGCGATGTCGGCCACCCGACGACCCAGCGCGCGGGCCAGCGACTTCTCGTCCTCGGACAGCACACGCTCGTTGTCCGGCCCGGCGAAATGCGCCGCACCATACGGCGAGCCGCCGCCATCGGTGCGGCTCAGCGCCGGCTCGGTGAACGGCAGGCCGACGATCAGCATGCCGTGATGCAGCAGCGGCAGCAGCATCGACAGCAGGGTGGATTCCTGCCCGCCGTGCGGCGTCGAGGTCGAGGTGAACACCGCCGCCGGCTTGCCGACCAGCGCCCCGGACGCCCATTGCGCGCCGGTACCGTCGAGGAAGTGCTTCAGCGGTGCCGCCATGTTGCCGAAGCGGGTCGGACTGCCGAGGATCAGTCCGGCGCATTCGGCCAGATCGGCCGCCTCGACATAAGGCGCACCGGAGGCCGGCACCGGCGGCTGCGCGGTGGTCGTCACCGCCGCCACCGGCGGCACGCAGCGCAGGCGCGCCTGCATCGACGCCACGTCCTCCACCCCGCGCGCGATCTGCCGCGCCAGGGCGGCGACGTGGCCGCCACGGCTGTAGTAGAGGATCAGGATGTCGGACATGGGCGGCGCTCGGCAGCGGGAAATCGGCCGCCAAGGATACTTGCCGGGCACGGCGACCGCGCGCCGAAGGCGACGCCGGACAACGCCCCGCCGCCAAACGCGCGGTTTGTTCGATATGACCTGTCGCCATGACCGGCCCGCGCCATCACCGGCCACGGCCGGCCGCGATGACCTACTGTGGCGGTTCCTCTCCCCAAGGATCTCCGACCATGCCCGACTGGAAACCCGAAACCCTCGCCGTCCACGCCGGTTATTCGCCCGATCCGACCACGCGCGCGGTCGCGGTGCCGATCTACCAGACCGTGGCCTATGCCTTCGACAGCACCCAGCACGGTGCCGATCTTTTCGATCTGAAAGCGCCGGGCAATATCTACACCCGCATCATGAACCCGACCACCGATGTGCTGGAACAGCGCATCGCCGCGCTGGAAGGCGGCATCGCCGCGCTGGCGCTGGCTTCCGGGCAGGCGGCGGTGACCTATGCGATCCAGACCATCGCCGAGGCCGGCGACAACATCGTGTCGTCCAGTGCGCTGTATGGCGGCACCTACAACCTGTTCGCCCACACCCTGCCGCAGTTCGGCATCCAGACGCGCTTCGCCGATTACCGCGACCCGGATGCGTTCGAAAAACTGATCGACGAGCGCACCAAGGCGGTGTTCGTCGAATCGCTCGGCAACCCGCTGGGCAATGTCACCGATATCGAAAAGATCGCGAAGATCGCCCACGCGCATGGCGTGCCGCTGATCGTCGACAACACCGTCGCCACGCCGTACCTGCTGCGCCCGATCGATTTCGGCGCGGACATCGTGGTGCAGTCGCTGACCAAGTACCTGGGCGGCCACGGCAACAGCCTGGGTGGCGCGATCATCGATTCGGGCAAGTTCCCGTGGGCGGAAAACAAGGCCCGTTTCCCGCGCCTCAATGAGCCGGATGTCAGCTATCACGGCGTGATCTACACCGAGGCGCTGGGCCCGGCGGCCTACATCGGCCGCGCCCGCGTGGTGCCGCTGCGCAATACCGGCGCGGCGCTGTCGCCGTTCAACTCGTTCCTGATCCTGCAGGGCATCGAAACGCTGCCGCTGCGGATGGAGCGCATCGTGCAGAACACGCGCAGCATCGCCGAATACCTGAAAGCGCATCCGAAGGTCGCCTGGGTCAACTACGCCGGCCTGCCGGATCACCCCGAACACGCGCTGGCGCAGAAATACCTGCGCGACGGCGCGCCGTCGGGCCTGTTCACCTTCGGCCTGCCCGGCGGGCGCGAGGCCGGCGCGCGCTTCCTCGATGCGCTGCAGCTGTTCACCCGCCTGGTCAACATCGGCGACACCCGCTCGCTGGCCACGCACCCGGCCTCGACCACACATCGACAACTGGATGCGGAGGAACTGGGCAAGGCCGGTGTGACGCTGGACACGGTGCGGCTTTCCATCGGCATCGAGCACGTGGACGATCTGATCGCCGATCTGGAGCAGGCACTGGCGGCGGCCTGAGGCGAAACCAGCGCCGGCGACAACGCCGCCGCGTCATTGCAGAGTAAAGTCGACCTCCGAGCGGCAGCGCGCACGGACGCACGCGGCCGCCACTGCGCGAAGGAGAATCGACATGGCGATGCGCAAGAACGGCCTTCCCGACCATCCCGGGGAAACCTTCACCTTCGCTGCGACCACGCTGGCCGCCTCGACGCCGCCCGATCCGCCGCAATGGACCATCGCCACCACCGACGACCATCCGCGCGCCGCAGCAACCGGCGCAGCCGCGCATGACAACCTCGACTATCGACTGCTGCGGCGCATCGCCGAGGGCGGCATGGGCGAGGTCTGGGAGGCCGAACAGCGCAGCCTGGGACGGGTAATCGCGGTCAAGCGCCTGAAGCATCCGGCCGACAGCGCCGAAAGGCGTTTCGCCGAAGTCGAGTTCCGCAGCGAATCCAGCGTCGCCGCCAGCCTCGAACATCCCAACATCCTGCCGGTCTACGATCTTGGCCGCGACCGCGACGGTGCCCTGCTGCTGGCAATGAAGCGGGTCCACGGCGATGCCTGGAAAGACCTGTTGCGGGCGGAATTCGCCGACACGCCGGTCGATCTCTACCTTGCCCGCCACATCCCGATCCTGGTCGCCGTCACCCAGGCGGTGGCCTTCGCCCACTCGCGCGGGGTGATCCATCGCGACATCAAGCCGGCGCAGGTGCTGGTCGGCCAGTACGGCGAGGTGCTGCTGACCGACTGGGGCCTCGCCGTCCACGTGGATGCGCCCGACGACGCCTCGCCGTTGCTGGCCGGATTTGCCGTGGCGACCCTCGACAGCGCCGCCAACCCGGCCGGCACACCGGCCTTCATGGCACCCGAACAAACCCAATCCCACGGTGCCAACCTCGGGCCGTGGACCGACGTCTACCTGCTCGGCGGCACCCTCTACTACATCCTGACCGGCCAGTACCCGCACGACGCCAACAACTCGGCCGCGGCCTTCGAACAGGCGCGCAGCGGCAAGGTCGATGCGCCCGGCCAACGCGCCCACGGACGCCGCGTTCCGGCCGACCTGGAACGCCTGTGCATGCAGGCGCTGTCGGCAGACCGCCACGCCCGGCTCGCTTCCGCCGACGCCTTCCTCAAGGGCTTGCAGGACTACCTGTCCGGTGCGGCGCGCAAGGAACAGTCGCGGCAACTGACCGCCGACGTGGAATGGCAACTGGCCGAGCACGACACCTACCCGGCCTACATCGCCGCCCTCGCCCACCTCGACGAAGCGCGCCAACTGTGGCCGGACAACCCGGCCATCGCCGCGCTGCGCGAAACGGCCCTGCGCGGCAGCACCCGATTGGCGATCCGCCAGGGCGACCTCGGCTTTGCCCGGCTGCAAGGCGCGGCGCTGGCCGACAACGAGGAAAACCGCGCGCTGCGCGTCGAGATCGACCAGCGCCGTCGCCAGGTGACGCGGCGCAAGAGCCTGCTGCGCGCCGCCACCGCCGCCGTGTTCGCCCTGCTGGCGGTGATCGCCGGCGGTGCCCTGCTGTTCTCGCACAAGATGCGCACCGCCAACACCGAAATCGCCCAGCGCGCGGAAGAAGCCGAACAGGCGCTGGACATCGCGCGGGCGCGCGGCGACGGAGCCTTCGGGCTGATCACCTTCGTGCTCGAAGATCTCAAGCAGGGCATGGACGAGGAACTGACACCCGAGCGTGGCATCACCATCGACGCCCGCAACGAGATCGCCCACGGCATCGCCGGCAAGGTGGCGACGCCGGTCGTCAACTATTTCACCGCCGCACAGAGCCAGGCATGGCCGGCACCGATGCGGTTCGAACAGGCGCGACAGAAACGCCTGGTCGGCGAAGTGTTCACCAAGCTGGCGCGCCGCGAAGAAGCCCGCAGCCTGCTGCAACCGGCGCTGGCGGAAATCGAAAGCCTGGCCGGCTCCGACAGCATCGACACCGCCGACGCGCTGGTCGCGCTGGCGGCGCTGGAGCGCGAAGCCGGCCGCTTCGAGGAAACCGAAACCATGCTGCGCCGTGCCCTGGCCATCGCCGAGGCAGGTCTGCCGGCCGGCGATCCGGCGCTGGCCAAGCACCTCAACGCCCTCGCCAACCTGTTCGGTACCGACCGCCGGAACCCGGCCCGCATCGAGGAGGCTTCCGCGCTGTACGGGCGCGCCGCCGAGTTGCTGCAACACAGCGACAGCGCGGCCGCCGCGGTGGCGCTGAGCATGCAGGGACGCACCCTGGATTACATCGACCGGCCGCAGGAGGCCGAGGTCTTCCATCGCCGCGCGCTGCAACTGTGGGAGCGCGAACAGGCCGCCGAGGATCCCGGCGTCGCCATGATCCTGGACAACCTCGCCTCATCGCTGGGCTACCAGGTTCGCTTCCTCAAACACGACGACCCGGAGCGCATGGACAAAACCGCCGAAGCCGAAGCGCTGCAACGTCGCGCCATCGCCCTGCTGGAAACCCGTCACGGCCCCGACCACCCGCTCGTCGCCGAGGCGCTGTCCTCGCTGGCCAGCATCATCGACTGGCGCAGCCGGCTCGACGAGGTCGAAGCCCTGCAACGCAAGGTGCTGGCGATCTACGAAACGGCCTATGGCGCTGACAATTTCCGCACCGGACGCAAATGGCTGGGGCTCGGCTTCACTTTGCGCAACGCCAACCGCCTGCGGGAAGCGGAACCGGCCCTGCGCCGCGCCATCGCCATCCTGGAAACCTCGCTGGGGCCGGATACGCTGGAAATCGGCTGGGGGACGCAGTTTCTCGGCTTCGTGCTCAAGGACACCGGCCGGCCGCGCGAGGCCAAGGCCCAGTTGGAACGCGCGCTGCGCATCCTCACCGAGCAGCGCGGCCCCGAGCACATGGAAACCGTCAAGGCCAGGGAAGCGCTGGCCGAAGTCGAGGCTACGCTGGCGGGTTGAATGTCGTTCCGGCTTCCTCGCCCGCTTGATCTCGGCCATCCACGGCAACCCAATACCCAGCACCTGCCGATACAGGAACAGCAACGCGGCCAGGGCCTGATTCTGCGTCGACGCCGACACATGCCCCCCCACAGCCAACGCCGTAAGGAAACGCTCAACCTCCATCGCGCCCATCTCGCGCGGATGACGCACCCCATTGACGAGAATGAAACGCCGCACCCAGCCGACATAGGCGTCCTCGGTACGCGGGGAATATCCAAGCCGCCGCACCTGCTCGCACACCTGATCAAGCAGCTTCGGTGCCGACCCGCCACCTCGTTGCGTCGCCGGCTCCGCACGCCCCGCCACCCTGCTTGCCGTCCCGCCAACCCTGTGCGAGGATCGCTCCATCACATCAACACCTGAACCGGAAGTGCGGCCAGATTAGGCGGTGGGATTAGGCAGCGAAATCAGCCAAGTGCCTGATGAACGGCAGCTTTTTTTGTAACACCGACTGCGACACCCCCGGCTTAGGCGGTAGGATTACACGGCGATTTATCATCTAATTGTAGTTAGACGTCATGGACATTCTCAAGCTATCGGAAATAAAGCGGGAGTTAGCGCGAACTCGCACAGTCACGCTGAAGTTGCCAAATAAGTTCACCTTCAAAGACCATGACGTTTATGACTTTGATGCGTTTTTGTCTTTCTTTAATTGGGACATTAACGAGGCACCTGTAAGAATAGATTTATCGACTTGCCGCGTCGCAAATTATCAGTCTTTAGCGCTACTGGTTCTCTACGCATGGCGCCTGAAGGAGCAAGGTTGTCGCGTCACATTCGTTGAATCAGAGAGTGAACTTGGTGCCAGCGCTATGTGGCGTCGCATGGGCGCCAGAGGCCTGTTTTCAGTCCTCCCAAATGTCAACCAATCATTCAAAGGGGACCCCTACAAGCCACTTTTGGCAGTACGGAACAATGCAGATTTTAAAGACGTCATTAGCACTGCCGAAAAATACACCGCAGGCTTCAATGTTGAATACATGGAGACACTCAGATATGTTTTAAGTGAGCTTCTTTACAACACAATGGAGCATGGGAAAGCATACGGCGAAAAAGGGCTAAAGCATTTAAGAATTCCATCAATTGTGCAGTTCACATGGTACTCAAAGAAAAATCAGATTCACTTTCTGATTGGCGATATCGGAGTTGGTGTAAAAAATCATTTGCGCCAGACTTACCCACAACTGAGCACCGACGAAGAAGCAATTCAGTACGCGCTCCGGCCCAGAGTTTCTGGGACATTCGGAAGAAATGATCCGTACAGACAGCAGAACAATGCCGGCATGGGCCTCTATCTTTCATCTAACATTATTCGTCGATTGAGAGCGGATATGCACATTCTGTCCGGTCAAGGGGTTACGCATATATCACCCCGCGACGTAACGGCAAGGCCTTTAATTGGAAATTGGCCTGGAACGTTTGTTCTCGTCACTTTAGATCTGAGCGACAACTCAAATTTTGAACTTCACCGTATAATGCAGGATTTCCGCAACGCGGCGGAAGCAGAGCAGAATGATGCGGACAGAGACGAGTCTGAAACCACCTTCTATTTGGAGATCAGCAACATCTTCGGTTCATACGCTGAAGACAAAGATGCGGCGATTAGGTTTCGAGACAAGTATCTATTTTTATCTATTGAAGCGGGAAAGCAAATCCTTATCAATTTTGACGGCGTCAAATCTGCGCCACACAGCTTCCTTAGCGCGCTGCTGGCCTCGCCGATCAAGATTCTTGGATTGTTGGCTTACAAGAGAATAAAAATCGTTAGTGCTACGCCAGAAATCAGAGAAACTTTAGACTTCATTTTCAACGACAACACAGGTGACGTCTAACAATTCATTCAAGCCGACGCCGCTTCGCGGCGCGGCTTAATTCAGGCGTTGGGCACCACGAGAAACGGAGCGCCATTGATGTCGCAATACAATTTTCGAGTTCACGTAGGCACTGAAATCAAGACCTTTACGGAAGTTGAGCTCGGTGAGTATGCCGGCCTCGTGGGGCTCGACAAGGCGGCGCCGGGGCGCTACTCCTGGCTTTTTGTCATGCAGCTCTACCTTCATGCTGAGGTCAATGGCATTGATCCGTCTATGATCGTCGGTGAGTTAAAAGCACTCGAAGGCGGCACTTCGCCAGCGGGCACCAAGCCGGCTACGGAGTTCACTAGAGAGCCGCTCAAAGGTCTCTGGCACAAGCATTTCTTTTCCGCCCACTTTGTAGGTCACAACCTTGCAAATCATCACGCAGGTGGCCGCCTCGGAAAACTGGTTGAGCAAGTAATGGACCCAAAGAAATACCCAGTTATTACCGCCGAGCTTATTAACAAGCTCACACACGAAATCGTCACTGGCGCTTTCGAGAAGCGCGAAGCACAAGACAAGCTCACCGGAGAGTGGATCGTGTTTGCAAAGCATGGAGGTCAGAACTACTACTTGTGCCTAGCAACGCATGAAACGGGAGATCAGGCCATCTACGACCAAATCGAGTCAGCATGCTTTCGCCAATTCCCAGCCTTAAATCCCGTCGTCTAGCGAGCAGCGCGGTGCCCAACAAGGCGCTCCAGCGGACGTGTCCGCTTCGCGGCCACGCCGCTGAGCTTGGGCGTTAGGCGCTCGGAGAGTTATGGGCTCGTTCCGAAGGAAAAGCAGCGTCGGGTACAGCGTGGCCATGCTTATATCGGTCGCGTACTTCATGTTGTTTGCGCCAGGTACGGTAGGAACAAGCGAGGCTGCCCTGGTGGCTGGGAGTTCCGCCGTTGTCTTGGCCGCATGCACCGGCTGGGGCATTGGTGTCTGGTACAGGCCAGTCAGTGGGGAGAGACCCACGTACGAGCTGGTCGCCTGCCCCGTACTCATCGCGCTCTTCTCGCTCTGTGGTGGAATCATCGTTATGGCAGGATGGTCTCTCGCAACAGGTGAGTCGGTACCGAATGTTTGGCTCGCAATAGCTGTAACACTTTACTTTGGGATTTTTGCCTTTTTGTCGGTTTCATGGCCAGTCGCTCTTGCCTCCTTCGGTGCTGTTGCAATTTGGCTGGCATGGCTCAGCAGATCCGCGCCTAACAATTCATTCAAGCCGACACCGCTTCGCGGCGCGGCTTAACTCTGGTGTTAGACCTTTCCATGCGAAATCACGGCAACCTGACAAAGTGGAACGACGAGCGGGGCTTTGGCTTCATTACTCCCGCCAATGGCGTCGGCGAGATCTTCGTCCATGTCTCCGCCTTCCCCCGTGGCAACCAGCGACCAGAAATTGGTGAGCTGATTTCGTACATAACCGAAACAACCTCAGACGGAAAATTGCGTGCCGTTCAAGTGATGCGCCCTGGCCAAACAGCGGCTCCACGGCACAAGCAACGAGTTAAACGACCTGATAAAAGCTCAGGAATCTTTGGCACAGTCCTGACAATTTGCGCAATCGCTGCAATTGCCTACTTTCTCTACACACGCTATTTCCAACAGACACATCGCCCAACCGCCATCACTACGTCCGCCGCCAGGTCAAGTGATGTACGGTTCAAATGCGATGGACGTACCATGTGCTCACAGATGACCTCATGCGCGGAGGCCACTTACTTCACCCAGCACTGCCCCGACACGAAAATGGATGGCAACGGTGACGGTGAGCCGTGCGAACAGCAGTGGTGCAACTAGTGCGGGGGAAAGGTCTAACAATTCGTTCAAGCCGAACTTGCTTCGCTACACCAACAACGTGGCAGGTAAAGCTTGCCACGTTGTCGGCTACGCTACGCAAGTCGGCTTAACTCAGGCGTTAGGTGTGCTCGTGAGTGACTCGCTGCTGACAAAACTTGAAGTTGCTCTAGCGGACACGTCTGGCGTGTTCATCAACGCTGGCACTGATGCGCAGGCATACCTCTCTGGCTTGGCCTCGGACATCCGGGCGCATACCTGCACTCCCTTTCCGCTCACCGCCACAGTGATGGCGCCTGGCTTCCCAGGGCTGGCCGTTGGCGCCACCATCTCCGGCCAATGCGTTGCCCACGATTCTTCCGGCCATTGGTTGGTATACCGGCCTGAGCAGGATCAGTTCTATTGCTTCTGGGGCGCGGACCGGCGCAATCTTGGGGCACACGGTGTGGTTGGCAGTCCACTCTACTGTTGGTCAGCGTGAACACACCTAACCATTCATTCAAGCCGACGCCACAGCGGCGCGGCTTAGCTTAGGCGTTAGATGGCAGGGTAGATCTCTCGTGAAAGCAATCATTCCATGGGTTCGCACCATCATCTCTTTCCCGCTCGGTCTGGCGGCGATTATGCTGTTCCACTCTGGAGTCCTCCTAATCTTCCCCTCTGCTTACGGAGAACTGGACAATGACCTTATACGCGCTCTCTCACTCACACTGATTTTCGCAGCCGGGGTGTTCGGCAGCGTCATCGTCGGCGTTGTTGCTGGACACCGCATTTGGCTGCACATGGCATTTTTTTTCGCCATCGCTCTAGTGATTGATATAGACGCTATTAATGGTGAACTTTCCGCTCAGCCTCTATGGTTCAAGGCGCTTGTCATCGCCACGTTACCGGTTCAAATGTGGCTTGGCGCGCGCCTCGTTTTACTCGCCTATCCAAAGGGCAATTTGCCCGCTGCCATCTAACAATTCATGTATGGACTCCCACGTCAACCCCTGACGGCAGGATTTTGTAAAGCGCCAGCTTCACGGCATTTGATTCTCGCTTTTCATCCTGCTAACGCTCTGCTTCAACTCCGGCAAACGGGAGCGGTTGCATTCGTGTATTCGGCTTTGCGGTGGGCTTTGCCCGAGCCATCACTCCGGCCAGTCCGCCTGCACGCGAACTGGCGTTCTCAGGCTCGCGGCATGCCGCTCGGAAGCTCTGCTCACCCACGACTGGGGGCCAGACGTTCAAACGATCATCGGTTGCACGGAGGCTGAAGACCCGCCGCAAGCGCTTCGATACCTCAGCGCGAACAGGAGGAGTTTGATTGGATCAGCGCGAACGGGTGGAGTTTGGATGGATCAGCGCGAACGGGAGGCGTTTCATTGGGCAGGCGGCGAACCCGCCGGGTGTCGGTCACACGCCTTCGGCATTTGACCCGACCGGCATCGGCCCGGACGCAGGCGATGCGCCGTTCGGGCCGCGAAGCGGTGAAGCCAGCGTCTCCGCTCGCCGCCGGGCATCGACTACCGCCGCCGGACGCGATGGCATAGGCTTGGGCAATGACCCTGATCGAGCGACTGCGCCAGCGCATTCCCGAGCACGCCCGCGAGCGGCTGCGGGCGTTCGGGCTGTTTGTCTGGAAGCGCTTCCTGGAGGATCGCTGCTTCGACAGCGCCGGCGTGCTCGCCTATGCCACGGTGTTCGCCCTGGTGCCGCTCAGCGCGGCGGTGTTCGGCATCCTGTCGGCGTTTCCGGTGTTCGAGGCGATGAGCGAGCGGCTGACCCGCTTCCTGTTCGACAATTTCGTCCCGGCGGCGGCGCAGACGGTGGAAACCTACCTGCTGCAATTCGCCGACAGCGCCTCGCGGCTGACCAGCGTCGGTGCCATCGCGCTGCTCGCCTCGGCGCTGTTGATGATGAAAAACATCGAGGACGCGTTCAATCGCATCTGGCGGGTGAAGGCCTCGCGCCCGGGGATGGCGCGTTTTCTGGTCTACTGGACCGCGCTGACGCTCGGTCCGATCATCGCCGTCTCGACGCTGGCGTTGACTTCCTATGTCGCCACCCTGCCCTTCCTCGGCGACGAGGCCACCAGCGGTTTCCTGCCGCGTCTGCTGAAGTGGCTGCCGGTGGGCATCGAACTGGCCACCTTCACGGTCGCCTACGCCATCGTCCCCAACCGCCGGGTGCCGCTGCGCCACGCCTTCATCGGCGGTCTGCTGGCGACCACGCTGTTCGAGCTGGCCAAGTGGGGTTTCACCCAGTACCTGCGCCAGGTGCCTTCCTACGAGCAGATCTACGGCACGCTGGCGGTGCTGCCGATCTTCCTGATCTGGCTGTACCTGTCCTGGGTGGTGGTGCTGCTCGGCGCTTCCATTGCGGCGTCGCTGTCGGCGTTCCGCTTCCAGCCGCGCTCGCAGCGCATCCCGCGCGGCTATGAGCTGTACGGCCTGCTGCGGCTGCTGGGCCGGTTGCAGGCGGCGCAGGAACAGGGCGGCGCGCTGGGCACGCAGGCGTTGTGCCAAATCGAGCCCGGACTCAGCGACGACCTCTTGATGCACCTTCTGGAGTCGCTGCACGCCGCCAGCATCGTCCAGCGCAACGAGTTCGGTGACTGGTTGCTGGCGCGCGACCTCGATCAGCTCGACCTCGCCGAACTGTACGAGGCGACCGGCCTGCGCATCCCGCTGGGGACGGCCAACCTGCCGGGCATTTCCGACCCGCTGGGCCAGCGCGCGCTGGCGGTCATCGAGTCGCTGCGCACGCCGCTGCGCGAGGCCGGCCAGGCGTCGCTGGGAACCCTGCTGCGCCAGCCCTTGTCGAATCCGCCGTCCTGATCGCCGCCCCCGTGTCATCCGTCTTCGAGGAGCGCTCCATGTCCGTCCGCCTTCTGCTGGGTCTCGCCGCGCTGCTGTGCGGCCTGTCGCCGCTCGCCGCCGCCCAGGATCGCGCCAGCGATAAGCCGACGCATCCGACACTGCTGGTGGACACGCTGGACCACGGCCGTTTCGATCTGGCCGAACGGCGCGGGCGCTGGGTGGTGGTGAACTTCTGGGCCACCTGGTGCGCGCCCTGCCTGAAGGAAATCCCCGACCTGTCCGCCTTCCACGATTCCCGCGACGACGTGGAAGTGATCGGCCTGGCCTACGAGGAGATCGCCATCGAGGAGATGCGCGGCTTCCTCAAGCGCCGTCCCGCTTCCTATCCCATCGCGCTGCTCGACGTGTACGCGCCACCGGCGGACTTCGATACCCCGCGCGGCCTGCCGATGACCTATCTGATCGCCCCCGATGGCAGCGTCGCCAAGCGTTTCCTCGGCCCGATCACCTCCGAGCAACTGGCGGAACTGATCGACGGCCACGAAGCCGCGACGCCGTAACGCAGCGCGGTCAGGACTTCAGCGGCGGCATCCAGACGTAGCGCCGGCCTTCCCGCGCCAGCCAGTCCTGCATGGCATCGGACAGCAGTTGGTCGCCGGCGGCCAGCAGTTCCCCGTCGCGCCACAGCAACGGCAGGCGGCTGCGCTGCCAGGGCGGCAGGCCGGAATCCTGCAACACGTGCTTGAGCCGATGGCGATGCCTTCGACCGGGCAGGCGGATGCGCTCGCCACCCTGCCGCGTGCCGACGCGAAAATCGGCGGGCGCGGACAGCGCCGGCTGGAAGCGCAGCGAGCCGCCATCGGGCAGGATCAGCGGCGCGCAGCCATCCCATTGCAAGGTTTCCGCCAGCGCGGCGGGAGCATGGTCCAGCGCCTCAAGATGCAGACGATCACGGTGACGGCGCAGGACGCTGCCGCGCCAGCGCAACAACGGCTGGCCATCGGGGTTGTCGTCTTGCAGCAGGTGCTCCAGCGCGTCGTGCAGGCGGCCCGGCAGCGGATCGGCAGCGCACTCGCGCAGCCAGGCGCGCAGCGCGTGCGCACGCAAGGCCGGCGACAGCGCGCGCA
>JBAYTD010000045.1:0-19691 GCA_041675805.1 Lysobacteraceae bacterium
GTTTCCGACGGCAGTTGCAGGGTCACCGTGTTGGGCCGGCGGCGCGGCTGGTACTCGACCCGCGCCTGCAGCGTCCATACCTCGACCTCGGTGGCCGGCTGCAAGGGAAAGCGCAGCACGTTCCATTTGTAGAACACCGCTGCCGAGCCAGCCACCGCCAGCAGGGCGGCCAGCAGGTAAAGATGGGTTTTCTTCATTGCGAGCGCCGTCCCCGAGGCGTTCCGTCAGATCGACTGCGCGCAGTATAACGAGAGCGCCGAGCGACCAGAGCGGCCGGCGCAACGTCGGCCGCGCGCACCCCGCTCAGACGTCGAGGTTGGACACCCGCAGCGCGTTCTGCTCGATGAAGTCGCGACGCGGCTCGACCACGTCGCCCATCAGGGTGGAGAAGATCTCGTCCGCCGCCACCGCATCCTCGATCCGCACCCGCAGCAGGCGCCGGGTTTCCGGATTGACCGTGGTCTCCCAGAGCTGGTCGGGATTCATCTCGCCCAGGCCCTTGAAGCGCTGGATGGTGCGGCCACGCTTGGCCTCCTCCATCAGCCAGTCGTGGACGGCGTGGAAATCGGACACATCCTGCCCGCGGCCGCCGCGCTCGATGCGCGCGCCGGGCTGGACCAGATCGGCGAGACGGGCGGCCAGGGTCTGGATCGGACGCAGTTCCGGTGCGCCGAACAGGCCGGCGGGCAGGGTTTGCAGCGAACTCAAGCCATGATGCTGGCGCTCGACCTGCAACGCGCCGGGTTGGTCCTCCCCTTGGCTGGGCTGGACGCCGACCTGGTAGCGCGCCGCACCGGAGGCGGCGGTGCGCAGCCGTTCCTGCAAGCGCCCGGCCCAGGCGTTCAGGGCCCCGGCATCGGCGAACTGCGCCTCGGTCAGCGGTGGCAGATCGAACATCGCGGTCAGCACGCGGGCGTCGAAACGGTGCGACAGGCGACGCACGCTGTCGCTTGCGGCGATGTAGTCGGTCAGCAGCTCGGCCAGCGGCTGGCCGCTGATCGGCGGTGCGTCGGGACTGTAATGGAACGCTGCGCCGTCCACCGCATGATTCGTCAGATACTCCGCAAGTGCTTGATCATCCTTGATATATTGCTCGTTCTTGCCCTGCTTGATCTTGTACAGCGGCGGCATGCCGATGTAGACGTGGCCGCGCTCGATCAGCTCCGGCATCTGTCGGTAGAAGAAGGTCAGCAGCAGGGTGCGGATGTGCGAGCCGTCGACGTCGGCGTCGGTCATGATGATGATGCGGTGGTAGCGCAGCTTGTCCGGGTTGTACTCGTCGCGGCCGATGCCGGTGCCCAGCGCGGTGATCAGGGTGCCGATCAGATCGGAGGCGATCATGCGGTCGAAGCGGGCACGCTCGATGTTGAGGATCTTGCCGCGCAGCGGCAGCACGGCCTGGGTCTTGCGGTTGCGGCCCTGCTTGGCCGAGCCGCCGGCGGAGTCGCCCTCGACGATGAACAGCTCGGACAGCGCCGGGTCCTTTTCCTGGCAGTCGGCCAGCTTGCCGGGCAGGCCGGCGATGTCCAGCGCACCCTTGCGACGGGTCATCTCGCGCGCCTTGCGCGCCGCCTCGCGGGCGCGGGCGGCGTCGACCACCTTGCCGGCGATGATCCGCGCCTCATTGGGATGTTCCTGCAGAAACTCCTGCAATCGCGCGCCGAAGGTGGTTTCCACCGCCGCCTTCACCTCCGAGCTGACCAGTTTTTCCTTGGTCTGGCTGGAGAAGCTCGGATCGGGCACCTTGACGGACAGCACGGCGATCATGCCTTCGCGCATGTCGTCGCCGGTCAGGTTGATCTTGGCCTGCTTGGCGAGGCCGTTCTGCTCAATGTAGTTGGACAGCGTGCGCGTCAAGGCGGCACGGAAGCCGGCCAGATGGGTGCCGCCGTCCTTCTGCGGGATGTTGTTGGTGAAGCAGAACATCGTTTCCTGGTAGGCGTCGGTCCACTGCATCGCCACTTCCACCACGATGCCGTTGTGCTCGCCGGTCACCGAGATCACATTGGGATGCAACGGGGTCTTCAGTTGCGCCAGATGCTCGACGAAGCTGCGGATGCCGCCCTCGTACTGGAAAACGTCCTGGCGACCCTCGCCACGCTCGTCGATGAGGGTGATCTTGACACCGGAGTTGAGGAAGGACAGCTCGCGCAGGCGGCGGGCGAGGATGTCGTAGTGGAATTCGACATCGCTGAAGATTTCGGTCGAGGGCTTGAAGCGCAGCGTGGTGCCACGGCGGGTCGCCGGCTCCATCTGCCGCAGCGGGTACAGCGGCTCGCCCATGGCGTATTCCTGCTGCCAGTGAAAGCCGTCGCGCCAGATGTCCAGCCACAGGTGTTCGGACAGCGCGTTGACCACCGACACGCCGACGCCGTGCAGGCCGCCGGACACCTTGTAGCTGTTGTCGTCGAACTTGCCGCCGGCGTGCAGCACGGTGAGGATGACCTCGGCGGCGGAGCGATCCTCTTCCTTGTGCGTGTCGACCGGGATGCCGCGGCCGTTGTCCGAGACCGCCACCGAGCCGTCGGCGTAGATGCGCACGACGATGTCGTTGGCGTGCCCGGCCAGCGCCTCGTCCACCGAGTTGTCGACCACTTCGGTGACCATGTGGTGCAGGCCGGTGCCGTCGTGGACATCGCCGATATACATGCCTGGGCGCTTGCGCACCGCATCCAAGCCACGGAGCACGGTGATCCGGCTGGAATCGTAACGCGGGGTATCGTCGCGGGAATCGGTCATGGGGCGGGGAATCCGTACAGGGCGACGCCAATGCATCGCGGACATGCCAAACAGGCGGCCAAAGCCGTCCGATTATACCAAGCCGGGAGGCGGCCCCTGTTCCACGTGGAACAGCCCGTTCAGCCCAGGCGCTGGACCACGCCTTGTTCCACGTGGAACCGGCACAGGCCGGCGGCGGCAACCGCGTCCAGTCCATGCGGCGTTTCGACGCCGGTGATCCACACCTGGGCCGGCCGCTCAGCCACCGTCTCGATGGCTCGCGCCTGGTGGTTTCGATCCAGTTCCGAGCCAAGGTCGTCCAGCGCGATCAGCGGCCACTCGCCGCGACGACCGGCAAAATGTTCCGCCTGCGCCAGCACGCAGATCAGCGCCGCCAGCTTCTCCTGCCCACGGGAAAAGACCTCGCGGCCGGGCAGGGCCTCGAAGCCCAGCGACCAGTTGGCGCGATGCGGCCCGACGCTGCTGTGCCCGGTGGCCCGATCCCGTCCTCGCGCCTGCGCCAGCGCCTGCGCCAGCGGTTCCCGCTCATGCCGCCAACCAGGCTGATAGTGCAGGCTGGGTACGCCGGCCTCCGGCATCAGTGCCTGTGTCATCTCGGCCACGGCGGCGCTCAGGGCGTCGACATAGTTCTGGCGCAGCGCATGCAGCGCTTCGCCCCATTCGGCCAGTTCGCTGTCCCAAGGAGCCAGTTCGGCATCGGACGGTGCCGACTTCAACAGCGCATTGCGCTGCTTCAGCGCGCGGTGATAGCGCCGCCAGACCGGCAGGAATTCCTGTTCCACGTGGAACAATCCCCAATCGACGAAGCGCCGCCGATGCTCGGAGCCGCCGGCGATCAGCGCATGCGAGCCGGGCTCGAAGCAGACCACCGGACAATGTCGCAACACCTCGCCCAGGGTGGAAACGTTCTCGCCATCGACCCGTGCCTGCCAGTTGCGGGCGGAACAGGCGAAGCCGATCCGCCGCAGCGCGGCCTCGGACGCGCTGCGCAGTTCTGCATGGATGGTCGCCCATTCGTTGCCCCGGGCGACCAGCGCCTCGCGCGAGGTGCTGCGGAAGGATCGTCCGTAGGCCAGCACATGGATGGCCTCCAGAACCGTGGTCTTGCCGGCTCCGTTGGCACCGGTGAACAGGTTGAGCGATGGACCCGGCGCGATCTCGGCGGCGTCGATCAGGCGCAGATGCTCGATGCGCAGGCGTTCAACGCGCATGGCGTCCGCGTCGCCGCCGCGTTACAGGCGCAGCGGCATGACGACGTGGCGGCTGCGCTCGTCGGTGGATTCGCGCACCAGGGCGGAGGAGTTGGCATCGCGCAACTGGATGATCACCTCCTCGCCGCGCAGGGCGCTCAGCGCATCGAGCAGATAGCCGACGTTGAAGCCGATCGACAGCGACTGGATCGTCGTCTGCGCCTCGACTTCCTCGACCGCCTCCTCGTTTTCCGGGTTGTGCGCAACCACGCGCAGCAGGTTGGTGTCGACATCCAGTTTGATGCCGCGGAACTTCTCGTTGGACAGGATCGCGGCACGCTGCAGGGCGGCGCGCAACAGTTCGCGACCGACCTGCACGTGGCGGTCGGCACCGATCGGGATCACCGCCTCGTAATCGGGGAACCGGCCGTCGATCAGCTTGGAAGTGAAGGTCACGTCGGCACGGCGCACGCGGACGTGGTTGCGGCCGACCTCCAGTTCCAGTTCGGCGTCGCCGCCTTCCAGCAGGCGTTGCAGTTCGAGCACCCCCTTGCGCGGCAGGATGATCTGCTTGCGCGTCTGCGCCGCCTCCGGCAGGGTGGTTTCGCACAGCGCAAGCCGATGGCCGTCGGTGGCGACGCAGCGCAGGGTGCTGTCGTTGAGGTCGAACAGCAGGCCGTTGAGGTAGAACCGCACGTCCTGCTGCGCCATGGCGAAGGCGGTGCGCTCGATCAGTTCCTTCAGCGCCGCTTCGCCGATGCGCACGCGCTCGACCAGATCCACCTCGTCGACGGTGGGAAACTCGCTGGCCGGCAGGGTGGCGAGGGTGAAGCGGCTGCGTCCGGCACTGACCGTCGCCTTGTCGTTGTTCAACACCACCTGCACGCGGCTGCCATCGGGCAGGGCGCGGATGATGTCGAACAGCTTGCGTGCCGGCAGGGTGACTTCGCCGTCCTCGCCATCCTCGACCTGGGCCGAGGAGACCATCTCGACCTCGAGGTCGGTGCCGGTCAGCGACAGGCGGCCGTTGTCGACCACGGTCAGCAGGTTGCCCAGCACCGGCAAGGTGTGCCGACGCTCGACCACGTTGACCACCTGTTGCAGCGGTCGCAGCAGGGCTTCTCGTTGCAGGCTGAATCGCATGTCGTTCCCCTCGTTCCCTTCGGCGCAGCGCGCCTTCAGCTTGTGTGTAAATCTTGAAAGATGGTGGTGATGGTGTCGGCGCAATGCCGGTATAACGGATTCAACGTCTTGTTCCTGCTAAGAAAATAAGGCAAAGCAAGGCTGTTGAACAGTGCGTGCCGGCATGTGGACAGTGTGTGGACAACTTTGCCCGGCGGAAATCATCCGCAGCTTATCCACAGCCTGCCCGGCTGCCAATGCACAATCTCATTCGGTCAGCTTGCGCACCAGTTTTTCCCAGTCCTCGCGCAGCTTGCCGTCGGATTCCATCAGCTGGCGGATCTGCCGGCAGGCATACAGCACGGTGGTGTGGTCGCGGCCGCCGAAGGCGTCGCCGATCTCCGGCAGGCTGTGTTCGGTCAGTTCCTTGGTCAGCGCCATCGCCACCTGGCGCGGGCGCGCCAGCGAGCGGGTGCGGCGCTTGGACAGCAGATCCTTGATCTGCAGGCCGTAGTAGTCGCCGACGACGCGCTGGATGTTGGGAATGCTGATCGCCTGCTGCTGGGCGCGCAACAGGTCGCGCAGTGCCTCCTGGGCGAATTCGACGCTGATTGCGCGGCCCATGAAGTTGGCGCGGGCGGCCAGCGTGTTGAGCGCGCCCTCCAGGTCACGCACGTTGGAGCGCATGCGCTTGGCGATCAGGAAGGCGACCTCGTCGGGCAGCGCGACGCCACGATCACGCGCCTTGGCCAGCAGGATGGCGGCGCGGGTCTCGAAGTCGGGTGGCTCGATCGCCACCGACAGACCCCAGCCGAGCCGCGATTTCAGCCGCGGCTCGAGGTTCTCCACTTCCTTCGGATAGCGGTCGCAGGTCAGGATGATCTGCTGCTTGCCGTCGAACAGCGCGTTGAAGGTGTGGAAGAACTCCTCCTGGGTGCGGTCCTTGCCGGCGAAAAACTGGATGTCGTCCAGCAGCAGGGCGTCGACCTGCTGGAACTGGCGCTTGAACTGGTCCATGGATTTTTCCGCCAGCGCCTTCATCATGCCGTTGAAGAACTGCTCCGAGCGCAGGTAGCGCACGCGCATGGCCGGATTCTGCGCCAGCATGGCGTTGCCGGCGGCGTGCATCAGATGGGTCTTGCCAAGGCCGGTGCCGCCGTACAGCAGCAGCGGGTTGTAGGTACGGCCGGGATCGGCCGCCACCTGCATCGCGGCAGCGCGACCGAGCTGGTTCGACTTGCCCTCGACGAAGGTGTCGAAGCGATAGGCCGGGTCGAGGTTGCTGAGCGCTTCGCTGCCGCCGCGCGGCGTGGCCGGGCGCGACTCGGCGGTCGGCTTGGCCGTCGCGGCGCTCAGCGAGCCGACGTCGAGGCGCAGTTCCAGCGCCGGATCGGCGGCGAAGTGGCGGGCCAGTTCGACGAGCCGCGGCAGATAGCGCTCACCGACCGTCTCGACGACGAATCGATTGGGTGCCAGCACCCGCAGCCCGCCGGCACGCTCCTCGGCCTGCAGCGGCTTGAGCCAGGTCAGGAACTCGTCCACCGGCAGTTCGGCCTGCAATCGTTCCAGGCAGCGGGTCCAGATGCTCATCGGTGATGCGGGCAGCCCAATCAGGTCGGAGGCCGCGCGGACAGCGGTCC
This sequence comes from Lysobacteraceae bacterium, assembly GCA_041675805.1. Lineage (GTDB taxonomy): Bacteria > Pseudomonadota > Gammaproteobacteria > Xanthomonadales > Xanthomonadaceae > JANNWF01. The sequence goes on from JBAYTD010000045.1 coordinate 6,692, forward strand.
GTGCGGCAACAGGGAAAAACGGGAGAGCGGCAAGTCTACGCCGCGCCGCGCCGGGTTTCGATGCCGTCCCGACAGCATTGACGCTGCCCCGCCGGGCGCGCTAGACTCCGCAGTCTTTTCCGTCGAATTTGTCAGGCCTGCCGCCATGAAGCGCACTTACCAGCCCAGCAAGATCAAGCGTGCCCGCACCCACGGCTTCCGCGCCCGCATGGCCACCCCGGGCGGCCGCAACATCATCAACGCCCGTCGCGCCAAGGGCCGCAAGCGCCTGAGCGCCTGATCCGGCGCACGGGCGCTTTCGCCCGTCTGCCCGCCGGCGCAGCAGGTGTGGCAAACCGGCCTGGCATGGCGATGAGTTCGCAGCGTTTTCGCCGCCGACAACGCATCCTGACCGGCGCCGACTTCAGCCGTTGTTTCGCCGGTCGGCGCAAGCTGGCCTCGCGCTATTTCCGTCTGCACTGGCTGGACACCGGATCGGCGTCCCGGCTCGGCATGGCGGTGTCGCGCAAGGTCGACAAGCGCGCCGTGGTCCGCAACCGCATCAAGCGCGGCATCCGCGAAAGTTTCCGTCTCGGCCCGTTCCGCCTGGCCGGCGGCGATGCCGTGGTGGTTGCCCGTCGCGAGGCCGCCAGCGCCAGTGCCGCCGACCTGCGCCGCGATCTCGATCAACTGTGGCGGCGCGCGCTCGCATTGCCGGCATCGTCCCCAGAGGGCACAATGCGCGCCGGACCCGATGCCGTCACCGTCGACGCTGGTCCTTCGCCTGCCCAGCCATCCCCTTCGCCTGCTGACGCGAATCGGTCTCCCGACATCGCGTCGTCGCCGTCCGCATGACCCAGACCCGTACCTTCCTCCTGATCGCCTGGCTGCTTGTCGGTTTCCTGCTGTGGGACGCCTGGCAGACCGACTACCACCGCGCCCCGGCCGTCGCCGATGTCGAGCGCAGCGCCGAGCTGTCGCTGGCCGACGACGACGCCCCGCAGCCGACACCGGACCTGGAGTCCGGGCCGGCGCTGACGCCCAGCGCCGGGCTGACTGCCACCGTCGCCGCGCCCAGCGCGCAAGCCGCCGGCGGCACGCCGGTGGTGGTGGAGACCGACCGGCTGCGCCTCACCTTCGACACCCGCGGTGCCACCCTGGTCAGCGCCGAACTGCTCGATTACCAGCAGAGCGCCGAGGACGGCGCGCCGCCGGTGCAACTGCTGACACGCGAACCCGACCGTTTCTTCATCGCCCAGTCCAGCTGGGTCGCCGCCGCCGGCCTGCCGGTGCCCAACCATGAGCAGGTGTTCGCCATCGAGGCCAGCGAGTACGTGCTGGCACCGGGCGAGGATCGCCTCGCGCTGCGCTTCACCTGGAGCGACGCCAGCGGCCTGCGCCTGACCAAGACCTTCGGCGTCGAGCGCGGCAGCTACGTGGTCACCCTGGAGGAGACGCTGGAGAACGCCGGCGAAGCGCCCTGGCGCGGCCGTGCCTACCGCCAGTTGCTGCGCCAGCCGCCGGCCAACGCCGGCTACAGCTTCACCAATCCGGAGTCCTACAGCTATGTCGGTGCCGCCTGGTTCACGCCGGGCGAGAAGTTCAACAAGCTGGCTTTCGACGACTTCGACGCCCGCAACCCGCTGGACGTCAACGGTCGCGGCGGCTGGGTGGCGATGCTCCAGCATTACTTCTTCGCCGCCTGGATCCCCGACCCGGCCGAGGACGCGCGTTTCGCCAGCGCCACCACCCGTGACGGCCGTTACCTGATCCGCAGCGATGCGCCGACCATCGAACTGGCACCGGGCGCAAGCCACCAGAGTGCCGCGCGCCTGTACATCGGTCCCAAGTTGCAGGAAGAGTTGGCCGCGGTCGCGCCGGGCCTGGAACGCACCATCGACTACGGCATCTTCACCGTGCTGTCCGAGCCGCTGTTTTGGCTGCTGTCGCTGTTCCACGGCCTGACCGGCAACTGGGGCTGGGCGATCATCCTGCTGGTGCTGCTGATCAAGGCGGTGTTCTTCAAGCTGTCCGAGGCGCAGTACAAGAGCTTCGCCAAGATGCGCGCCGTGCAGCCGCGCATCGAGTCGCTGAAGGAGCGTTACGGCGACGACAAGCAGAAGTTCAACATGGCGATGATGGAGCTGTACAAGAAGGAAAAGATCAACCCGATGGGCGGCTGCCTGCCGATCCTGGTGCAGATCCCGGTGTTCATCTCGCTGTACTGGGTGTTGCTGGAATCGGTGGAGTTGCGCCACGCGCCGTGGATGGGCTGGATCCAGAACCTCAGCGCGCCCGATCCCTACTTCATCCTGCCGGTGCTGAACCTGGCGACCATGTGGGCGACGCAGAAGCTGTCCCCGGCACCGGGCATGGATCCGCTGCAAAAGAAGATGATGCAGGCGATGCCGCTGGTGTTCGGCGTGATGTTCGCCTTCTTCCCCGCCGGCCTGGTGCTGTACTGGACCGTCAACGGCGCGCTCGGCCTGTTGCAGCAATGGGTCATCACCAAGATGCACGGCGGGCCGGCCAAGGCGTGATTGGAAAATCGTGATTCGTGATTGGTAGGCTCTTTCAATCACGAATCCCCGATCACGAATAACGAATCCCCGCCCCATGTCTGCTGCCCACGCCCCCATCGAACCGTTCTGGCAGCGCCTGCGCGCCATCGCCACCTATCCGTTTCGCGGCGAAGCGCTGCTGGTGCTGATCGTGCTGGGCCTGTTGCAGCCGCTGTCGCGCATTCCGGTGCTCGGCTGGCTGATCGGCCTGTTGCTGCTGGCGGCGGCCTACAAGTACGCCTTCACCGTGCTGCGCGACAGCGCCAACGGCTACCTGGAGCCGCGCACCGGCGTGCTCGATGTCGGCGACATGGTGGTGTTCAAGTTCCTGTTGCTGAACATCGTGCTCGGCATCCTGCTGCTGGCCGCGATCATGATCCTCGGCCTGGCCGCCCTGTGGCCGCTGGTGCTGCTGTTCAGCGCCATCCAGCCGGCGGCGACGATGTCGCTGGCGATGGACGACGATCTCGGCAATGCGATGAATCCGGCCACCTGGCTGGCCATCGCCACCCGCATCGGCTGGCCCTATCTGGCGCTGTGCCTGCTGCTGGCGGTGTTCCAGGCCAGTGCCGCCAATGCCGGGACCTGGCTGGCGCGCTTCCTGCCCTGGCTGCTGTCCGACATCCTGGTCGCCGTCGCCTTCCTCTGGGGCCTGATCGGCACCTTTCACCTGATGGGCTACCTGCTCTACCAGTACCACGAGGAACTGGCCTTCGAGCCCGGTCGCCACCAGCGCGCCGCCGAAGCACCGCGCAACCGCGACGAGGAACTGGTCGAGGCGGCCGGCGTCCTGGTCCGCGAGGGACGCAGTGACGAGGCCATCGCCCTGCTGCGCGAGCAGATGGCGAGCCGGGCGATCCCGCTGGCCGCGCACGACCTGTTCCGCCGCCTGTTGCGACAGGCCGGCGCGCAGGAGGAGATGTCCGGCCACGCGCGCACCTATCTGCATCTGTTGATCGTCGAGAAGCAGGAGCGCCGCGCGCTCGGCCTGATCCGCGAATGCCTGGATGCCGATTCGGCCTTCGCGCCGCCGGAACCGGAAGACGGCCTGGCGCTGGCGGCGCGCGCGCAGCAGCTTGGTCAGAGCCAGTTGGCCGTGGACATCCTGCTTGGCGTCAGTCGCGCCCACCCGCGCCTGCGCGTCGGCGCGCGGGCCAGCCTGCAGGCGGCGCAACTGCTGGCCGAGCGCTTCGGCAAGATCGCCGAGGCGCGGGCGGTGCTCGAGCGCGCGCACGAGAATTGCCGCGACGACGAATTGCGCGCCGACATCGAGGCCGCGCTGAAGGCCTTGCCGGCGGACTGAGCCGCGCCGTTCAGTCTGGCGTCGGGCGCGCGGCGGCCGGGTCGCCCTCGCCGAGCAGGAAGCGCGCCTTGCCGGCCTCCGTGGCGTGCGGGAAGCGCATCAGCAATTGCTCCAACGCCGCGCGCATGCCGGCCTCGCCGCCCTGGTCGCGATGTGCCAGCGCCAACCGGAACCATGATCGCGCCTGCACCGTGCCGTCGAACCGCGCCGGCAGCGCCGCCAGCAGGGTCTGCGCGCGCTCCAGTTCGCCGGCATCGATCAGCCGCCGCAGCAAGGCAGCGGCAGCCTGTGTCGGCAGGACGATGCCATGAGCACAGGCGTCCTCGAGCAATCGGGCGCGTTCGACCAGCGGCAACGTCGCTGCGCCGAGTGCGTTGTCCAGCCGCTGCGTCGCCTCCTCGCGCCGGCCGGCGAAGCGGGCGATGCGATAGCGCGCCACGGCGACGTCGTCGCGCCCGTCCTGCAGTGCATCGACCTCGTCGAGCAGGGCCGCCGCTTCGGCCAGTTCCATCCGGCCCAGCCGTTGCAGCGCCTGCTGCATCCGCGCGTCGGCCTGCGCGGTGGCGTCCTCGTCGATGTCGTCGTCGAGAAAACCCGGCACGACCCAGTTCATCCGCCGCATCAGCCAGGCGAACAGCGCGCCGGTGACGAGGCCGCCGGCGTGGGCGTCGAAGCCGATGCGCAGATGGTCGTTGACCAGCAGGTTGTAGACCTCCCAGCCGAGCCAGGCCGGCAGCAGCCAGATCGCCGGCGCGCGCACGTAGTCGAAAACGACGAAGAACCAGTAGAAAAAACGCACCTTGCGCGCGCCCCAGAGCACGCAATAGGCCCCCATCATCGCCGCCACCGCGCCCGAGGCACCCAGCCCGGCCGAGGGCGTGCCCCAGCGCCAGGCCAGCGTCGCCGCGCCGGCACCGAGCGCACCGATGGCATACAGCGCCAGTTGTCGCCACGGCCCCAGCGCGCTTTCCACCAGCGCGCCGATGACGAACAGGAACAGCATGTTGCCCAGCAGATGGCTCAGCCCGCCGTGCAGGAAGGCAGCGCTGAGCATGCGCCAGGGATCGATCTCGTTGCCGCGATGCAGGTGACGCCAGGTGAAACTGCGCGAGCGCGTCGCTTCGTACTGCGTGCGCAAGGTCTGCCAGCGCTCGGCCTCCTCGCCGGCCAGCGAGGAGGCGGACAGCTCGTCGAGGAAGCGGAAATCGAGGTCGATCATCCGCCGCAGCGCGACCTGGCTGAAGGGTGCCGGCAGCGCCGTCATCTGTTCCACGTCGCGGCGCGCGGCCGCCGAGCCGTTGCGTTCGATGTAATCGCGATAGAGCGGCTCCTCGATCCCGCCGAGGCCGGATTCGACGTACTGCCGCGCCGCCGCCTCCTCGATCAGCGTATCGCCGGCCTGCAAACCGGCATAGACCAGCACGTTGACCAGCACCAGCAGCAGCGTCGCCCAGGGCAGGCGGGCGCGGGAAAAGGGACGATGCAATGGCAGAATGAACATTCGCTTCCAGCCCGATGACGATGCCGCGCAGTGTAGCCAAGCCCTGCGCTGGCGCGCCCACGCCCCATGCCCCAGCCCGCCACCGACACCATCGCCGCCATCGCCACCGCCGCCGGAGCGGGCGGCATCGGCATCGTCCGCCTCAGCGGTCCCGCCGCGCATCACATCGCCGGCCGGCTGACCGGTATCACACCGCGTCCGCGACAAGCGCATCACGCGCGTTTTCGCGATGCCGACGGCGAGGTGATCGACAGCGGCCTGCTGCTCGCCTTCCCGGCCCCGAACAGCTACACCGGCGAGGATGTGGTCGAACTGCACGCCCACGGCAGCCTGCCGATCCTCGCCGCCCTGCTGCGCCGAGCCCTCGCGCTCGGCGCGCGGCAGGCGCGGCCCGGCGAGTTCACCGAACGCGCCTTCCTCAACGGCAAGCTCGACCTGGCCCAGGCCGAAGCGGTGGCCGATCTGATCGCCGCCGGCTCCGAAGCCGCGGCCCGCGCCGCCACCCGCTCGCTCGATGGTGCCTTCTCGCGCCAGGTCGAAACCCTGCGCCGGGATCTGGTGCGCCTGCGCGTCCACGTCGAAGCCGCCATCGATTTTCCCGAGGAGGAAATCGACTTCCTCGGCGATGGCCAGATCGCCGCCGCGCTCGCCGCGCTGCGCCAGCGCCATGCCGAATTGATGCAGGCCACACGCCGTGGCCAGCGCCTGCGCGACGGCCTGCACGTGGTCATCCTCGGCCCGCCCAATGCCGGCAAGAGTTCGTTGCTCAACGCGCTGGCCGGCGACGAGCGCGCCATCGTCACTGCGATCGCCGGCACCACCCGCGACGTGCTGCGCGAGACCATCCGCCTCGACGGCATCGAACTGTCCCTGGTCGACACCGCCGGCCTGCGCGCCGACAGCGACGACCCGGTGGAACGCGAAGGCATCCGCCGCGCCCGCCGCGAACAGAGCCGCGCCGACCTCGTCCTCGCCGTCAGCGAAGCCGGCGACGCAACCGCCTTCGCCGCGCTGCAGGCCGAACTGCGCGAAGCGCCCGGCGCGGTACTCTGGCTGCACAACAAGATCGACGCCCACGGCCAATCGGCACACCGCGAAACCCGCCCCGACGGCGAACACCTGTGGCTGTCCGCCCGCACCGGCGACGGCCTGCCGCTGCTGATCGACGCCCTGAAATCCGCCGCCGGCCTGCACGAGGATCCGACCGGCGCCTTCAGCGCCCGCACCCGCCACGTTGCCCTGCTCGAACAGGTCGGCGACCTGCTCGACCAGTCCGCCGCCCAACTCGCCGCCGGTGCCGGTGAACTGCTCGCCGAAGACCTCCGCCAGGCCCACGAACGCCTCGGCGAAATCACCGGCCAGGTTCGCAGCGACGACCTGCTCGGCGAGATCTTTTCCAGCTTCTGCATCGGCAAGTGATCGCCCGCCGCCCATCGCTCGCCACGCCCCTCGCGGCTGGCCTTGCGCGGCGCGCGGCTCCATCATGCTCGTTCCGGCCGTGACCATCCGCGAGGACGCATCGATGCCCTGGCGCAGCACCGACGACAACTGGGGTCACCTCACCCGTTTGCTGCACTGGGGCATCGCGCTGGCGATCATCGCGCTGGCAGTGATCGGGCTGTACATGGAGGCGATGCCCAATTCGATGGCCAAGCTGAAGGTCTATGCCCTGCACAAGTCGCTGGGGCTGACCGTGCTGGCGCTGGCGCTGGTTCGCCTGCTCTGGCGCTTGTTCGATCGTCGGCCGGCCTATCCGGCGGCGATGCCGGGTTGGCAGCGGCAGCTGTCCGGGTTCACCCACGGCCTGCTCTACGTGCTGATGTTCGCCATGCCGCTGTCCGGCTGGCTGTACAACTCGGCGTCCAATTTTCCGCTGCGCTGGTTCAATCTGTTCAGGGTGCCGGCGCTGTCCGGGCCGGATCCGGAGTTGAAGTCCCTCGCGCTGCTGATCCATCAAGCCGGCTTCTACCTGCTGGCGGCGCTGGTTGCAGTGCATGTCGGCGCGGCGCTTTACCATCACTTCGTGCAGCGTGATGCGACGCTGGCGCGCATGCTGCCCGGCCTTTCCGTCCCCAAGGAACCGCGATGATGAAATTCCGTTACCTGCTGCTGCCGCTGGCGTTGATCGTCTGCGCGCCGTTGCCGGCCGCCGACTGGAGCGTGCAGCCCGGTGCCAGGCTCGGCTTCGAGGCCACCGCCCAGGGCGAAACCTTCCACGGCGAGTTCAAGACCTTCGCGGCAAGCATCCGTTTCGATCCGGCCGATCTGGACGGCGCGCGCTTCGAGGTTGATATCGACCTCGGCTCGGTCGACAGCCGCAACAGCGAGCGCGACGAGATGCTGGCCGACGCGGCATTCTTCGACAGCGGCAGGCAGCCGAAGGCGCGTTACGTGGCCGAGCGCTTCGTCGCCCTGGACGATGGCCGCTTCCGCGCCGAGGGCGTGCTGACCCTGCGCGGGGTCAGCCAGCCGGTGCCGTTGGCGTTTTCCTGGCAAGTCGAAGGCGAGGGCGCAACGCTCAAGGGTGAGGCGACGCTGGACCGCATCGCCTTCGGCGTCGGCGGCGGCGAATGGAGCGATGCCGAGGTGATCGGCCATCAGGTGCGGGTCAGCACCGAGTTGTCGCTGACGCCGTGACCTCGTTGCGCGAGCGCTGGCGGCGCTGGCGGTCGGGCAGGCCGGCCGGCGAACGCGACGATCCGCTCGGTCGCGCCGCCGACAGCCTGCGCGCCCTGCTCGATGATCCGGCCATCCCGCCGGCGCTGCGCGCCACGCTGGCGGCGGAGTATGCCGAGGTCGAGGCGCAACTGGACAAGCTGGAGCGCGGCCGCATCGACATCGCCGTGTTCGGCCGCGTCAGTGTCGGCAAGTCGGCCCTGCTGAACGCCTTGCTTGGCCACGATGCGTTCGAGGTCGGCGTGCTGCATGGCACCACCACGGCGCGCGCCATGCAGCCTTGGCGCGAGGCCAGCGACGGCGCGGTGCACCTGGTCGACACGCCCGGCATCGAGGAGCTGGACGGCGAGCAGCGCGAGCGCTTGGCGCACGACATCGCCAGTCGCTGCGACCTGCTGCTGTTCGTCGTCGATGGCGACATGACGGCCAGCGAGACCGACGCCCTGGCACGCATCGCCGCCACCCGCCGGCCCATCGTGCTGGTGCTGAACAAGGCCGACCGCTACACCGAGGAACAGCGTCAGGCCCTGCTGGAGCGCCTGCGCCGGCACAGCGCCGGATTGGTTGCGGCGGAAAACGTGATCGCCGCCAGCGCCCGCCCGGCACCGCAGACGGTGATCCAGGTCGACGCCGAGGGCGCGGAAACCGAAACCCGCCGGCAGCCGGCGGTGGACATCGAAGCGCTGCGCGAGCGCGTGCTGCGCATCCTCGATGCCGAGGGCAAGACGCTGGCCGCGCTCAACGCCACGCTGTTCGCCGGCCAGGTGTCCGATGCGGTCGGCCAGCGCCTGGCCGAACTGCGCCGCGAACTGGCCGCCAAGGTCACCCGCAGCTATTGCCTGGCCAAGGGCATCGCCGTCGGCCTCAACCCGATCCCGGTCGCCGACCTGCTGGCCGCCGCCGGCATCGACGTCGCCCTGGTAATGCACCTGTCGCGCATCTACGGCCTGCCGCTGACCCGCACCGAGGCCGGCCAACTGCTGGCCACCATCGCCGCGCAACTGCTCGCGCTGATGGGCGCGATCTGGGGCGTCCACCTGGTCGCCTCGGCGCTGAAGGCCGGCAGCATCGGCCTGTCCACCCTGCTCACCGCCGCCGCCCAGGGCGCGCTGGCCTGGTACGCCACCGTGCTGGTGGCCAAGGCCGCCGAGCGCTATCTCGCCGCCGGCAAGAGCTGGGGCGAGCAGGGACCCAAGCGCGTGGTCCGCGAGATCGTCGACAGCCTCGACCGCGACTCGATCCTGCGCGAAGCACGCGAGGAAATCCTCGCCCAGCTCAGGCGCGGCGAGGCGCGCGGGTGAGGGTCATTCGTGGCCGGTACCGCCCTCCGCCATGTACGTGTGAATGACGCGGGCGAAGTCGCGGAAATCCTCCAGATGCCGGCTGGCGATGGCATGGACGATGTGCCAGTCGATGCTGTCGTACGCGTGCACGGCGATGTTGCGGAAACCCACCGACTGTTTCATTCGCCTCGCCAACATGGCGTCCAGCATGCCGGTCTGCTGCATCTGGTCGAACGCCTCGCCCATCGTCGCCGGCGGCGGCAGGTCGCGTGTTGCCAGCAGGTGCATGGCCAGGTCGACGCAAATCTGCACTGCCCGGGTGAGGTTGAGCGTCAACACATCCTGAACATCGAGGTCCGCCTGCAATGCCTCCACGCTGGCCGGAACCCGGTCCTGCACGCGCTGCAGGCAACGTTGCAGGGAGTCCAGCTTGCGCGCTACGACATCCCGAGCCATTGTCGCCTCCGCTCGCTCAGCATGCGCCGCACATAGGGCATGAAGTCCTCGCTGTCGAAGACGTGACGTCGCCGCAGTTCTGCATGATCGGCGTCGCCGCCCAACAGGCGCTTGCCCTCGGCCAGTATCCGGCCCAACAGGGGTTCGCCAACGCTGTGCAGATCGATCAGGTCCACCGGGCGACCGCTGGCTTCCGCGAGCAGGGCGATCAGCGCCATCCTGTCGTCCGCCGACATTCTCCGGCCGAGGTCAAGAGCGATGTCCAGATCACTGTCCGTCGTTGCCCGACCCGTTGCCATCGATCCGAAGACGATGGCCTGACGGATGCCAGGCCATTGTTCCAGCACGCGGCGCAGTTCGCCCAATGGATTCATGCGCAGAACAAGACGTTGATTCGACGTGCTTTGGACGATAGCACATCAACCCTGCTGCGCCGCCCGGGAGGGCGCGGGCCGGTCAGGCCGAGGAATCGTAGACTGTCATCCCATCGCCGTGATCGACGCTGATTCTCACCGTGCCCGATTTGCTGCCCGCCACCGACAACGCCCTGTCGGCGCTGTTCTGGCCGATGGTCTCGGGCGCGCTGTCCTGGCCGTCGGGGCCGGTGCTGTTCCTGGGTGCGCGGGCGGGGGCCTGGCCGGTCCTGGCGGACACCGGCGCGTGGCGCTGTGAACAGGACTTCCGGCCGTTTGCGGCGGCGTTGCAGCGGCAGGGGATCACGGCGCAGGCGCGCATCGACGACACTGGATTTGCCGCCAGCCTCGCGCTGCCTCCGCGCTCGCGCGAGGGCGGGCGCGCGTTGCTGGCGCGGGCGGTGCGCGCCACCGGCGAGGGCGGCCTGATCGTGGCGGCGGCCGGCAACGAGGAAGGCGGTCGATCCTTGCATGGCGATCTGGGCCGGCTGCTCGGCAACGCGCAGGTGCTGTCCAAGTTCAAGTGCCGCATCGTCCACGCCCGGCGTGACACGGCGGCGCTGGATGCCGACCTGCTGCAACAGTGGCTGGCGCTGGATTCACCGCGCCAGGTCACTGATCGCGGCCGCACGTTCTGGACCCGTCCGGGCCTGTTCGCCTGGGACCGCATCGACGCCGGTTCGGCGCTGCTGGCGGAGCATCTGCCGACCACGCTGTCCGGGCACGTCGCCGATCTCGGTGCCGGCTGGGGGTTCCAGTCGATGCAGGTCGCCCGGCATTGCCCGCAGGTGGTGTCGCTGGATTTGTTCGAGGCGCAGGCCGGCGCGCTGGAACCGGCGCAGCGTAACCTGGCCGAGGCGGCGGCCGCACGGCCGGAACTGGAATGGGCGCTGCACTGGCACGATGTCGGCGCCGGGTTGCCGGGGAAGTTCGATGTGATCATCAGCAATCCGCCGTTCCATGTCGGTCGCGCCGACCTGCCCGAACTTGGCCGCGCCTTCATCGTCCGCGCGGCGCAGGCACTGACGGCGGACGGCGCGCTGTGGCTGGTCGCCAATCGGCATCTGCCCTACGAGGCGACGCTGGCGGCGCATTTCGCCGAGGTGCGCACGCTGGCCGAACGCGATGGCTTCAAGGTCATCCACGCGCGGATCCCGAAGTCATGAAACTGCTCAGGCGGATCGCCAACCTGGGTTACGGCAGCCGTCGCGAGGTGCTGGCGATGTTCCGTGACGGTCGCATCACCGATGCGCAGGGCGAGGTCTTGTACGCCGACGACCGGACGCCGCACGCCTTGGTCCGCATTGACGGCGAGCCGCTGGATCCGCCGCCCGGCCTCGTCATCGCCATGGACAAGCCGGTTGGTTGCACTTGCTCGATGCGCGATGCCTCGCGGCGGGTCTACGACCTGCTGCCGCCGCGCTTCCGCCTGCGCAGTCCGACCCTGTCGACGGTCGGCCGGCTCGACCGCGATACCTCCGGCCTCTTGCTGTTCACCGATGACGGCCAATGGCTGCATCGCGTCATCGCGCCGAAATCGCAGATCGCCAAGACCTACGAGGCGCATCTGGCGGAGGACCTGCGCGGCGGCGAGGCCGAGCTGTTCGCCGCCGGCACCCTGCTGCTGGAGTCGGAAACCACGCCGCTGGCACCGGCCCGGCTGGAGGTGCTCGGCCCGCGCCACGCGCGGCTGACCATCACCGAGGGCCGCTACCACCAGGTGCGAAGGATGTTTGCCGCTACCGGCAACGCCGTCACCGCTTTGCGGCGCGTGAGCATCGGTGCGCTGCATCTGGACGCACTGGCGCTGACGGAAGGCCAGTGGCGGCGTCTGGACGACGGGGAGATCGCCCGCGTACTCGCCTGAAGAACCGTTGTTGCGTCAGCCGACCGGCAGGTCCTGGTCGAGGAAATCCAGTACGGCGGTGGCCACCGCATCGGCATGGCTGAGGAACGGCGCGTGGCCGCTGTTGAAACAGAGGAAGCGGCCATTGGGCATGGTGTGCGCGGCCTGCTGCATGGCTTGCCAGGGCACCAGCCGATCACGCCGGCCGGCCAGCCACAGCGCAGGTGTCTGCAGCGTCGGCAGGGCAGCACGCAGGTCGCCGGTCTGCAATTGATGCAGTCCATCGAGCAGCGTCGGGGCGGTGGGTTCGCCATGCTGGAAGACGCGCTCGCGCAGGACGCGCAGATCGTCGCGCAGGTGTTCCGAGCCGTGCGCTTCCAGGGCGAGGAAGCGGTCGATGGTGCGCGCGTGGTCCTCGCCCAGATCCTGCGCGAAACGGTGGAACACTTCGGCTTCGACGCCGTGCGGCCAGTCGTCGGCGCGGACGAAGCGCGGGCTGGCGCACAGCGCGATCAGGCCGCTGACCTGCGCCGGCGCGCGCCGCGCCGCTTGCAGCGCGATCAGGCCGCCCAGCGACCAGCCCAGCCAGGGTGCCGGCGGCAGGCGCGGCAGCAGATGGTCGAGCGTGTCGGCGAGGGTGATTGCGCTGCCGCGGCTGCGGCCGTGGCCGGGCAGGTCGACGCGATACAGGGTGCGCCGCGCGCGCAGGCGCTGGCTGAGCGGGGCGAACACCTCGCCATGCATGGCCCAGCCGTGCAGCATCACCAGCGGCGGGCCGTCGCCGTCGATCTCGATGTGGATCATGGCGTCGATTCCAGTTGTCGGCAGACGCGGTCAAGGGCGACGAGCAGGGCATCGACCTCGGCGTCCCCGTGCGCGGCGGACAGGGTCACGCGCAGGCGCGCCTGACCGGCGGGAACGGTTGGTGGGCGGATCGCCGCGACCAGGAAGCCGGCCTGTTCCAGCGCCTCGGCGGCGGCCA
>JBAYTD010000046.1:0-19649 GCA_041675805.1 Lysobacteraceae bacterium
CCTTTCTTTTGGTCACTTTTCTTTGGCGAAACAAAGAAAAGCGACTCGGCCGCCGCTGAGGCGGACGAAACCCCCGCGACAACCCCAAGTCAGGCGAAGGAAGCCACATGCGAACAGCTTGGACGGCTGCAAGAACGCGACCAGCAGTGGGCCGAGGAAGCAGTACTCAATCCCCGCCAGGCTTGCGGCGGGCGCGCGGGTGGGCGGCGTCGTAGACCTGGGCCAGGCGCTGGAAATCCAGGTGGGTGTAGATCTGCGTGGTGGCGATGTCGGCGTGGCCGAGCAGTTCCTGCACGCCGCGCAGGTCGCCGGAGGATTCCAGCACGTGGCTGGCGAAGGAATGCCGCAAGAGGTGCGGATGCACGCGCTTCCAGATGCCCTGTCGCTGCGCCAGTTGCTTGATCCGTTTCTGCACCGCGCGCGGGCCGATGGCGGTCTTGCCGCGGGCGGTGAACACGGCGTCGGCGGCGTCGGCGGCGGAGTGCGCGGCGAGTGCCGCCAGCGCTTCGCGGGCGTGGCGGCCGACCGGCACGATGCGCGTCTTGCCGCCCTTGCCGAGCACGCGGACCAGGCCGTCGACGAGGTCGAGGTCGCGCCAGCGGAGGTTGCACAGTTCGGACAGGCGCAGGCCGGAGGAATAGAACAGTTCGAGCATGGCGCGGTCACGCAGCGGCCTGGGGCCGGCATCGAGCGGGACTTCGACCAGTTGCGCCGCCTCGTCGGCGTCGAGCGTCTGCGGCAGGCGCTGCGCCGCCTTCGGCGCGCGCAGGCCGAGGCTGGGATCGCGGTCCAGCAGGCCGCGCGCCAGCGCGTCGCGGAAGAAGCCGCGCCAGGCCGACAGGCGGCGCTGCACGCTGCGCGCCGACAGATCGCGGCGATGCTCGTTGGCGACGAAGCCGCGCAGGCGCTCGCCATCGAGCGCGCGCCAGTCGATGCCGGCGTCGTCCATGTGGGCGATCAGGCGCGCCAGGTCCCGGCGGTAGGCGTCCAGCGTGTGCGGCGAGGCACCGCGCTCAACGCGCAGGCGCTGCAGATAGTCCTCGACCTCGGCGGCCAGCGGCGCGACGGCGCTGGCGCGCGGTTCAGTCACTGAAGCGGTCGAGCGCGGCGGTCAGGGCGTCGGCCATCAGGCGCAGGAACAAGGTGCCCATGCCGGGATAGAAGCGGTTGGCATCCTGGCTGCCGATGGCGAGCAGGCCGTAGCCGAACAGCGACATCAGGGCGGCCGACTGCGCCGTTGCGGCGGCGTCGTCGAACAGCAGGTCGAGCTTGTCCTGTTGCAGGCGTCCGCACAGCGGTTCGCCGGCGGCGACGAAATCGCGGAAGGCGGCCATCCGCGCGTCGCTGGCCGGGATGATGCGCAACCAGTCGGTGGCCTCCAGCCCGGCCAGCGGCGCGTACAGCACCAGCCGCACCTGTTCGCTGCCGAAGTCCTCGCGCAGGCTGGCGACCATGCTGCGCACGGTGCCGGCGGCGTCGCGGGCGCGCATCAGCGCCAGGCACAACTGGTGCGTGCGCACGGTCAGGCGCTCGTTCTCCTGGGCGTTGGCGAACAGTTCCTGCAGACGGCGATTCAGTTCGCGGTTCTTGTCGCGGAGGATTTCCAGTTGATAGCTCGCCAGCGAGGTGGCGCTGCCTTCGTCGCGCGGCACCTGGAGCAGCAGGGCGAGGTCGGGATGCTCGGCGAGGAAGCCCGGATGCCGGCGCAGGTAACTCGCCACGGCGATGGCGCTGGGTTCCTCGTGCGGGGATTCGCTCATGCCAACCATTCTCCTTCGAATACGAATGCGGTCGGGCCGCGCAGTTGCACCGGGGCCGATCCGCCCGGCCAGGTCACGTCGAGCGTGCCGCCGGGCAGTTCCACCGCGACCCGCGCATCGAGCAGGCCGCGCCGCGACAGCGCCGCCACCGCCGCGCAGGCACCGCTGCCGCAGGCCAGTGTTTCGCCGACGCCGCGCTCGGCGACGCGCAGGCGGATGCGCGCGCGGTCGAGCGGCTGCGCGAGGCCGACGTTGCAGCTTTCGGGAAAGCGCGGGTCGGACTGGATCGCGGCGGCGATCCGGGCGAGATCGGCAGCGGCGACGTCGTCGGTCTGCACCACGGCGTGCGGGTTGCCCATCGACAGCGCCTGGAACCAGATCGTCCGGCCATCGATGTCGAGGCGATGGCGCTCGGCCGGAGGTGCGTCGAAGGGGATCGATGCGGGCTCGAAATCCGGCGCTTGCAGGCTGACGCAGATCGCGCCATCGGCGTCGATGGTGGCCGCCACCGGCCCGCTGGGGCTGTCCAGCAGGGTCGATTGGCCGGTGCCGATCAGACCGTCGCGCTGCGCCCAGGCGAGGATGCAGCGCGCGCCGTTGCCGCATTGGCCGGAGTCGCTGCCATCGGCGTTGCGGATGCCGTAGGCGAGCAGCGCGCCGGGCGTGCGTGCGGGTTCGATGGTCAGCAACTGGTCGCAGCCGACACCGCGATGGCGGTCGCACAGGCGCTGCACCAGCTCCCTCGGCAGCGGCACGTCGTGGCTGCGGCGGTCGATGACGACGAAGTCGTTGCCGGCACCGTGCATCTTGCTGAAACGCAGCGCCGGGGCGGCGGCCGGGATCATGACTGGGCGGCGGGCGGCGTGCCGGGGCGCACCAGTTCGCCCTTGTTGCCGCAGGCGCACAGGGCGAGGCTGAGGGTGACGAGGCACAGGCAGAACAGGACGCGGCGCATCGGGCGGGCCCGGCTGGGAAGATCGCAGCGAGTATAGCGGCGCGCGTTGGCGGCCGGGAAAACGGCGGGCGCGGCGACGATGCCGCGCCCGCGTCGAGCTTCAGTGCGTGCTGTCGCCGTGCTGGCGGGCCGGCATCAGCTTCTGCTTGAAGAAGGTATAGGCCAGCGCCTGCATGTGGGCGCGCTGGGCGTTGTCGGCCGCGCCGCCGTGGCCGCCTTCGATGTTCTCGTAGTAGGTCACGTCGTGGCCCTGCTCCTGCATGCGGGCGAACATCTTGCGGGCGTGGCCGGGGTGGACGCGGTCGTCGCGGGTGGAGGTGGTGAACAGCACCGGCGGATAGGTCACGTCGGCCTTGACGTTGTGGTATGGCGAGTAGCGCTGCAGGAAGGCCCAGTCGTCGGTGTCCGGGTTGCCGTATTCGGCCATCCACGAGGCACCGGCGAGCAGCTTGTTGTAGCGCTTCATGTCGAGCAGCGGCACCTGGCAGACCACCGCGCCGAACAACTGCGGATAGAGCACGGCCATGTTGCCCACCAGCAGGCCGCCGTTGCTGCCACCCTGGATGCCCAGGTGTGCCGGCGAGGTGATCTTGCGGGCGATCAGGTCCTCGGCGACGGCGGCGAAGTCCTCGTAGGCGCGGATGCGGTTCTCGCGCAGCGCCGCCTGGTGCCAGCGCGGGCCGTACTCGCCGCCGCCACGGATGTTGGCGACCACGTAGACGCCGCCTTCCTGCAGCCAGCCGCGACCGACGCCGGCGCTGTAGCCGGGCGTCAGCGAGACTTCGAAACCGCCGTAGCCGTACAGCAGGGTCGGGTTCTGGCCGTTGGCGGCGATATCCTTGCGCGCCACCATGAAGTACGGCACGCGGGTGCCGTCGCGGCTGGTGGCGAAGTTCTGGCTGATCGCGTATTCGCTGGCGTCGAAGAAGGCCGGCAACTGCTTGAGCAGGGTCGGCTCGCCGCCGCCGATTTCGCCCAGATAGAGCGAGGTCGGCGTCAGGTAATCGGTGACGGTCATGAAGAATTCGTTGGATTCCTCGTCGTCCACCGCGCGGATGCCGACCGTGCCGAAGGCCGGCAGGTGCGGCAGCGGGGTGCGCGTCCAGACGCCCTCGGCGGAGGGCGCGACCAGGTAGATGCGGTTCTTCACGTCTTCCAGGACGTTGATGAAGTAGTGGTCGCGGGTGGCACCGAAGCCGGCCAGCGAGCTGTGCTCGTCGGGCGCGAAGACCACGCCGAGTTCGCGCTTGCCGGCCATGTAGTCGTCGAAATCGGCGGCCAGCAGGGAGCCGGCCGGATGGGTCTTGCCGGCCACCGTCCACGGCTCGCGCAGCTCGATGGTCAGCCACTGGCGGGTGACCGACTTGTTGGCAGAGTCCGGCGCGTCGATCTTGCTCAGCTTGCCGTCGGCACCGCGCAGGTACAGCTCATTGGTGTAGAACGAGGGCGAGCGGTAGACGAGGTCGCGCTCGAAGCCGGGCGTGTGGTCGTGGAAGGCACCGACGGCTACGTCTTCCTTCTTGCCCTCGAACACGACGACGGCCTGTTCCATCGGCGTGCCGCGCTTCCATTCCTTGACGATGCGTGCATAGCCGGAGTCGGTCATCGAGCCGTCGCCGAAATCGGTCGCCACGTAGACCGTGTCCTCGTCGATCCAGCCCAGCGAGCCCTTGGCTTCGGGGCGGAAATAGCCGCCTTCGACCCACTGCCGGGTTTGCAGGTCGAACTCGCGGGTCACGTCGGCATCGGCACCGCCGCGCGACAGGTCGACCAGGCAGCGCCGCCATGGCGCGTCCTTGTCCCTGGGACGCAGGCAGGAGGCACCGTGCCAGACCCAGTTCTCGCCCTCGGCGCTGTTCAGTGCGTCGATGTCGATCAGCGTTTCCCACTGCGGGCTGGCCTTGCGGTATTCGGCCGGCGTGGTGCGCCGCCACAGGCCGCGCGGGTTCTGCTTGTCGGTCCAGAAATTGTAGAAATACTCGCCCTGCTTGTAGACGTAGGGGATCTTCTCGTCGGAATCGAGCACTGCCAGCAGGTCGGCTTCCAACTCGGCGAAGCCGGGAGCGGAGTCGATCTGCTCGCGGGTCACCGCGTTGCGCGCGCGGACCCAGTCGAGCGCGGCGTCGCCGCCGACATCCTCCAGCCACAGATGGGGATCCTCGGCCTCGCTCGGGACCGCCACGGCGGGTTGCGGTGCAACGGCCTTATCGGTCACCGGCGCACAGGCCGACAACAGCAGCAGCCCGGCCGGCAGCCAGGCAAGAAAAGCACGGGACATGGACAGGCTCCGATCAGCATGGACCGGCAAAACTACCATGCCGCCGGTTGCGCGACCGCCGGCCGGAAGTCATGGATGGCGGCAAGGCGAAACGCGTTCAGTGATGCAGTTCGCCTTGCGACGCCGCCAACGCGGTCTGGGCCTTGCGGGTGACGGGGTGCTCCGCGCCGAACAGCGTTTCCAGCGCCTGCACAGCCTGCCGACGCAGCGCGAGGGCTTCCTCGACCTGGCCGTGCCGGGCCAGCGCATCGGCCAGCAACAGGGCCGCGCGCGGTTGCTCGTCGGTATCGGTCTGATCGCTGGCTTCGAAACGGACGAATGCCTCGCGCGCCGTCGGCAGGACGGCCGGATCATCGTGCGCCCGCAGCGCCGCCAGGGCGGTATGGGCCAACAGGACGGACGGGCTTTCGATGTCGCGGGCGGCGCTCAGGCGCGGGATGGCGGCCTCCAGCAGGGTCAGCGCCTCGACCGTTTGACCGTGTTCGAGCAGGCCCAGCGCCCAGTTCAGTTCGGCGTTGCCGCGCGGCAGTGGCGGCAGCCGCTCGATGACGCCGACGAACAGCGCGTTGGCCGCCGCGACATCGCCCTGCGCCATGGCGACGCGGGCGCGCAGGGTGTCGCCGGCAAGCACCACGTGGTGCTCCTTGCCCAGTGTGCGTGCGCCCAGCGCCTGCGTCTGCGTGATCATGTCGAGTGCTTCCTGATGGCGGCCCTGGCCGAGCAGCGCCCAGGCGATGCCGCCCAGCGCGTACACGCGCCGCGACTCCGGTGCCTCGCTGGACAGCAGCAACCGGTCCAGATCGCGGTAGCGCTGTTCGGCCTCGACGTAGCGGTCGCCGGTCAGGTAGGCAGCGGCGAGGTTGTTGTAGTCCACCGCCAGATCGGCCGAACGCAGGTCGGGTAGTGCCCGGCGGTCTACGAGGATGCGTTCGTGCAGGGCGATGGCCTCCCTGAAACGCTGCCGCGTGGTGGCGAGGTTGGCAAGCAGGGCGCGGGCGCGGATCCTGGCCAGTCGATGGTCGCCGCGCATGGTGTCGAACAGCGCCAGGGCGCGCGACGCGGCGGCTTCCGATTCGTCCAGCCGCGCCAGCACCTTGTAGACGATGGCCAGATTGGACAGCGCGCTGGCCAGCGAGGCGTCGCGCTGGTCGCCGGCCGGCAGGTTCTCGAACTCGGCCACCGCGCGTTGCAGATGGCCGAGGGCGAAGTCGGGGTCGCCGAGATCGGCCAGCGCGCTGCCCAGCTTGCCGCGCAGGATGGCGCGCAGGTCGTGGGCGCTGTCCAGTTCATCGTCCAGCCGTTCCAGCCCCTCGCGCAGCAGCGCGGTGACGGTCATGTCGTTGTAGCTCTGCGTTGGCGTCGCATGGGTGAACAGCGACATGACGAAATCGAAGGTCTGCTGCGTGCGCTCGGCCTGTTCGCGCGCCACCGAGGCCTGCCACAGGGCGATGCCGAGCCCGGCCAGCAACGCCAGCAGCACGGCGCTGGCGCTGCCGACGGCGAAGCGATGGCGGGTGACGAACTTGCGCATGCGATAGCCGGCGGTGTCCGGCTGGGCGGTGATCGGCCGACCGTCCAGCCAGCGGCGCAGGTCGTCGGCGAGTTGCGCCGCGCCGGCATAGCGCCGCGCCGGTTCCGGTTGCAGCGCCTTGGCGACGATGGTGTCGAGATCGCCGCTCAGCTCGCGGGCGCTGATCGCGCCCTGCACGGTCTGCGCGCCGTGGCTGCGCTCGCGCAGTGCCTGGCTGGGGCGCGGTGCGGTTTCCTGCGCCAGCCCGGCCAGCAGCCGCTCGGGCGAGGTTCCGCGCCCCGGATGCGGCGTGCGCCCGGTCAGCAGTTCATACAGCAGCGCGCCCAGCGCGTAGACATCGGTGGCGGTGCCGGCGGCCTCGCCCATGATCTGTTCCGGTGCCGCGTAGGCGGGCGAAAACAGGCGCATGCCGGTGCCGGTGAGGCGGCTGTCGGCGCTGTCATCGAGCAGCCGGGCGATGCCGAAATCGAGCACGCGGACGCGGCCCTGGGCGTCGACCAGCACATTGGAGGGCTTGAGGTCGCGATGGACGATGAGCTGCGCCTGCGCATGCGCCACCGCAGCGCAGACCTGGAGCAGCAACTCCACCCGGCTGCGCGCATCGGCTGCCTGCGCATTGGCGTGGCTGACCAGATCGACGCCGCGCACGAACTCCATCGCGTACCACGGCGTGCCGTCCTCGGTGACGCCGCCATCGAGCAGGCGGGCGATGCCCGGATGGTCGAGGCGGGCGAGGATGCGCCGCTCGCGGGCGAAGCGCTCGCGCAGTACGGGACTGTCCATCAGCGGGCGGATCAGCTTGATCGCCACCTGCTGCTGGAAATCGTCGGAGCGCTCGCCGCGCCATACCTCGCCCATGCCACCGACGCCGATGCGCTCGACCAGGCAATAGTGGCCGACGCGCTTGCCGCGACTGGCACCGGGCCGGGTCGGGCGGCCGTCCTCGCCGACCAGCCGCGACATCATCGTCGCCGCCGCTTGGCCGACATCGTCGTCGAGCAGGCCGGGCGCATCGTCGGCCGCCAGCAGGCGACGCAGTTCGGCGGCCAGCGCGGCATCGTCGACCGCGATCCGCGCCAGCCGCGCCGCGCGCTGGCGCGGATCGAGGTCGAACAGCTCGTCGAGCAGGGGCGAGAGGCGTGGCCAGTCGTTGTCGTTCATGGCGGCGATCCCGCGGCGAGGCGATGAGTGTAGCCGTCCGGCCAGCAACGGTCCTGCTTGTCGTCGCGGAGACTTTGGCTCGTGCTTCATGCCGGCTTGTCGCGGGCGAAGGTTGGCGATCAGTGGGAGGAGGAAGGGATCTTCAGGGTCTTTGGGCCACCCGGTTCCTGCCCGACGTCGTCGGTCCCTCCCGCGCCGGCATGTCGAAGATCAAGCTGTGCCGTCGCCAAGGCGAAGTCCTGTTTGTCGCTATCGTCGTTGCCGCAGGCAGCAAGCGGCAAGGTGACGGGCGGGACGAGCCGAATCAAGTTGCAGGATGCGTGCATGGTGAAACTTCCTGGACCAATGAGCAGGGCGGGAACGCCACCGCTACGAGGCAGAACGGGAAATCCACAACGCCGGGGCCATCGCCGGTGCCGACCCCCGATCTCGGCCATGCGTCAGGGTGCTGCCCTGCATGGCGGCGTGCGGCACGGCATGCGCCCTGCCCCCGTCGCGCTTCAGCGAGTGCCGGTTTCTGGCCCCTGCCCGACGCTTCCTGCGTGATGACCGGAACCCGGGACTTCCCGGTCACCCGACACAAGGAGATGAGCGATGTTGCGCACAACAGGCTTATGGCTGGCCTTGATCGCGCTGGCAGTCTTTTCCCCGGGCGCTTCGGCGCAGTCCGCGTGCGGCTGGATGTCCACCGCTCAACTGGATCGACTGCTTCCCTTCGGCGCGCCCTGGCAGGTGCGAAACGGCGGAGAGTCCGGATTCTGTTCCTTCGATGGCCGCAACGCTGCGGGCCATCTCTCGCTCAGCGCCACCCAGATGGTGCTAGGTTCCGCCGCCGAAGCGGAGAAAATGGCTCGCGACAGCGGCATCCAGATGGGCAATGCCCACCCCAGCGAGCCGCTTCCGGCGCTGGGCAAACACGGACTGGTGTATCGCGCCGACTCCGCAGGCGAACGGATGAGCCTCAGTTACATCGGCCATCACCGCAAGGTGGCGTTGAACGGCTCGCTCGACATGCCCGGCACCGGGTTCGACGCCAAGTCGGAGGGCATCATCGCTTTCTTCCGCGCCGCGCTGGAGCTGGGCGATGACCGCAAGGCGCAACGCGCCGCCCGCGCCTGCCCGTATGTGTCCGATCGCGTGGCGAAGAAGCTGCTGGCCGGCGGCAAGTACGAGATGCAGCAGTACGGGGAGGATTCCTGCGTGGCGCACAACAACAAGGGGGCAGCGCTGACCGTGGCGCGCTCGCCGGACACGCCGGCGGAATACGATGAGCCCTTCCGCGACGATACCTGCGCCTGGGCACCCGCCGCGCAACTGCCCGGCGGCATGCTGGGCGCACACTGTGCCGAAGGCAATCCGCGCGCCGTGCTGTGGTTGCGCATCGGCTCGGACCTGTTCAACTACAGCTTCGTCCCCGGCGGCCGCGAACCGACCGCAGCGGAAAAGGAGTTGCTGGTGGAACTGGGTCGGCGCTTCGACGTGTCGTCCGACCTGGAACGCTAGCCCCCGCCAATCGGTCCGGGGTGACCATGTCCAGGCTCAGGCGAAGCTGTCCGCCGGACGTCGCCAGTGATCGCAGCTCCAGTCCACTCATCGTCTTGTCCATCTGTATTGCCTCATTCCGCTTGCGCGCGGTCGAATACGAGCAACGTCGAGGTGGCCGTCGCACACAGCCGGCCCTCGCCGTCATGCAGCGTCGCCTCGGCGAAGGCCACGCGCCGCCCCATCGAGACCACACGTCCGGTGGCACGCACGGTGCCGCTGCTGTCGGTGAGCGGGCGCAGGTATGACACCTTCAGCTCGAGCGTGGTGTGTCCGCGGCCGGCATCGAGCTGGCTGTGCACGGCAATGCCACAGGCGCTGTCGAGCAGGGTCGCTGCGTAACCGCCGTGCACCGAGCCGAGCGGGTTGTAGACCGTGCGATCGGGCGTTCCTTCGAACACCGCACGGCCGCGATCGACCTCGACCAGGCTGAAGCCGAGCGTCTCACCCATCGGCGGCTGCCTGGCGCCGGCCGCCATCAGGGCGCGAAGCTGTTCGAGGCCGTTGAGCGCGCCATCTGCCCAGGCTTCCACGGCGTTCACCGATTCGCGGGTCATCGGGCTGTTCCTGTGGCGAGGTTGTGCAGAAGGTCTCGGACCCGGTCATCGGCACCGGGTCCGGGGCGAAGCTGGATGTGGTGCGTGGGCACCGCCTTGCCGGTCTCGGGATCGACCATGGCCAGGTGCAGCGGCCGTCCCGTCCTTTGATCGACCGTCTCCACGGTCGGTGCGCCAAAACCGCTGGCATCCCAGCGGTCACCCCATTCGCGCAGGGCGACGCTGACCTTCCACAGGTCGCGGCCCTTGGTGGTCAGCCGGTACTCGACGTGCGGCGGCCGCTCCGGGAAGGGCAGCCGCTCGACGATGCCGTGCTGCACCAGGTGTTTGAGGCGGGCGGCCAGCGTGGCGGTGGGAATGCCGGTGCTTTTGCGCAGTTCGTCATGGCGGCGGAGGCCCAGTGACAGATCGCGGATCAGCAGCAGCGTCCAGCGGTCCCCGATCAGCTCGAGCGCACCGGCGATGGAGCAACGCATGCCCGCAAAGGATTTCGGTTTCACTTTCGAATACCCTTAAACTTCAATTATTGAAGCATACTTCGACAGCCGCGTTTGTCGACAAGCGCCACATCACTCGAATCGAGGTGCCCCATGTCCATCAAGACCATCCACATCCCCGCCGGCGGCGGCTTCGACCACGTTTCCATCGACACGACCCGACCAGTTGCGCCTGCCACGGGCGAGATCACCGTCCGCCTGCGAGCCAGCTCGCTCAACTACCACGACTACGGCGTGGTCAGCGGCGCGATGGCACCGAAGGAGCGGCGCATCCCGATGTCCGACGGTGCCGGCGAGGTGATCGCGGTGGGCCAAGGCGTGGACGAATTTGCGCTCGGCGACCACGTGGTCAGCACGTTCTTCCCGGACTGGCTGGATGGCGCGCCGCAGGCGGAGGGCTTCGGCCGGGTGCCGGGAGACGGCATCGACGGCTATGCGCGCGAGCAGGTTACCGCGCCGGCCACGGCATTCACCCTGGCGCCGCGCGGCTGGAGCCACGCCGAGGCAGCCACGCTGACCACCGCCGGCCTGACCGCCTGGCGCGCGCTGTTCGAGCACGGCGCGCTGCAGCCGGGGCAGGACGTGCTGGTACAGGGCACCGGCGGCGTGTCGATCTTCGCGCTGCAGTTCGCGAAGTTGGCCGGTGCGCGGGTCATCGCCACCTCGTCCAGCGACGCCAAGCTCGAGCGCCTGCGCGCACTGGGTGCCGACGAGGTGATCAACTACCGCCAGGATGCGGAGTGGGGCCTGACCGTGCGCGGGCTCACCGATGGCCGCGGCGTGGACCACGTCGTCGAGGTGGGCGGTCCGGAGACACTGCTGCAGTCGATGCTGGCCACGCGGGTCGGCGGCCATATTGCGGTGATCGGCGTGCTGAGCGGTCTGGACAGCAAACTGCCGCTGGGCCTGGCACTGGCACGGCACCTGCGGCTGCAGGCGTTCGTCGTCGGCAGTCGCCGCCAGCAGCAGGACATGGTGCGGGCGCTGGAGGCCAGCACACTGCGGCCGGTGATCGACCGGCACTTCGCACTGGATGACCTGGTGCCCGCGTTCCGGCACCAGGAGAGCGGAAAGCACGTCGGCAAGATCGTGCTGGATATCTGAGTTGGCCGCCGGCCGAGAGTCCAGCGGCCGGCCACCGCGTTGATGTGGAGCAGGCTGCAAGGTCGTTCATGGCGACTCGCCGGCGGGGCGATGAGCCCGCCGGCGGTTTCCGAACTTGGTCGGCGTGTCGATGATCAGCGGCTGATCATCAGCGTGTTTCCAGGCCGTCGTTGAAGATCAGCACGTTGCGCTGCGCCTTCGGCGGCGTCACCGTGACGGCGACGCTGCGCGCGGACTCGGTCCCGCGGGCGGTGAAGGCGCTGACGTAATAGGTGCGCTCGCTGCCGTACTGCGCGGACAGGTCGAGGAAGCCGGCCACGTCGCTGGCACCGAGCGGGGCGACCACGTCGGGGCTGTCCTCGGCATAGATGCGATAGCCGACGACGCGTGGATCGTCGACCGCGTCCCAGCCGATGCGCACGAAGGGCGTGCCGCCGTGGGTTTCCGAGTGCAGCGCCGTTGGTACCGGGAGATCGCCCAGGCGCAGCCAGGCGCTGTCGTTGGCGCTGTCCGCCTGTTGCCGGCCGGCGAGGGGAACCAGGGTCGCGAACAGGGTATGGCCCAGGTCCGGGTCCAGGCTGGTGGGCACGCGCACGACCACGTCGAGGGTCTGCTGCCCGGCCGCGGGCAGCACCGGCATCGGCACCACCGCCTGCGGTGTGCCGATGCCGGTGGGTGCACCAAAACGCAGTTGCACCTCGCCGAAGGCGGCCACGGGCGACAGGTCCGAGCCATGATTGGCAAGGGTCAGTCTGACCGTCACATTCTGGCCGGGAACGAACCGGGTCGCCTCCGAGCTCAGGCTGACCACGGCCGGATCGGGCAGCACCGGCACGCCGTTCAGCGCCACCATGCCGTCGCTCATCAGCGCCTGCGGGCTGGATCGGCCGGCCTTGGGGCCGAGCATCTTCTGCCAGGTTTCGCGCATCTCCAGCAATCCGGGTTGCAGCATCTGGCTGCTGAGCGAGAACAGGTTGCCGGACAGCGGATCGAGTGCCGTGGCCAGGTTGAAATGGCCAGCGGCATCATTGGTGATGGCCTGCGCGACGAAGCGTGCCTGCGCCAGGTCGATCCGCAGAGAGACCACGTCGCCGGTCTGCGTGGCGCTGCCCAGCGGATCACCCGGACGCACCGACAGGCCATCGTCGCCTTCGCCGAAGCCCAGCGCCCGCAGAGTGACCAGCGGCGCACCGGCGGCGTCGAAGCGCGCCTCCGGCTTCTGTCCGAAGATGGCGCGGCCGTGCATGTCCTTCATTCGTGCCCAGGTGAAGGCACAGTTGCTGCCGTTGCACTGCGGCTCGGCAAAGTGCAGCGCCTGGCGGGTGCTGGCGAAGCCGGCATCGGGCTCGGCGCGGGTGAAGGCCAGCACCAGCCGTCCGTTGTGCGATGCCAGGCTGGGGCTGGCGAGGCCGCTGGGCAGGTCCGTTGCGATGCGCGTGCTGGTGCTGGAGAAGTGCCGATAGGCGAGCTGGCGCGTGTCGACGGCGGTGATGTCGCGGGTTCCGTAGCGGACGAAGGCGACCACCGGGGTCTGCTGCTGGTAGGCGACGGTCGGGCTGACCTCCATCCGCTGCGTGGACGACGGGTCCACCAGTTGCGGTGCCGACATGCCGGTGATGCGGTCATAGCTGGCCCACCAGGTGCGCATGTCGGCCTGCTGCAGCGAGCCGCCGTGACGATGGGTGAAGACGACGATGGCGTCGTTGCTGCGGCCGCAGGCGATGCTGCGGCACACCGCGATCGCCGGATGGGCGTCGCCTCCAGGCGTCTGCCAAAGGCGTTGCTTGTCCGACCACTGACTGCCGTTCCAGACCGCCCAGTGGAGGCGCTGCGCGGCGACCTTCTCCAGCGAGTTGCCGAGGCCGGGTGCGGCCGCGAACTGCACCGGGGTGAGCACCGACTCGGCCCAGACCAGCAAGGCATGGTTGTTGGGCAGGAAGGCCAGGGTGGTGTTGCGGATGCCGAGGCCCTCGCTGATCACTTCGGCGTTGACCACCATGTTGCCTTGCAGGTGGGTGGCCACCAGCCGCTGTTGGGCATCCAGCGCCACGGCGATGCCGCGACCGTTGTCGTCGAAGGCCAGCGCCGGGTGACGGAACATGGCCTGCTGTTCCTGCGCGGTGAGCGGACCGCGCAGGTCGCGGGCGTCCGGCAGGTTGCCGCCATAACCCCGGTTGCCGTCGACCTGTTCGCTGCCTTCGGCGATGACGAAGGTCGTTTCCAGATCCGGAATCCAGCAGGTTGGGTCCAGCGGAAAGGACACCGGGCAGCCGATTTCGACCCAGCCGCTAAAGAAGATGCCCCAGAGGAAGAACAGGCCGGACTTGTCCTGATCGACTTGGCCGTTGCGCATTTCCAGGCCCATTTCCGAGCCGATGTAGCCGGTGATCGAGGCACCGGCGTCGACCAGCAGGCCGAACAGCACGTCGATGTCGATGCCGATGGTCAGAAATACCTGGAACTTGGCCTTGGCGACCATTTCGCGCACGGCGCGCTCGGCGTCGAACTTGCCGCCGAACCACTTTTGGGCCACCACGCGAAGGTCGGCGAACACCTCGGCACCGAAAATCTCCGGGATGCCCCAGTACCAGCGGAACAGCGGGAAGGTCTGGTCCAGCAACACCGACCACGATTGATCGCCGAAGCTGCCGCCGACGGCGGCGTCCGCGCGCGGTTCGGCACCGGCGGACGGGCTGCGGCTGAACTGGCGGTGCTCGGTCTCGACGTTGCTCAGGTCGCTCCGCAGCGTGCCATCGTCATAGGTCTGGAACAGGTCGTGGCTGCGGCGTGCACGATTGCGGCGCTCGCCGACGCTGTAGCCCGGGTTGGGCATCCGGCTTTGCTGCTCGCTGCCCAACGCATTGTTGCCCTGGATGACGTACTGGTAGTCCGCCCCGCCCATCTCCTGCACGGAATACTCGCCGGGGCGCAGCAGCGGCGAGGGCGGCGGTGCCCAGTGGAAGCAGACGCGGCGGCTGCCGCTGCGCGAGCCGTTCTGATTGCGCGCCTCGATCGTCCCGCAGACCTTGTCGCGGCCTGGCCAGCGTGTGCCCGGGCGGCGCATCGCCTCGTTCAGCCAGGGCGGGAATGCCAGCCGCCACTGCTGCGACTGCGCATTGCCGATGCTCGGACAGTAGCCGTTGCTGCCACTGGTATTGAAATCGCCGACCTTCTGCCCTTCCAGGTACAGGCTGGCCGACGTGATGCCGCCGTCGAAGTCGGGAATGTGGCGGAACTCGATGCGGCGTTGCAAAGACGATGTGAAATTGACCGTCGCCACCGCCGGGCCGAAATCGATCAGGCGGACGTAGTCCACTGGCGGCTGGTAACCGTACAGCATGTCCTGCGGCGGGCGTGGACGCAGGCCGGTCACGCTGGGGGAACCGATGATCAGTTCGTTGCCGAGCAGCGAGCGGTTCAGGCGCACCAGGATGTTGGCCGAGGTGGTCTGCTCCCAGACCTCGCCGGTGCGCACGTTGCGGATCGTGAACTTGTCCAACAGTTTCTTGTACGTGATGCGGAAGGTCTCGGGGATTTCCCCGCCGGTGACACTGTCGGAGCGCCCGTACCCCAGATGCCGGGCACGCACCTCCAGCGTGTACTCGACCACGTTCGGGTCGGTTCCCGGACAGACCCGCTTGGTCTGGCCGGGATTGGTCGGCACGTCGTAGCAATCGACGCCGACCGCACCGATCGCCGGCGGCTGCACCGCCTGCAGGCCGGCGATGGTGGAGGCCTGCTCGATGACGAACTCGGCGTTGCCGTTGGCATTGGTCTGGATAGCGTTGAGGGTGGGCTCGCAGCCGGCCTGATTTGGCTGGAAGGCGAGATGCTGGCTGACCTGGCTCACCTCGAACAGGCCCACGGCATGGAAGGTGGCGGGTTGTGCCTGCGGGTCCACCAGCGGAGCGCCGCCGCTCAGCCGCACCCAGGCACCTTCCAGCGGGATCTCCGGTTGGCTGCCCGTCTTTCCCAGCACGCGGACGTTGATGTCGATGTCTGCATCGGTGTCAACGCTTACCTGCAGATTGGGACCCTCGACGATCGCCGTCTCCGACCCGGTCCCGTAGGGGCTCTGCCGCTGGCCGACCAGACGGATGCGGCCCTGGCCGGTGGCATCGGCATAGCCCATCGATCCCAACGACGGTGCGTAGGCGCGGATCTGGAACTGGCCGTTGCGGGCCATCGTGATGGGCGGGCCGCCCAGCGGCAGGGTCTGCCCGGAGTTGCCCACCCACCAGGCGGTGAACTGCATGTCCTCCGGCACCTCGCCGCCGTCCACCGTGATTCGCCCGCTGATGGTGAAACGCTCGTTGCTGCGCACGACCGGCTTGTCCACGCTGGCGTTCAAAAGCCGCACGAACGGACCGGCCGGCAGCGCCGTCACGTTGGTGCTGATCGACCCGGTCTGCGCCACGCCGCCGCCGGCACGCAAGGTCACGGCGAGGGTGACGTTGGCGGGGAACTGCGGTGCCAGATCGGCCGGCAGCAACACCTGCAGCGCCAGCCCGGGCGGTGCGGTGCTGACCGGGCCATGCAGGACGCGGCCCTGAT
Organism: Lysobacteraceae bacterium; assembly: GCA_041675805.1. Taxonomy (GTDB): domain Bacteria; phylum Pseudomonadota; class Gammaproteobacteria; order Xanthomonadales; family Xanthomonadaceae; genus JANNWF01. Next base: position 15,940 of record JBAYTD010000046.1, read on the forward strand.
GGGAGACGGTGAGCAATCCGGGCAACTCGATGCCGTCGATGGACAGCTTCAGGTAACGGCCGGCCTGTGCTGCCTCGTTGTCGGGCCGGGTCACGTCGAGTGCCGGCATCAGCTTGAGCATGGCGTTGGCAACGGGGACTGTGCGTGAGCGCAGTTCCAGCATGTAGCCACCGGGTGCTGCACCGGGCAGCGTCATCGACTGGTCGAAATGGCCTTGTGCATCGGGCGCGATGGTGGCCAGTCGAATGCTGGTCGGGCCGATCAGCCACAGCTCATGCGGTTGTGGCTCGGCATCGTCGATCACCACCCGCACCGTGCCGCCCGGCGGCGCATGGTTGGGTGCCACGCCGAGTGCCACGGCGGCCTGCGCTGGTCCGGCCGCCAGCAGCAGCCACAGGATCGGCAGGACGAACAGCGATGAGGGACGGCGGACGATTCGGACCAGCTGGTTCATGGCGACACTCCGGGTCGGTGGACGGACAACCGGAATGGCTCCGGTGGAAGGGGGAACGGAAAACCCGCCGCGCGGGGGCCATCGTCAGCAGCGGTTCCGCAGTCCCCGGTGCTGTCATGTCGATTCCGCACCGACGCGTGCCTCGCGCGCGCGGCCGGTCGCTCCGCCTTCTCCCGGCGAGGAGGCGTTTGAGCTTGCGGAAGTTGGGCGGGTTGGGAGGCGCTGCCGGCGGCGGCGCTCAGTCGTCCGCCAGGATGCCGCCCTGCATGGCGGCGTGCAGCACGGCGCGGGCCTTGCGCCAGTCGCGTTTCAGCGAGCGCTCGGAGCGGCCGGTGATGTCGCTGATCTCGTCCAGTTCCAGACCGGCGAAATAGCGCATCTCGACCAGCCGGACCAGGTACGGATCGAGCGCCGCCAGCCGATCCAGCGCCTGGTCCAGTTCCAGCAGGCGCAGGGCGTCGCTTTCACTGCCGACGCGCTCGGCGATGTCGTCGAGCAGGTCCGGCACATGCCCGTTGCCGCGCTTGGCGGCGGCGCGGTGGCGGGCGTGATCGATCACCAGTTGCCGCATGGCGCGGGCGGCGAGGGCGAAGAAATGCGTGCGGTCGCTGACGTTCAGCCCTTCGGCGCGCTCCAGCCGCAGCCACACCTCGTGTACCAGCGAGGTGGCGCTGGGGCCGGCCTCGGCGCGCTGCACCTGGCGTCGCGCCAGTGCCTGCAGGTCGGCGTAGACCAGCGCGAAGGCGCGGTCGCCGGCTGCCCGGTCGCCGGCGTTGGCGGCGCTCAACAGCAAACTGATCTCGCCCATCATCCTCCCCGCTGGCGACGTTTGGCGCTGCGCGCAGTGTAGCCGCTTGGCCGGCTCAGGCCGTTACGAACTGCTGGCGAGCTTGAGTCCGACGATGCCGGCGACGATCAGCAGCAGGCTGAGCAGGCGTCCGACACTGGCCGCCTCGTCGAACAGGAAGATGCCGAGGATCGCCGTGCCGACCGCGCCGATGCCGACCCAGACCGCGTAGGCAGTGCCGATCGGCAGGCTTTTCATGGCCAGGGCGAGCAGGTACATGCTGATCGCCATCGAGGCGACGGTCCAGACGCTGGGCCAGAGCCGGGTGAAGCCTTCGGCGTACTTGAGGCCGATGGCCCAGCCGACCTCGAACAGACCGGCGATGACGAGAAGAATCCAGGCCATGACGACGACTCCTTATGCGATGCAATGGGGTCGTCCCCGGCAGGTGGCGCGTTGACTCGGGGTCGTCCCCGACGTGCGATGCGATCACATCGGCGGCGAGCCTAGCAATTCCCGTCGCCGCCGACCTGAACGCGCCGGCGGCGCACGCTGCCGTTATCATCCTGCTTTCCTGACGGCGAAGGCATCCCCATGAATGGTGCGGGCGGCACACCGGGCGGCATCGGACAGTTCCTGATCGGCTTCGCGCTGGCGGTGGCCGGCGGCTGGATGCTGCTCAACCAGGTCACGGTCAGCGGCGGCCATTGGATGCTGTGGGGCTACAACAGCTTCGGCCTGTCCCTGCTGCCCTTCGTCATCGGTGCCGGCATGCTGTTCTTCGATGGCCGCTCGAAGGTCGGCTGGCTGCTGCTGATCGCCGGCCTGGTGATCATCCTGGCCGGTGTGCTGGTCAACCTGCGCATCTATTTCCGTCCGACCAGCCTGTACAACACGCTGACCATGCTGGTGCTGCTGGCCGGCGGCATCGGCCTCATCGCGCGCTCGCTGCGCGGCCTGCCGGCGCAGCCGCGCAACACCGATCCGTCGCCGAAAAGCTGAACCGCAGCGGCGCGCGGCATCGCCATCGGTCGACGCTTTCTGTACAGTGCGCGGCGTTCGTCCGTCGCCACTCGCGTATTCCCTCCACGGAATCGCCGTCGCCTGATCGCGCCAAGCGCAGCAGGTGCCAGTCTCCTCACCGTACGGTTTTCGACGCGACGCACCGGCCACCGCGGCACTCGCCGCCCGCCGATCAACCCTGATTCGCGGCGCGTTTGGGAACGCCCGGGTCCACCACGGAAACACACATGTCCTTTGACACCCTTGGCCTGTCGCCGGCGCTGCTGCGCGCGCTCAGCGAGGCCGGCTACGCCACGCCGACGCCGATCCAGACCGATGCCATCCCGCTGGCGCTGTCCGGCCACGACCTGCTGGCCGGCGCGCAGACCGGCACCGGCAAGACCGCCGCCTTCGGCCTGCCGCTGTTGCAGACGCTGGCCGCCGACGCCACCGTGCAGCGCCGTCCGCGCGCGCTGATCCTCACCCCGACCCGCGAACTGGCGGCCCAGGTCGCCGCCAGCCTGCGCGATTACGGCAAGCACCTGTCGCTGCGCATCGCCACCGTGTTCGGCGGCGTCGGCATGCAGCCGCAGGTCGATGCGCTGCGCCGCGGCGTCGACATCCTGGTCGCCACGCCGGGCCGGCTGATCGATCACCTCGACCGCGGCAGCGTCGACCTCTCGCAGGTCCGCATCCTGGTGCTGGACGAGGCCGACCGCATGCTCGACATGGGCTTTCTGCCGGCCATCAACCGCATCCTCAAGCGCCTGCCGACGCAGCGCCAGACCCTGTTGTTCTCGGCCACCTTCGCGCCGGAGATCAAGGCGCTGGCGCAGCAGTTCATGCGCAATCCGCGCGAAGTGCAGGTGACGCCCAGCAACTCCACCGCGCCGCGCGTGCGCCACCTGTTGCACCCGGTCGACAGCGAGCAGAAGCGCGACCTGCTGCTGCACGTGCTGGCCGCCGACAGCCGCCGGCAGACGCTGGTGTTCTGTCGCACCAAGCATGGCTCGGACAAGGTGCAGCGCATTCTCGAGCGCGCCGGCCTGCGCGCTGCCGCCATCCACGGCAACAAGAGCCAGAACGCGCGCACCCGCGCCCTGGCCGATTTCAAGTCCGGCAAGATCACTGTGCTGGTCGCCACCGACATCGCCGCGCGCGGCATCGACATCGACCAGTTGCCGGCGGTGATCAACCTCGACCTGCCCAACGTGCCGGAAGACTACGTCCACCGCATCGGCCGCACCGGCCGCGCCGGTGCCGAGGGCCTCGCCATCTCGCTGGTCAGCAGCGAGGAGTCCGAACAGTTGCGCGCCATCGAGCGTCTGCTCGACAGCGCCATCGAGAAGGTCGAGGTGGAAGGCTTCATCCCGACCAGGCCGCTGAAGATGACGCCGCCCGGACGCCAGGCCCAGCCGGGCAAGCCGCGTCCGGCCGGGGCGGCGAACAACCGCCATCGCCGACCCC
>JBAYTD010000047.1:0-19343 GCA_041675805.1 Lysobacteraceae bacterium
ATCGCATCCAGCTTCTGCATGCCCCCGACCAGCCAGTAGCGCTGGCGGATGTTGGTGGCGGTGGTGGTGCTGGCGCGGATCGCCACTTCCACCGGCTGGCGCAGATAGGTCTGCGCGATACGCTTGATCGGTGCCGGCATGGTGGCGGAGAACACCACCACCTGGCGGCTTTCCGGGGTTTTCTTGAGCACCGTCTCGACATCGTCGATGAAACCCATGCGCAGCATCTCGTCGGCCTCGTCGAGCACCAGGCTGCGCAGGCCGGACAGGTCCAGCGAGCCGCGTTCTAGGTGGTCGATGACCCGTCCCGGCGTGCCGACGACGACATGCACGCCGCGCCTGAGCGCGCCCAACTGCGGGCCGTAGCTCTGCCCGCCGTAGATCGGCAGCACGTGAAAGCCGGGCAGGTGCGAGGCGTAGCGCTGGAAAGCCTCGGCCACCTGGATGGCGAGTTCGCGCGTCGGCGCCAGCACCAGCGCCTGCGGACCGCCGGCGGTGATGTCGAGCCGGGCCAGGATCGGCAGGGCGAAGGCGGCGGTCTTGCCGGTGCCGGTCTGCGCCTGGCCGAGCAGGTCGCGACCTTGCAGCAGCGGCGGGATGGTCGCCGCCTGGATCGGCGACGGCGCTTCGTAGCCGACCTCGGCCAGCGCGCGGATCAGACTGTCCGGCAAGGCGAGATCGGTAAAACGCTGCACGGCAGCGGACGGCGGATCGGTGTCGGTCATGGGAAGGTTCTGCTGGTCGATGCGCCATCGGGCAAGCGCGCATTATCGCACGCGACTGCACCCTTCCCCACGCGAATCGGTCCGTCGGCATGGGAGAATGCGCGCCCCCACCCCATCGTTGCCGCACCATGTCGCTCAGCCCCGCCGCCAGGGCTTTCTGGCAAATCCACCTCTGCGTGCTGCTGTGGGGCTTCACCGCCATCTTCGGCAAGCTGATCCGGCTTCCGGCGCTGGCCCTGGTTTGGTGGCGGATGCTGCTGGTCTGCGTCGTGCTGCTGCTGTTGCCGCGCGTCTGGCGCGGCCTGCGCGCCCTGCCGCGCCGCCTGCTGCTGGCCTACTGCGGCATCGGTGCCCTGGTGGCCGGGCACTGGCTCACCTTCTACGCCGCGATCAAACTGTCCAACGCATCGGTGGCGGTGGCCTGCATCGCCCTGGCCTCGGTGTTCGTCGCCTTCATCGAGCCATTGATCGTCGGCCGCCGCTTCGACCTGCGCGAACTGCTGCTCGGCGTGCTGGTGGTGCCCGGCGTGGTGCTGGTGGTCGGCGGCGTGCCCGACGACATGTATGCCGGCATCGTCGTCGGCGTGGTGTCGGCCCTGCTGGTGGCGATCTTCGGCCCGCTGAACAAGCGCCTGGTCGATCGCGCCGATCCGCTGACCGTGACCGGGCTGGAACTGGGTGCCGGCGTCGTCTTCCTGAGCCTTCTCGCGCCGCTGATGGTGGTCCTGGGCTGGGCCGACACCGACACCTTGCTGGTACTGCCGGGACTGGCCGACGCCACCTATCTGCTGCTGCTGGCCTTTCTCTGCACCTTGCTGCCGTTCGCCCTGTCCCTGGTCGCCCTGCGCCACATGAGCGCCTTCGGCGCGCAACTGGCGATCAACCTGGAGCCGATCTACGCCATCGTGCTGGCCATCCTGTTCTTCGGCGAGCAGCGCGAACTGGAGCCAGGCTTCTACCTCGGCGTCGGAATCATCCTGCTGAGCAGCTTCGCCCATCCGCTGATCGCCCGCCGCCCGGCGACCACACCCAATCCGGAAACGCTGGCCACGGCGGAAGCCAAGGGCGTCGCCGAGTGAGCCGGCAGCCGCCGTCAATCGAAGGTTTGGCGGTCGCGGCCGATGACGGTGCACAATCTGCCGCCGACAGCCGGATCCCGCGCGGAGCCGGATCGCACCTGGAGACATTCATGCGAGGAACCCTGTTCGTCGTCGCTGCGCCGTCCGGCGCCGGCAAATCCAGCCTGGTCAACGCCGTCCTGGCGCGCGAGCCGGGCATCGCCCTGTCGATCTCCTTCACCTCGCGCACGCCGCGCCCCGGCGAGCGCCACGCCCAGCACTACCACTTCGTCGACAAGGCCGAGTTCGAGCGCATGATCGCCGCGGGCGACTTCTTCGAGTACGCCCTGGTCCACGGTGATTACAAGGGCACGGCGCGGCAGTCGGTGATCCCGCAACTGGAGTCCGGTCGCGACGTGCTGCTGGAGATCGACTGGCAGGGTGCCCGCCAGGTACGCGAAAAGCTGCCCGGCGATTGCGTCAGCGTGTTCATCCTGCCGCCCTCGCGCAAGGCACTGGAAAGCCGGATGCGCAACCGCGGCCAGGACAGCGAGGAAACCATCCAGCGCCGCCTCGCCGCCGCCCGCGAAGAGATGTCGCACTGCGGCGAATTCGACTACCTCATCATCAACGAACACTTCGACGCCGCCGCCGCCGAACTGCGCGCCATCTTCGTCGCCCACCACCTGCGCCGCGAACGCCAGGCGGCCCGCCACGCCGGACTGATCGAGCAGTTGTTGCGGCAGGAATGAGCGGCTGCAACCACTTGCGCAACCAGCCACTGGCGACGGCCTGAGCGCACGCCGAGGTCGCTTTCAGGCCGCCAGTTGCGGCATGTTCTTCAGCGCGCCGGCGAGTTGACGTTCCGCGATCTTGAGGTCGTAGGTCGTCTGCAACCCCATCCAGAATTGTGCAGTCTGGCCAAACGCGCGACCAAAGCGCAGCGCCAGTTCAGCCGTGACCGGGCGTTCGCCGCGCACGACATGGGAAATCCGCATCGGCGACACCCCGATGGCGCGGGCAAACGCCGCCTGGCTCATTGCCAGTTCGTCGAGGAATTCGCGCAAATGCTCGCCCGGATGGATGGCGGGAAGGCCCCTGATGGCGTCGGGTACGGTCATGACGATGTTCTCAATGGTAGTCAACGATTTCGACATCGAAGGCGTGGCCGCCCTCGAAACGGAAACACAGCCGCCACTGGTCATTGATGCGGATGCTCCACTGACCGACGCGGCCGCCTTTCAGCGCTTCGAGTCGATGGGAAGGCGGGAACCGCAGGTCGTCGATCTGGGCGCCGCAGCAAGACGGCTCAGCCGCATCATCGCGCGTTGCCGGATATCCGGCGGCAAGCGCTTCGACTGACCCGGCCGGCACAGCTGCTCGGTTTCCTTGTCGGCGAAGCTGCGGATCATGTCGCCACCATAAACATCCTGTTTACGCTCGGCAAGGCACTCGCCGATGCTCGTCGGGACGCCGCCGAAACAGGAGTGATCGCCACGACGCCGCCGCTCAGCCGGGCGAAGGTGCCGCTCCTGTATCCTTCGCGCCCATGAATCTGCCTTTTCCCGCCGCGCGCATGGCCGAGCGCTTTCGCGGCTACCTGCCGGTGGTGGTCGATGTCGAGACGGGCGGTTTCGACTGCATGCGCCATGCGCTGCTGGAGATCGCCGTGCTGCCGATCGAGATGGACGGGGAAGGCTGGCTGACGCCGGGCGAGATGTGCTCCACCCATGTAACACCGTTTCCCGGCGCGGAAATCGATCCGAAATCGCTGGAGGTGACCGGCATCGACATCGATCACCCGTTCCGTGCCGCCCTGCCCGAGCGCGAGGCACTGCACCACGTGTTCCGGCCGGTACGGGAGGCGGTGCGCCGCAACGGCTGCCAGCGCGCCATCCTGGTCGGCCACAACGCTTTTTTCGACCTCGGCTTCGTCAACGCGGCGGCACGCCGCTGCGACTACAAGCGCAACCCCTTCCATCCGTTCAGCAGCTTCGACACCGTGACCCTGGCCGGTCTGGCGCTGGGGCAGACGGTGCTGGCCAAGGCGGTGGAGGCGATGGGGCTTGAATGGAACGCCAGCGAGGCCCATTCAGCGGTGTATGACACCGAGCGCACGGCCCAGCTTTTCTGCCGGATACTCAACCGTTGGCGCGAACTGAGCCTGCTCGCCGCGCCGCCCGCCGACTGACCGACGCCATGCCCATTTTCGATTACCGCTGCACCGAAGGCCCTGGCTGCGAGCACTGCCGCGAAGGTTTCGAGCATCTGGAACGCCTCAACGCCGAGCCGCTGGCCGCCTGCCCGCACTGCGGCGCGGCAGTGGTCAAGCTGATCGGCGCGCCGGCACTGGCCATCGGCGGCGCGCACCTGCAAAAGGAAAAGACCATCGGCGATGCCGGCTTCACCCAGTACCGCAAGATCGGCAAGGGCGTCTACGAGAAAACCGCCGGCAAGGGCCCGAAGGTGATCAGCGCCGACTGAAAAGGAGTGGGTTACCGGCAAAGACCGGCTTGGTCTGGCCCGACGAACTGACTCACTCCCACTCAATCGTCGCCGGCGGCTTTCCGCTGATGTCGTAGACGACGCGGGAGATGCCGCGCAGTTCGTTGATGATGCGGTTGCTGACGGTGCCGAGGAAGTCGTAGGGCAGGTGTGCCCAGTGCGCGGTCATGAAGTCGATGGTTTCGACCGCGCGCAGGGCGATGACCCATTCGTAGGCGCGGGCGTCGCCGACCACGCCGACCGATTTCACCGGCAGGAAGACGGCGAAGGCTTGCGAGGTCTTGTCGTACAGATCGGCCTTGCGCAGTTCGTCGATGAAGATGGCGTCGGCGCGGGCCAGCAGTTGCGCGTATTCGGGTTTAACTTCGCCGAGGATGCGCACGCCGAGGCCGGGGCCGGGGAAGGGGTGGCGATAGACCATTTCGCGCGGCAGGCCGAGTTCCACGCCGAGGCGGCGCACTTCGTCCTTGAACAGTTCGCGCAGCGGCTCGACCAGGCCCAGCTTCATGTGCGCGGGCAGGCCGCCAACGTTGTGGTGGCTCTTGATGACGTGCGCCTTGCCGGTGCCGCTGCCGGCGGACTCGATCACGTCCGGGTAGATGGTGCCCTGCGCCAGCCAGCGCGCATTGGGCAGCCTGGCCGACTCTTCCTCGAAGATTTCGACGAACAGGTTGCCGATGATCTTGCGCTTGGCTTCCGGGTCGGCGACGCCGGCCAGCGCCTTGAAGTAGCGCTCGGCGGCGTTGACGCGAATGACCTTGACGCCCATGTGCTGCGCCATCGTGCCCATCACCTGGTCGCCCTCGCCCCAGCGCAGCAGGCCGGTATCGACGAACACGCAGGTCAGTTGCTCGCCGATGGCGCGATGCAGCAGGGCGGCGACGACGGAGGAATCGACGCCACCGGACAGGCCGAGGATCACTTCATCGCTGCCGACCTGCGCACGCACGCGGGCGACCTGCTCCTCGATGATGCGCGCCGCCGTCCACAGCCGCTGGCAGCCGCAGATGTCGACGACGAAACGCTCCAGCAGCGCCTCGCCCCGTTTGGTGTGGGTGACTTCGGGATGGAACTGCAGGCCGTACCAGCGCCGCGCCTCATCGGCCATGGCGACGATCGGCACGGTCGAAGTGCTGGCGGTGACGCTGAAACCGGGCGGGACTTCCTCGACGCGATCGCCGTGGCTCATCCAGACGTCCAGCTTGGCCGGCTGGCCGGCCTGATCGTGGATGCCGTCGAGCAGGGCGCAGGGCGCGTCGACCTCTACTTCCGCATAGCCGAACTCGCGCTGATCACCGGCCACGCTGAGGCCGCCGAGCTGCATCGCCATCGTCTGCATGCCGTAGCAGATGCCCAGCAGCGGCACGCCGGCATCGAACACCTGCTGCGGCGCGCGCGGTGAATCGGCCAGGGTGGTCGACTCCGGACCGCCGGAAAGGATGATGCCGCGCGGCGCGAACGCCGCGATCTCGGCCGGATCATGGTCCCAGGCCCAGATCTCGCAATACACCCCGATCTCGCGAATGCGCCGCGCAATCAGCTGCGTGTACTGCGAACCGAAATCGAGGATGAGGATTTTGTCTGTATGGAGCCGGGAATGGGAAATCGGGAATGGAGAATCGCCAGCGCTGTCCGCGCCTTGTGCTTGTGCCTGCGTCTGCGCGCGCTGTGCGTGCGGTTCCGGCGCAATGGCGGCCCGCTTTTCCCGATTCTCCATTCCCGATTCCCCATTCCCGGATGTTCTTCAGCCGATCTGATAATTCGGCGGTTGCTTGACGATGGTCACGTCGTGGACGTGGCTTTCGCGTTGGCCGGCACCGGTGATCTTGACGAAGCTGGGTTTGCGGCGCATCTCCTCGACGCTGGCGCAGCCGACGTAGCCCATCGTGGCGCGCAGGCCGCCGACCAGTTGGTGGACGATGCTGCCGACCGGGCCGCGATAGGGGACGCGGCCCTCGATGCCTTCCGGCACCAGTTTGTCGGCGTCGGAGGATTCCTGGAAATAACGGTCCTTGCTGCCCTTTTCCATCGCGCCCAGGCTGCCCATGCCGCGGTAGCTCTTGTAGCTGCGGCCCTGGAACAGTTCGACCGCGCCGGGCGACTCCTCGGTGCCGGCGAACAGGCCGCCGATCATCACCGTGGAGGCACCGGCGGCCAGCGCCTTGCCGATGTCGCCGGAGTAGCGGATGCCGCCATCGGCGATCAGCGGGATGCGGTCCTGCAGGGCTTCCGCCACCATCGACACGGCGGTGATCTGCGGCACGCCGACGCCGGCCACGACCCGCGTGGTGCAGATGGAACCGGGGCCGACGCCGACCTTGACCGCGTCGGCACCGGCGTCCATCAATGCCAGCGCGGCGTCGCCGGTGACGATGTTGCCGCCGATCACCTGCAAGGCCGGGAACTGGCGCTTGACCCAGGCGACACGCTCGATGACGCCCTGCGAGTGGCCGTGCGCGGTGTCGACGATCACCACGTCGACGCCGGCGGCCACCAGGGCGGCGATGCGCTCCTCGGTGTCACCGCCCACGCCGACCGCCGCACCGGCCAGCAACTGCTCGTCCGGATCCTTGGCGGAATTGGGGTTGTCGCGCGCCTTCTGGATGTCCTTGACGGTGATCAGGCCACGCAGCTCGAAGGCGTCGTTGACCACCAGCACCTTCTCGATGCGATGCTTGTGCAGCAGTTCGATCACTTCGTCGTCGCTGGCACCTTCCTTGACGGTCACCAGGCGATCCTTGCGCGTCATCACGTTGCGCACCGGATCGTCGAGTTTCTTCTCGAAGCGCATGTCGCGCCCGGTGACGATGCCGACCAACTGGCCGCCCTCCACCACCGGCACGCCGGAAATGTTGCGCGCCCGGGTCAGCTTGAGCACTTCGCCGATGGTGGTGTCCGGTGCCACCGTGAACGGCTCGCGGATCACCCCGGCCTCGAAGTTCTTGACCTTGGCGACCTCGGCCGCCTGGCGCTCGACGGACAGGTTCTTGTGGATGATGCCGATGCCGCCGAGCTGGGCCATGGCAATGGCCAGCCGTGCCTCGGTGACCGTGTCCATCGCCGCCGACAACAGCGGAATGTTGAGCGTGATGGCGCGCGTCAAACGGGTTTTCAGCGAAACGTCCTTGGGCAGCACCTGGGAGTGCGCCGGTATGAGGGACACATCGTCGAACGTCAGGGCCTCCGCCTGGATTCGCAGCATGGACGGCTCCGTCAAGTGAATCGGGGGATTATACGCCGGCAGGAGGCGACGACGGCGGCGCAGTGATCGTCTTTTGGTCCAATCCGGCCTGCTGCGCGCAGCGGGGGACCGGCTCGATGGGCTGGCGTTTAGACGTGCCGATCGGCGCGGCCGGGGCTGCGCCCGCCACGCCCGGCCATCTCAATCCGCGCTTGCACCATCCCGCGCGGGCGCATCGAAGGCGTCCGCCGCATCCAGGGTGTTCTGCATCAGCGTGGCCACGGTCATCGGGCCGACGCCGCCGGGCACCGGGGTGATCCACGAGGCCCGCTGGCGCGCCGCCTCGAAGCCGACGTCGCCGCACAGGCTGCCGTCATCAAGACGGTTGATGCCGACATCGATGACCACCGCACCGGGCTTCACCCATTCGCCTTCGACAACGTCGGGGCGGCCGACGGCGACGACCAGGATGTCGGCCCATTGCACCTGCCGACGCAGTTCGTCGCGCGGGGTGAAACGGTGGCAGACGGCGGTGGTGGTGCCGGCAATCAAAAGCTCCATCACCATCGGCCGGCCGACGTGGTTGCTGACGCCGACCACCAGGGCGTTGCGACCGCGTACCGGGCGGTCGGTGTGCGCCAACAGGGTGATGATGCCGCGCGGCGTGCAGGGGCGCAGACCGGGCTGGCGCAGGGCCAGCCGGCCGACGCTTTCGGCGTGGAAGCCGTCGACATCCTTGCGCGGGTCGATGCGGTTGATCAGGGCGGTGGCGTCGGCGATGCCGGGCAGCGGCAACTGCACCAGGATGCCGTGGATGGCGGGGTCGGCGTTGAGGCGGTCGACCAGGGCCAGCAGTTCGGCCTCGCTGGCACCGGCCGGCAGGTCGAAGTCGAAGGCGCGGATGCCGACCTTGCGCGCGGCGCGGCGCTTGTTGCGCACATAGGACTGCGAGGCCGGATCGTTGCCGACCAGCACCACGGCGAGGCCGGGGCGCGACAATCCGGCAGCCCGCCGCGTGTCGACGCGCAGCTTGAGGCGGTCCAGCAGGGCGTCGGCGATGCGCCGACCATCGAGGATGCGGGCGGTCATGCGGGGCGGAGGATGGGGAGCGGCCTATTCTCGCCTATTCGCGGCCGCCGCTGCGCGCCTCAGTGCTTCTTGACGTGCTGCATCAGCCGCCGGCGCTTGCGTTGCTGCGCTTCGGTCAGCACGTTCTTCTTCTCCGCGTAGGGGTTATGGCCCTGGCGGAACTCCAGTTTCAGCGGCGTGCCGACCAGCTTGAAGCGCTTGCGGAAAAAGTTTTCCAGATAGCGCTTGTAGTTCATCGGCAGATCCTTGATCCGGGTGCCGTGAATGACGATGGTGGGCGGGTTGGTGCCGGCGGGATGCGCGAAGCGCAACTTGGCGACCTGGCCGCGCACGGCCGGCGGGGACAGGTTTTCGTAGGCGCTCTCCAGCGCCCGGGTCAACTCGGCGGTGCCCAGTTCGCGCGTGCAGGAGACGTGTACGCGATGCACGGCGCGCAGCAGTTCGCGCAGGCCGGAGCCGTGCTTGGCGGAAATCGTCACCACCGGCGCGTACTGGACGAAGGACAGCTTGCGCTCCAGTTCCTGATGGATGTGCGCGCGCTGGTCCTTGTCCAGGCCGTCCCATTTATTGACCACGATGACCAGGCCGCGACCGGCCTCGAGCGCATGGCCGAGCACGGTGGCGTCCTGATCGGTGACGCCTTCGCTGGCGTCGAGCATCACCAGCGCCACCTGCGCCGACTCGATGGCGCGCAGCGCCTTGAGCACGGAGAACTTCTCCACCGCCTCCTCGACCCGCGCGCGGCGGCGGATGCCGGCGGTATCGATCAGCCGGTAGCGGCGGCCGTCGCGCTCCATGTCCACCGAAATGGCGTCGCGCGTGGTGCCGGCCACTTCCGAGGCGATCACCCGCTCCTCGCCGAGCAGACGGTTGACCAGGGTCGACTTGCCGACATTGGGCCGGCCGATGATGGCCAGGCGCAGGCGGTCGGGGTCGCTGTCGACTTCTTCGACGGCTTCCGGCAGCCGCGCTTCGATTGCCGCCAGCAGGGCCGAGACGCCGCGATGATGGGCGGCCGACAGGCCCAGCGCCGGGCTGACGCCGGTGCTGGCGAACTCGGCCAGCGCCTGGTCGACGTCCATGCCGTCGGTCTTGTTGACCAGCAGCAGCAACGGCTTGCCGCTGCGCCGCAGCAGGTCGAGGATGGCCTCGTCGGCGGCACCCAGGCCGTCGCGGGCGTCGACCACGAACAGGATCAGGTCGGACTCGTCGATGGCGGCTTCGGCCTGGCGCACGGTGGCACCGGCCACGCCTTCGCTGGCATCGGTCAGGCCGCCGGTGTCGACCACCATGAAGGGGCGCTGCTCGATCAGCCGGCAGACGCCGTACTGGCGATCACGGGTGACGCCGGGCTGGTCGGCGACCAAGGCGTCACGGGTGCGCGTGAGCAGGTTGAACAGGGTGGATTTGCCGACGTTGGGACGTCCGACCAGGGCGACCAGCGGCAGCATGGGAAAACCTCTCGACGTGATCAGGAACCGACCCGGAACATGGCCAGCTTGCCGTCGGTATCGACCACGTACAGGCGGCCATCATCGACCAGCGGCGTCGCCCGCAGCGGCTTGCGGCCGACGCGCTCGCGCGCCGCCATCTCGCCCGAGCGCAGGTCCAGCCAATGCAGGTAGCCTTCCAGATCGCCGACCACGACGTGCTCGCCGTGCACCGCCGGCGTGCCCAGCCAACGATGCGCGAGGCCGTCCTGACGCCACTTCGAGGCACCGTTGCGGCGATCCAGCGCCCACACCGTGCCGACCGCGTCGCTGACCAGCAGGCTGTCGCCGGTCAGAACCAGGCCACCGTAGGCGGACAGGTCGCGATCCCACAGCGCACGGCCACTGCCGATATCCAACGCGACCACGCGACTGTTGTAGGCGGCGACGTACAGCTCGCTGCCGGAGACGACCAGGTCGCCGTCGATGTCGACCATGCGCTCCAGCTCGGAGCGACCCTCGGCCTCGGCGATGCGCTGCTCCCACAGCACGCTGCCGTCGTCGACGCGCAAAGCGACCACTTCACCGCTGTCATGCCCCAGGAACACCGCGCCGCTGGCGATGACCGGGCTGGACATGCCGCGCAGGGTCAGCGCCGGCATGTCGCGGCTGTGCACCCAGCGGCGCTCGCCGTCGAGGATGTTGAAGCCGTAGACGCGGCCGTCATTGCTGCGCACCACGGCGACGCCGCTGCCGATGGCGGGACGACCGATCACTTCCGACGACACCTTGGCGCGCCAGCGCTCGGCCCCGGTTTCGGGGTTGAAGGCCACCACCTCGCCATCCAGCGTGCCGGCCACCAGGGTGCCCTCGGCGACGGCCGGACCGGCCGACCAGCGCAGTTCCGGCTCGGCGCGCCACAGCGAGCGACCGTTGCCGGCATCGAAGGCAAGCAGCTTGCCGTCCGGACCGGCGACATGGATGCGGCCCTCGGCCAGCGCCGCGCCCATGCGCAGGCCCAGCCTGCCCTCGCCCTTGCCGATGCCGCTGGCCCAGCCGCGCGACACCTTCAGCGAAGGAGTGAAACTGACCAGTTCGGCCGGCTCGTCGACGGCGTCCTTCTTCGAGCTCTTGAAGATGCCGCAACCGCCGAGCAGAGCGGCCAGGGCGACGACGAGGACCAGGCGCCAAGGCATTCTCAGGACTCCGTGACGGCGCGCGCGCCGGCGATGTCGGTGAGCTTGAGCTCGACCATGAGGCGACCCGGCGAAGTCTCATCGAGTGCTGCCAGCGCCGCTTCGAAGGCACCGCGCGCCTCGTCCTTGCGCCCCATCGCCACCAGCACGTCGCCGCGAAGTTCCTCGGCCGGGGCGACGAACACGCCCTGCGGCAGCGCCTTGAGGGTGGACAGCGCCTGCTCGTGGCGGCCGGCGGCCAGCTGCACGCGCGCCAGACGCACCTGCGCCAGCGCAGTCAGCGCCGGATCGCGGCTCAGGCTGACGGCCTGGTCGAGTTGGCCGGTGGCAGCTTCGGCATCGCCTGCCGCCAGGGACTGCTCGGCGGCTTGCAGGGCTGCGAGAGCCGCATAGGGGGTGTTGGAATAATCCTCGGCCAACGAGGCGAGCAGGCTGTCGAACACGTCGCGGTTGTTGCTCTCGGCGGCCTCCACCAGCGCCTGGTACTGCGTCGCCGCATCCAGCCGGTGTTCCATCTGGCTGTTGTTCCACCAGTTCCAGCCGAACAGGCCGGCCAGGCCGATGGCGATGCCGCCGAGGATGGCGCCGCCGTTGTCGCGCAACCATGCGCGGACGCGTTCGCCCTGTTCGTGTTCGTCCATCAGTTCCATTGCCATGGGGAATCTCGCCTGCACACGCCGCCGGGCGGCGGCGTGGAATGGTGGGGAAGGATGAGTCGGCGACGTGAGCGCCGCCTGAACCGGAGAGGAAATCAGCCGCCGGGCGGCAGCAGTTCATCCTCGGAGGATACCGCAAAGCGCGCCACGTTCGCGCGCTGGAACGGCGCTATCGATACCGGCTGGCCAGCGTGGAAAACGTCGACCACGCTGGCGTTGCCGAGGGCGACGCGGGCCACCGTGCCGGCGGCGAACTCGCGCTCGCTGCCGGCGCGGATGACGCCGAACTCCAGCCGCTGACCATCGCGGTCGATGATCTCGACCCAACTGTCGCCACGGAACACCATGCGCCAGCCGGGTGCCACCGGCACAGCCTCCGGACGCGGCGCGGCGCGCTTGCCGAGGAAAGAGGTGAACGAGGCGACCACCGGCGAGTCGCCGGCCATGGTTTCCGGCGGACCGATGGCGGCCGGATCGACCGCGCCGAGCGTCGCCTTGCCGGACTCGCCGGCGGCTTGCGGTGCCAGCGGCAAACTGTCCAGCGAGCGCAGCGCGACCGGATCGACCGGCAGTCTTTCCTGCGTCGCCAGCCACACCACCGGCACGACGATGGAGGCGGTCAGCACGATGTAGACGGCGCGGCGCGCATAGCGCTCCATCAGGTAACGGCCGTGGGAAATGCGACTGGCGCTGTGCAGCGGCGGCGGCGACTCGGCCTGCAGGGGCTCCAACACGATGTCGACGTCATCCTGCGGCAGGCCCAGCCAGCGCGCATAGCCGCGCAGGTAGCCACGGGCGTAGATCGATGCGCCCAGGCGCGACAGGTCGCCGCGCTCCATGGCATCGATCATGGCCTGCGGCATGCGCAACTCGGCGGCGGCCTGGGCAGCGCTGGCGTCACGGGCAAGACGCGCCTGACGCAGGCGCTCCCCCAGCGCCTGCTGCGGGCCCGTCGCGGTCGCGATGAAAGAACGCTCGGTCATGGCGATCGGCTTTCCTCGTTTTCGGCATTGGGGACGTAAAGCGGAAACTGTTCCTGCAGACGACGCCGATAGGCGGCGGCAGCGGCCGCGGCACCGGCGCGTTCCTCGATCCGCGCGCCCAGGTCAAGCGCCTCGGGATCGCCGTCCGGCGTCATCGCCTCGTAGCGTTGCAGGAAGGCGCGGGCACGCAGCAGGTCGCCCTTGGCGAACTGGATCCGCGCCAGTTCGAACAGCGCCACCGCATTGCGCGGCTGGATGTCGAGCGCGCTGCGCAGGTAGCCCTCGGCCTTGTCGCCAAAGCCGGCCTTGATGGCGCACAGCGCGGCATTGGTATAGGCCACTTCCGGCGTGCGGTAGAACGGATCGGAGATCGCGCGGCCGAAGTACGGCTCGGCCTCGGCGAAGCGCCCGCCGGTGCACAGGAAGGCACCGTAGTTGTTGTTGACCGCACCGTCCTCGGGCTTGAGCTCGGTGGCGCGGCGATAGAACGACTCGGCCACGTTGGGCCGGTTGATGCGCTCGTTGAGCACGGCCATCAGGGTGTGCGCGTCGACCGATCCGGGGTCCAGTTCCAGCGCCCGTTGCAACTTGTCGCGCGCCGTGCCGAGATCGCCCTCGGTGAGATAGCCCTGGCCCAGCTTGACCTGGAGAACCGCCGCCTCGCGACGCTCCGCATCGACCTGGCGCGCCTTCGGCGGGCCGCCCATGGCGGATGAACCGGCGCAGGCGGACAGCGCAAGCGCCATCAGCAACGGCAGCGCCAGCCGGTCAGGCCGCATCGGACACCTCGATGCTGATCTGTTGCTGATCGAGCAGGCGCTGGAACTGCGCCTGCCGACGGGTACGATCCAGCACCTGGCCCTTCAACTGGCCGCAGGCGGCGTCGATGTCGTCGCCACGGGTGCGGCGGACCATGGTCAGCACGCCGGCATCGAGCAGGATCTTCTGGAAGGCGCGGATTTCCGCCTCCCCGCTGCGTTCGTAGCGCGTGCCGGGGAACGGGTTGAACGGGATCAGGTTGACCTTGGCCGCCTCGGCGTACTGCATGCGGTTGGCGAAGGACTTCATCAGCCGTGCCAGTTCGCGCGCGGTGGCCGGGGAGTCGTTGACGCCACGCATCAGGGTGTACTCGAAGGTCACCGACTCGCCCTTCTTCTTGCGCTTGAGGTAGCGCACGCAGGCGTCCATCAGTTCGGCGACCGGGTATTTCCTGTTCAGCGGAATCAACTCGGTGCGCAGCTCGTCGTTGGGCGCGTGCAGCGAGACGGCGAGCGCCACGTCGCTCTCCTCGGCGAGGCGGTCGATCATCGGCACCAGGCCGGAGGTCGACAGCGTGACGCGCTTGTTGGCCAGGCCGAAGCCGAGGTCGTCGCGCATCACGCTCATCGCGCGGACCACGTTGTCGAAGTTCAGCAGCGGCTCGCCCATGCCCATCATCACCACATTGGTGAGCTTGCGGTCGAGATGGGTCTTGTTGCCGAGATGCTTCGAGGCCACCCAGACCTGGCCGATGATCTCGGCGGCGCTGAGGTTGCGGTTGAAGCCCTGCGTGGCGGTGGAGCAGAAGGTGCAGTTGAGCCCGCAGCCGACCTGGCTCGACACGCACAGCGTGCCGCGCCCCTTGTCGGGGATGAACACCGCCTCGATGGCGTTGCCGGCGTCCATGCCGAGCAGCCACTTGTGCGTGCCATCGGCGGAGGCCTTGTCGAGCAGCACGTTCGGCGGACGAATCTCCGCCACCGCCTCCAGCTTGCCGCGCAGCGCCTTGCCGACATCGGTCATCGCGGCGAAGTCGGTGACGTGGCGGTGATAGATCCACTTCATCAACTGGTGCGCGCGGAAGCGCTTTTCGCCCAGCCGCTCGAAGAACGCCTCCATCCCGGCGCGATCAAGATCGAACAGGTTGACGAGGGCGGCGGACTCGGTCACGGCGGCGGCCCGGCTCAGCGCGGGCAAAGCTCGGTAGCGGCGAAGAAGTAGGCGATCTCGATCGCCGCATTCTCGGCCGAATCCGAACCATGCACCGCATTGGCGTCGATGGAGTCGGCGAAGTCGGCGCGGATGGTGCCCGGCGCGGCGTCCTTCGGGTTGGTCGCGCCCATCAGTTCGCGGTTCTTGCCGATCGCGCCCTCGCCTTCCAGCACCTGGATCATCACCGGGCCGGAAATCATGAACTCGACCAGGGCACCGAAGAACGGGCGCTCGCGATGCACGGCGTAGAAGCCTTCGGCTTCCTTGCGCGACAGATGCTTCATCTTGACGGCGACGACCTTCAGGCCGGCGTTCTCGAAGCGGGTGTAGATCTGGCCGATGACGTTCTTGGCGACGGCATCGGGCTTGATGATGGAAATGGTGCGTTCCAGCGCCATGGTGTGTATGACTCCAACGGGAAGGACGAAGCCCGCCGGGCGCGGGGCGGCCGGAGGCAAACCTGTATCAGACCGCAAAGATTAGCAGACAAGTGCCGGAAACGTAACGCCTGCCGGCTTTCCGTCGTGCAGCAAACACGCCTGACGGCGTGCCGACGTTGACCGCCGGGCCGGGCTCGGGCAAGCTGTGTGAAACAAACGTTTGAATGGCCATGCAGCACTTTTCCACCAAGGAACGCATCCTCAACGCCGCCGAACGACTGTTCGCCGAACGCGGTTTCGTCCAGGCCTCGCTGCGCGAGGTGACCAGCCTCGCCGACGTCAACCTGGCGGCGGTCAACTACCACTTCGGCTCGAAGAGCAACCTGGTCAACGAAGTGTTCCGCCGCCGGCTGGACGAACTCAGCGCGCGCCGCATCAACGCCCTGCAGGCCGCCGAGCGCGACCATCCGGGCGCGCTGGAACAGGTGCTGGCGGCGTTCATCGAACCGGCGCTGGCGCTGAGCATCGACCGCCAGGGCGGTAACGCTTTCGTCCGCATCATCGCCCGCGCCTACGCGGAGAAGGACGACAGCCTGCGCAAGTTCCTGTCCGACAACTACGGCCACGTGATGCGCGAGTTCGCCCGCGCCATCGGCCAGTGCCTGCCGCACCTGCAACGCGAGCAGCTTTATTGGCGGCTGGACTTCGTCGCCGGCGCGCTGACCTACGCGATGGCCGACTTCGGCCAGATTAAGCGCCCCGACGCCACCAGCGAATCCGAGCACTGCCGGCGCGCCGCCGCCGAACTGGTGCGCTTCGCCACCAACGGCCTGCGCGCCGATTGACCGCGCCTTGCCCACTCCCCTTTCCGACCCACCACGGACCCATGCCATGACCGACATCCTCCGCATCCGCAAAGCCGCCGTGCTCGGTGCCGGCGTGATGGGCGCGCAGATCGCCGCCCACCTCGTCAACGCCGGTGTCGACACCGTGCTGTTCGACCTGCCCGCCAAGGAAGGCGATCCCAACGGCATCGTCAACAAGGCACTGGCCGGCCTGCTCAAGCTGTCGCCGGCGCCGCTGGCCAGCAAGCAGCTCGCCGGCACGATCACCCCGGCCAACTATGACCAGCATCTCGACCTGCTTGGCGAATGCGACCTCATCATCGAGGCCATCGCCGAGCGGATGGACTGGAAGCTCGACCTGTACGCGAAGATCGCCGCGCACATCGCGCCCGATGCCGTGGTCGCCTCCAACACCTCCGGGCTGTCGATCAACGCCATGGCCGACGCCCTGCCGGCGGCCGTGCAGCCGCGCTTCTGCGGCGTGCATTTCTTCAACCCGCCGCGCTACATGCACCTGGCCGAGCTGATCCCCTGCCGCAACACCGACAGGAAAATCCTCGACGCGCTGGAGGGCTTCCTGACCAGCACGCTGGGCAAGGGCGTGGTCTACGCCAAGGACACGCCCAACTTCATCGGCAACCGCATCGGCGTGTTCTCGATCCTCTCGGTGATCCACCACACGCACGCCTTCGGCCTCGGCTTCGACGAGGTCGACGCGCTGACCGGCCCGCTGCTCGGCCGGCCCAAGTCGGCCACCTACCGCACCTCCGACGTGGTCGGCCTGGACACCATGTCGCACGTCATCAAGACCATGGCCGACACCCTGCCGGACGATCCCTGGCACGACCATTTCAGGTCGCCCCAGTGGCTGACGGCGCTGATCGGCAAGGGTGCGCTGGGCCAGAAGACCGGTGCCGGCATCTTCCGCAAGGTCGGCAGGGACATCGTCGTCCTCGACCTCGCCAGCCAGGACTATCGTCCGGCTGATCGTGGTGCCGCGCCGGAGGTGCTGGACATCCTCAAGATTCGCAACCCGGCAGAGAAATTCGCCCGGTTGCGCGAGAGCCAGCACCCGCAGGCGCAGTTCCTCTGGGCCTGCTTCCGCGACCTGTTCCACTACAGCGCCTACCACCTGGCCGACATCGCCGAGACCGCGCGCGATGTCGATCTCGCCATCCGCTGGGGCTACGGCTGGAAGCAGGGGCCGTTCGAGACCTGGCAGGCCGCCGGCTGGCAGACCGTAGCCGGCTGGATCGCCGAGGACATCGCCGCCGGCAAGACGATGTCTGCCGCCGCCCTGCCCGGCTGGGTCGGCGACGGCCGCGACGGCGTGCATGCCGCCGAGGGCAGCTTCGCACCGGCCAGCGGCAAACTGGTTGCGCGTTCCGCGCACCCGGTCTACCAGCGCCAGCGTTTCCGCGATGCCCTGCTGGGCGAGCGCGCGGCAGCGGGCGAGACGGTGTTCGAGACCGATTCCACCCGCCTCTGGCACGACGGCGACGGCATCGCCGTGCTCAGCTTCAAGACCAAGATGCACACCGTCGGCGACGGCGTGCTGGCCGACTTGCCGAAGGCGGTCGACATCGCCGAGCGCGACTTCGACGGCCTGGTCGTCTGGCAGCCCGGCGAGCCGTTCTCCGCCGGTGCCGACCTGGCCGGCGCGCTGGCCTCGCTGAAGGAAGGCCGGATCGACGACTTCACCGCCATGGTCGCCAACTTCCAGGCCGCCAGCCAGCGCCTGAAGTACGCGCTGGTGCCGGTGGTGGCCGGCGTGCGCGGCCTGGCGCTGGGCGGCGGCTGCGAGTTCCAGATGCATTCCACCCGCACGGTCGCCGCGCTGGAAAGCTACATCGGACTGGTCGAAGCCGGCGTCGGCCTGCTGCCGGCCGGCGGCGGTCTGAAGGAAATCGCCGTGCGCGCCGCCGCCGCGGCCGGTCCCGGCGGCGACGTGTTCGCCCAACTCAAACCGTACTTCGAGGCGGTGGCGATGGCCAAGGTGTCCGCTTCCGCCATCGAGGCCAGGGAACTGGGCCTGATGCGCGCCAACGACATCGTTGCCTTCAACACCTGGGAAGTGCTGCACATCGCCAAGCGCCAGGCCCGCGCCCTGGCCGACGCCGGCCATCGCCCTCCACTGCCGGCGCGGCAGATTCCGGTCGCCGGCGACGTCGGCATCGCCACCTTCAAGATGATGCTGGTGAACATGCTCGAAGGCCGGATGATCTCCGAGCACGACTACGAAATCGCCTCGCGCATCGCCACCGTGATCTGCGGCGGCGAAGTGGATCGCGGTGCCCTGGTGGACGAGGACTGGCTGCTGAAACTGGAGCGCGAACACTTCGTCGCCCTGGCGCAGATGCCGAAGACCCAGGAACGCATCGCGCACATGCTCAAGACCGGCAAGCCGTTGCGCAATTGATTGGTGCCGGGAATCGGGAATCGAGAATCGGGAATCGCCAAACCAGTGTGCTGCGAACCGATGCTCTGTCCGATTCCCCATTCCCCATTCCCGATTCCCGCTTTCGGAGAAAGCAAATGAAACAAATCCAGGACGCCTACATCGTCGCCGCCACCCGCACCCCGGTGGGCAAGGCGCCGCGCGGTTTTTTCCGCAACACCCGTCCCGACGAAATGCTGGCCCATGTGCTCAAATCGGTGATCGCGCAGGCCCCGGGCATCGACGTGGCGCGCATCGATGACGCCGTTATCGGCTGCGCCATGCCCGAGGGCGAGCAGGGCATGAACGTGGCGCGCATCGGCGTGTTGCTGGCCGGGCTGCCCAACACCATCGCCGCGCAGACCATCAACCGCTTCTGTTCGTCCGGCCTGCAGGCGGTAGCGCTGGCGGCGGATCGCATCCGCCTCGGCGAGGCCGACCTGATGCTGGCCGGCGGCACCGAATCGATGTCGATGGTGCCGATGATGGGCCACAAGGTCGCCATGAGCCCGCAGGTGTTCGCCAAGGACGAGAACATCGCCATCGCCTACGGCATGGGCATCACCGCCGAGAAGGTCGCCGAGGAATGGAAGGTCTCGCGCGAGGACCAGGACGCCTTCGCGCTGGCCTCGCACCAGAAGGCCATCGCCGCCATCCAGGCCGGCGAATTCCGCAAGGAAATCTCGCCCTACGCGATCACCTCGCGCCAGCCCGACCTGGCCGGCGGCGGCGTGCGCGAGAAGACCACCACCGTCGACACCGACGAAGGTCCGCGTCCGGACACCACGGCGGAAGGCCTGGCCCGACTGCGCGCGGTGTTCCGCAACGGCGGCTCGGTGACCGCCGGCAACTCCTCGCAGATGAGCGACGGCGCCGGCGCGGTGCTG
>JBAYTD010000048.1:0-19186 GCA_041675805.1 Lysobacteraceae bacterium
CCGGCGGCAGCGCCGCGGCGGCCGGCCCCAGCGCCGCACGCAGGGCCTCCATGTAGGCCGGCAGCACGCGGTAGAGCACGTCGGCGAGATAGAAGGCGACGTGCTCCAGCTCGTCGCCGACGGAGGGTTTTTCCTGCGCGTGCTCGGCGGTCTGCCAACTCGCCGTCAGCGCCATGCGGATGCGCGAGATGTCGCGTTCGCGCTCCTGCGGCGTGCGCGTGCGGTCGATGTCATCGACCAGGCTGCGGACGATGTTGCGCTCCTTTTCCAGCAGCACGCGGCGCACCGCCTCGGTCGGGTGCGCGGTGAACACCGGCTGGATCGACAGGCCGGGCAGGAAGGCGGCGAGTTCGGCGTCGTCGACGCCGGCCGCGCGCAGGTCCTGCAACACCGCGCCGAAGCTGCCCGGCTGCACCGCCGCGCCCTGCTTCTGGTAGTCGCGGCGGCGGCGGATGCGGTGCACGCGCTCGGCGATGTTGACGGCACCGAACCAGGCGGCAAAGGCGCGCACCAGCGCCTCGGCGCGGTCCAGCGGCAGGTCGGCCAGGGCGCTCGCCAGATCGGCCAGCGGCGCGCCCGATTCGCGGCGCAGGATGGCGGCACGGCGCAACGCCTCGACCCGCGCCAGGAAGTCCGCGCCGGCCTGCTCGGCCAGCATCTCGCCGACCAGGCCGCCAAGCCGGTTGACATCCTCGCGCAGCGGCTGGTCGACGGCGGGAAACTCGATCTCGCGCAGCGAAGCGGCTGCCGGATCGGCGACATCGGTGGAATGGCTCATGCGCGCAGCCTAACGCAAGCGGCCGCTGGCGATCACCGCCCGGCGGTTTCCGCCGCGCCCGGCAGCGGGTAGGCTGGCGGCATGAGCGCGCACCTGCTGATCGCCGACGATCACCCGCTGTACCGGCTGGCGCTGGCACAGGCGGTACGCGGCGTGGTGCCGGGGGCGACGGTGGACGAGGCCGACAGCCTGGAATCGGCGCGCCGCCATCTGCGCGCCAGCACCGGCATCGATCTGGTGCTGCTCGATCTGCATATGCCGGACAGTCGCGGCCTGGTCGGCCTGGCCGCCCTGCGCGCCGAGTTTCCGGCCGTCGCCGTGGTGATGATCTCCGCCCACGACGACCCGCCGACGATCCGCCGCGCGCTGGCCTACGGTGCCAGCGGCTTCATCCCCAAGCGCGCCGACCTGAGCGAACTGGAGGCCGGTCTGAAGGCGGTGCTGGCCTGCGAGACCTGGATTCCCTGCGCCCTGCGCGATGCGCTCGACGGCGTCGGCGGCAACGAGGAGGACCGGCAACTGGCGCGCCGCCTCGGCGACCTGACGCCGCAGCAGTTCCGCGTCCTCGAACGCATCGCCGAGGGCCGCCTGAACAAGCAGATCGCCGACGAGCTGGGCATCCAGGAACGCACCGTGAAGGCGCATGTCAGCGCCATCTTCGAGAAGCTCGGCGTGCGCAACCGGACCCAGGCCGGCGTCCTGCTGAAACGACTGGAAATCGCCGACCCGGCCGACCGCTTGGAAGACTGAGCACCGGCGGTCACCTTCGCGCCGCTGCCCGCGTCGTCGCTGCACAGCGCGTATCCTGCGCGCCTCCACCGCCTTTCCCGGGGACCATCGATGTCATCACCTTCCAACGCCAATCCGGTGCAGGATCTGCTCGATTCGCTGCGCGCCAACCGTCGCCGTCGCGGCGGCGGCAGGCCGCCGTCGCTGCCGCGCATTCCCGCTTCCCTGTTCGCCGTCGCCGCCATCGGCATCGCCCTGTTGTGGGCGCTGCTGAGCAGCTTCTACACCGTGCAGCCGGAGGAGCGCGGCGTGGTCAAGCGCTTCGGCGAGGTGGTGAAGATCGCCGACCCCGGCCTGCACTTCAAACTGCCCTTCGGCATCGACGCGGTGGAACTGGTCGCCACCGAGCGCGTGCTCAAGCAGGAGTTCGGCTTTCGCACCGCCGCCGGCAGCAACGGCGCGCGCTCGCAGTACGAGGGCGTCGATCACCCGGACGAATCGCTGATGCTCTCCGGCGACCTCAACATCATCGACGTGGAATGGGTGGTGCAATACCGGATCAGCGACCCGATGAAGTTCCTCTACTCCCTGCGCGATCCCACCGGCACCCTGCGCGACATCTCCGAGTCGGTGATGCGCCGCGCGGTCGGCAACCGGCTGGGCAGCGAGGTGCTGACCACGGCGCGGGTGGAAATCTCCAACTTCGTCCGTGAGGAAACGCAGAAGGCGCTGGACCGCTACGACGCCGGCATCCACGTCGCCACCGTCGAGTTGCAGGACGTGGTGCCGCCGGCCGCCGTGCAGCCGGCTTTCAACGAGGTCAACGAGGCGCGCCAGGAGCGCGAGCGGATGATCAACGAAGCGACCAAGCAGGCCAACCAGCAGATCCCGCGTGCCCACGGCGACGCCGCGCGCACCGTCTCGCAGGCCGAGGGTTACGCCACCGAGCGCGTCAACCAGGCGCTGGGCGACACCGCACGCTTCAACTCCATCCTCGCCGAATACCGCAGCGCGCCGGAGGTGACCCGCACCCGCATGTATCTGGAAGCGCTCAACAACGCGCTGCCGAAGATCGGCTCGGTGGTGGTGACGCAGAAGGGCCAGAACGCGCCGCTGCCGCTGATCAACCTGCGCGACGCCCAGCCGGCGAGCAAGGAGTAACCGAGATGAAAAGCGCATCCATGCTTGTTTTCGCCGCCGTGCTGGCGCTGGTCCTGGTCATCCAGTCGGCCTACACCATCGACCAGTCCGAGCAGGCCATCATCGTGCAGTTCGGCGAGCCGGTCGGCGGGCTGATCGACCAGCCCGGCCTGCACTGGAAAAAACCCTTCATCCAGGAAGTGCGCCGCTTCGACAAGCGCCTGCTGAGCTGGGACGGCGATGTCAGCCAGATTCCGACCCTCGGCCGCGAGTTCGTCCTGGTCGACGCCACCGCGCGCTGGCGCATTGCCGATCCCTTGCAGTTCCTGCGCTCGGTGCGCGACGAGCAGGGCGCGCGCACGCGGCTGGACGACATCATCGACTCCACCGTGCGCGACATCGTTTCCGGCACCGATCTGGAGGAAATCGTCCGCTCGCAGGACTGGAACGTCGATGTCGACGCGCTGGAGGACGAGGCGATCACGCTGGACAGCATCGACCTCGACAAGCCGAAGAAAGGACGCGAGCGGCTGGAACAGGAAATGCTGGCCGCCGCCTCCGGCCGCATGGGCGAGTTGGGCATCCGCCTGGAGGACGTGCGCATCCGCCGCATCAACTACATCGACAGCGTGCGCCGCCAGGTGGAGACGCGGATGATCTCCGAGCGGCAGAGCATCGCCGAGCGCTTCCGCGCCGAGGGCCAGGGCAAGAGTCAGGAAACCCTCGGCCAGATGGAACGCGAACTGCGCACCATCACCTCCGAAGCACAGCGGCAGGCGGCGGAAATCCGTGGTCGCGCCGATGCCGAGGCGACCCGCATCTACGGCGAGTCCTACGGTGCCGATCCGGAGTTCTTCGCCTTCCTGAGCACGCTGGAAAGCTACCGCTCGCTGGATGCCAACACCACGCTGATGATCGATGCGCAGTCGGACTTCTTCCGCTATCTGGAGTCGACGCGCAAGCGCTGAGCGCCGCGCCGCCGGCCGCTCAGGCGGTCGGCGGCGGCAGTTGCAGCCAGTCGCACAGCACCGCGCGGGCCTGTTCCAGGCCGATGCCTTCCGGCGCGGAAAACACCTGCACGCCGACCTTGCCGCCGAGCGCGCGCGCCACTTCCAGCCGGGTCTTGTCGCGGGCACCGCGACCGAGCTTGTCGGCCTTGGTCAGCAGGATGTGCGCGGGCAGCCGGCGGGCACTGGCGAAGGCCAGCATCTGGCGGTCGAAATCCTTCAGCGGATGGCGGATATCCATCACCACCAGCAGCCCGCGCAGCGCCTGCCGATGGCGGAAAAAACCCTCCAGCACCTCGCGCCAATGATCGCGCAAGGCCGCCGGCACCTTGGCGTAGCCGTAGCCGGGTAGATCGACCAGATGGCGCTCGGGGGTAACTTCGAAGTAGACCAGTTGCTGCGTGCGACCCGGCGTCTTGGAGGTGCGGGCCAGCTTGCCCTGATCGCAGATGGCATTGATCGCGCTGGATTTTCCGGCATTGGAACGGCCACAGATCGCCGCCTCGAAACCGACGTCGGGGGGCAGTTGCGAGAGTTCGTGCACGCTGCGCAGGTAGCGCGCGGCGCGCAGGGCAGTGGGTTCGCTCATGGGCTTCGTTGACCGGCTGCGGGGACGACGGGGATAATCCAGCGTTTATACGCCACCTGAAGGTGCCATCGGACACCGCAGCAAGGCCGGCCATTCGATGGCGGCGGCGCTGGAATCTCCCGACACACTGGAGCAAGTGTATGACCTTTCGCTGCCTTTTCGGTTTCGCCGGCCTGCTGTTCGCCGCCACCGCCGTTGCCCAAACGGAATCCATGCCCGCCGAGGTCGGCGTCGCGGAAGAGGTCGCGCCGGCGGTCACCGAGCCATTGACCGACGCCCATGGACCGGCCCAGCCGGGCGACGCCCAGGCCGGTGCCGGCAAGGCCGCCGCCTGCGCCGCCTGCCACAACGCCGACGGCAACTCGGTGGTGCCGATGTATCCGAAGATCGCCGGCCAGCACGAGCGCTACATCGCCCGCCAGCTCGCTCTGTACAAGAGCGGCGAGCGTGCCGACCCGATCATGCTCGGCTTTGCCGCCACGCTCAGCCCGCAGGACATGCGCGACATCGGTGCCTACTTCGCCGGCACCACCGCCGGTGCAGGCATGGCCGACGACAGCCTGATCGCCGAAGGCCCCAACGCCGGCCGCAAGTTCTACGAAGTCGGCGAAACGCTGTACCGCGACGGCGACGCCGCGCGCAGCCTGCCGGCCTGCGCCGCCTGCCACGGCCCGACCGGTGCCGGCAACCCCGGCCCGGCCTATCCGCGCCTGGCCGGCCAGCACGCCACCTACACCACGGCCCAGCTCAACGCCTTCCGCAGCGGCACCGTCCACGGCAGCGGCGAAAACGCCGACGCCACCATGGCCGAGGTCGCCAAACACCTGACCGACGAGGAAATCGCCTCGCTGGCCAGCTACATCGAGGGCATGCACGCGCGCCCGGTGGCGGGAACTGCCGCCGCGCCCTGATGTCCCACGCTGCATCCGGTCGTCGCAACGGGCGCCGCAAGGCGCCCGTCGTGTTTGCGGACCGGACCAACCACCTGTCCCTCACGGAGACCTGAACGATGTTCACCCGCTTTCTTGCCGTCGCCCTGCTCGGCACCGCCACGGCCTGCTCCGCGCAGACGCCCGCCTCCGAACCCGCAGGCGCGTTCCAGGTCGGCCGCGATTACCACCTGATCGAACCGGCCCAGCCGACCGCCAGCGGCGAGCGCATCGAAGTGGTCGAAGTGTTCGGCTACAGCTGCGGTGCCTGCGCCAGCTTCCAGCCGCTGATCGACGAATGGAGCGCCAAGCAGGCCGATGACGTGGCCTTCAGCTACACCCCGGCGATGTTCGGCGGCATCTGGGACACCTTCGGCCGTGCCTTCTACACCGCCGAGACGATGGGCCTGCTCGACAAGACCCACAACGACATGTTCAAGGCCGTCCACGTCGAGCGCCGCATCCGCACCGAGGGCGACATCCCGGCCTTCTACACCAACTACGGCGTCAAGGCGGACGAGTTCGCCGCCACCATGAACAGCTTCGCCGTCAACGCCAAGACCGCCCGTGCCCAGCAGCAGGCACCGCGCTACGGCGTCACCTCCACGCCGACCCTGATCGTCGCCGGCAAGTACCGCGTCGAAGTCGGTGCCAGCAACTCGCATGCGCGGATGCTGCAGGTGGTCGACCAGCTGGTCGCCAAGGAACGCGCCGAGCGCGCCGCCAAGGCCGATCCATCCTGAAGGCCAGCGCCCGGCCCGGAGGCGGCGGCCTTGCAGCACGGCTGCCGCGTCCCCACACAGGCCGGGTGAACCCGTCTTCCGCCATGCCCGCGCTCACCCTCCTGAGTGCCAACATCCAGGCCGGTGCCAGCACCCGCGGCTATGGCGATTACGTCCGTCGGCCGTGGACCCACGTGCTGCCGCACCCGGAAAAGCGCAACAACCTCGACGCCATCGCCGCCGCCGCCAGCGCCTTCGACCTGGTCGGCCTGCAGGAGGCCGATCCCGGCTCTCTGCGCTCGGGCTTTCTCAACCAGACCCACTACCTCGCCGAGGCGGCCGGTTTCGATTACTGGAGCCACCAGCCCAATCGCCGCATGGGCGGCATCGCCACCAGCGCCAACGCCCTGCTCAGCCGGCACGCGCCGGACGAGGTGCGCGACTACGCCCTGCCCGGCCGCGTGCCCGGCCGCGGCGTGCTGTGGGCGCGCTATGGCGAGGGTGACGCGGCGCTGATCGTGCTGATCGCGCATCTGGCGCTGAGCGTCAAGGCGCGACTGGCGCAGACCGCCTTCATCGCCGAACTGCTGCAGGACGCCCCGCACGGCGTGCTGATGGGCGACTTCAACTGCGAGCCGGAATCGGCCGAGATGCAGCCGCTGTACCGCCACAGCCCGCTGCAACCGCCGAGCGAGCGCCTGCCCAGCTTCCCGGCCTGGCGGCCGCAGCGCGCCATCGACCACATCCTCGCCACCGACAACCTGAAGGTGAATCGGCGCTGGCTGCTGCCCGGCCTGCGCTCCGACCATCTGGCGGTGGCGGCGGAGATCGAACTGCCGACCAGCCACCCGCTGGCCGCCACAGCGGACTGAACGGCCTCAGCGATCCAGCAGCAGGCTCAGCCCGACCAGCAGCAGCAGGCCGGCGAAAATCTTTTTCAGCGCCGGGCCGCTGAGCCGATGCGCCAGCCGCGTGCCGAGCGGGGCCAGCCCGACCGAGGCCACGGCGATGCCCAGCGCCGCCGGCAGGTAGACGTAGCCGAACGAACCGGCCGGCAGACTGCCCGGCGGCGGCCCCATCAATGCGTAACCGAATGCCGAGGACAGGCCGATGGCGACGCCGCAGGCGGCCGAGGTGCCGACCGCGCGCACCGGCGGCGCGCCGAGCCAGACCAGCAACGGCACCGTCATGCTGCCGCCGCCGATGCCGACCACCGCCGACAGCCCGCCGATGCCGAAACCGGCCGCGCTCATCGCCGGGCCGACCGGCGCATCGGCGCGCTCGCTGCCCTTCGGTGTTCCGAACACCAGTTGCGCCGCCGCCAGCAGGCAGAAGATCGCCACCGTGTAGCGCAGCGCAGCGCCGTTCAGCGCGCTGGCCAGCGCGGCACCGACCAGACCGCCGACGACCAGCCCCGGCACCAGCCAGCGCACGCTCGGCCACATCACGCTGCCGCGTCGATGGTGGGCGCGCGCCGAGGCCAGGCCGGTCAGGATGATGGTGGCCAGCGAAGTCGCCAACGCGACGTGCATCACGTGCTCGGCGGGGATGCCCTGGCCGGGCAGCAGGTAGACCAGGGCGGCGACGATCACCAGGCCGCCGCCGACGCCGAGCAGCCCGGCCAGCAGGCCGGCGCAGGCACCAAGCAGCAGGAACAGCGGCAGCGCCGCGAGCAGCTCGCTCATCGGTTCACCAAGCCGGCGGGACGATCCCGATACACTTTGCCCATGCGCTATCTCATTCTTCTGTTGATCTGTCTGGGCGCGTCCGCCGCCAGCGCCGACGCCACCCGCAACGACCCGCAACTGGGTGCCGTCCGCGCCGCGCTGGACGGCATCGAGCGCGGCAACGGCCTCGACGCCGCGACGCTGTACGCCCTCGACGACCATCCGCTGCGCCCGTGGCTGGAGTATGCCGAACTTCGCCACCAACTGGGCCGCGCCAGCGACGCCGACGTGCGCACCCTGCTCGACCGCCACGCCGCCCTGCCCTTTGCCGAGCCGCTGCGCCGCGCCTGGCTGGGCAAACTGGCCAAGCGCCGCGACTGGCCGACCTTCCTGCGCCATTACCGCGAGACCGACGCCGCCGACATCAGCCTGCGCTGCCATGCCTTCAGCGCCCGCCTGGCCGCCGGTCAGGCCGACGAGGCGCTGCTCTCGGCGATCACCGACACCTGGCGCCACGGTGCCTCGCGCCCGGACGCCTGCGATGGTGCCTTCGCCGCCCTGGCCGCTGCCGGCCGCATCGACGACGCCTTGCGCTGGCAACGCATCGTGCTCGCCGCGCAGGAAGGCAACAACAGCCTGATGCGCTATCTGGCCCGCGCCCTGCCGGCCACCGACAAGGCGCTGGCCGAGTCCTACGCCGGCTTTCTCGACGCCGCCGACTCGCAGGCCGCCGCCTGGCCGCGCAACGAGCGCAGCCAGGCGGTCGCGCTCAGCGGCCTGAACCGGCTGTCACGCCGCGATCCCGCCGCCGCCCAGCGCCTGCTCGATGCGCTCGCACCGCGCCTGTTGGACGGCGACCAGGCCGACGCCGTGCGCTACCAGATCGCGCTGTGGTCGGCCGCCTCCTACCTGCCCGGCAGCGCGCAGCGCTTCGCCGCCGTGCCCGCCGCAGCCTACGACGCCCGCCTGCACGAATGGCGGGTCCGCGAAGCACTGGCGCGCAGCGCCTGGGACGAGGCCCTGCACGGCATCGAAGCGATGTCCGCCGAGCAGCGCACAGAACCGCGCTGGCGCTATCTGGAAGCACGGATGCGCGAACAAACGGGCGACGCGGCCGCTGCCCGCGCACTGTTCGCCACACTGGCCCGCGAAGCCCACTACCACGGCTTCCTCGCCGCCGACCGGCTCGGCCTCGACTACGCGCTGTGCCCGCAGGAAATCCCCGCCGACGCCGCCCTGCGCCAACGCATCGCGGAACTGCCCGGACTGGTCCGCGCGGTGCGCCTGTTCGCCCTCGACCGCCGCGCCTGGGCCGATCTGGAATGGCGCGCCGTGCTCGCCACGCTGGATGCCGACGAGCGCCGCGTCGCCGCTGCCATCGCCCTCGACGCGCACTGGTACGACCGCGCCGTGTTCGCATTGACCGGGCCGGACGACCTCGCCTACTACAGCCTGCGCTTCCCGCTGCCGCAGCGGCAGGCCGTGCGCCGCGAAGCGCGCCGCCACGACCTCGACGAATCCTGGGTGTCGGCGCTGATCCGCGCCGAAAGCGCCTGGCAGAGCGACGCCCGCTCCAGCGCCAACGCACGCGGCCTGATGCAGTTGCTGCCGGGCACCGCCGCCGCCACCGCCAAACAGCTCGGCAAACGCTGGGGCGGCGCGAACAGCCTGTACGCGCCGAACACCAACATCGAACTGGGCACCGCCTACCTGCGCGCCATGCTCGACCGCCACGGCGGCCAGCCGCATCTGGCCACGGCGGCCTACAATGCCGGACCGGCCCCGGTCGGCCGCTGGCTGGCGCAACGCGCCGGACATGATGTCGACCTGTGGATCGAAACCATTCCCTACCGCGAAACCCGCGAGTACGTCGCCCGCATCATGGCCTTCAGCGTCATCCACGACTGGCGTCTGCGCCAGGACAAGGCCACCGCGCTCAGCGACCGCCTGCGCGGTGCCAGCGGCCCGGCCACGCGCGGCTTCGCCTGCCCCGGCGCGCCCGTCACGGAGACTCCCGCACCATGAACAAACCCCGCATCGTCGTCCTTGGCGGCACTGGCTTCGTCGGCAGCCGCCTGGTTTCCGCGTTGGCCCGGGCCGGCTGGCGGGTCACCGTGGCCAGCCGCAACGCGATGCACAAGCCGGCGCTGGGTGCCATCCCCGAGGTCCGCGTGGTCAGCGTCGATCCGCTCGATAGCGCCGCCCTGGCGCGCCTGCTCGACGGCGCGGCGGCGGCCGTCAACCTGATCGGTATCCTCAATGAACGCGGCTTCTCCGGTGCCGGCTTCCAGCGCGCCCACGTCGACATCCCCACCGCCCTGATCGCCGCCTGCCGCCAGGCCGGCGTGTCGCGCCTGGTGCAGATGAGTGCGCTCAACGCCGGACGCGGCAAGAGCCATTACCTGCGCACGCGGGGCGAGGGCGAACAGGTAGTGAAGGGCTCCGGCCTGGACTGGACCATTTTCCAGCCCTCGGTGATCTTCGGCCCCGGCGATGGCCTGTACTGCCGCTTCGCCGGCCTGCTCGACCTCGCCCCGGTGCTGCCGCTGGCCAAGCCCGGTGCCAAGTTCGCCCCGGTCTACGTCGGCGACGTGGCGGCCGCCTTCCTGCGCGCGCTGGACGATCCGGACAGCAGCTGCGGGCAGGTCTACGAGCTGTACGGGCCGCAGGTATTCACCCTGCGCGAAATCGTCGCCTGGACGGCGCAGCAGCGCGGCCAGCGGCGCTGCATCCTGCCGCTGCCGGACACCCTCGGCCGCCTGCAGGCGATGCTGATGGACTTCATCCCCGGCAAGCCGTTTTCCAGCGACAACTGGAAATCGCTGCAAGTGGACTCGGTCGGCGGCATCGACGGCCTGTACCGGCTCGGCATCGCCAAGACGCCGGTGGCCCGCATCATGCGCCCGCTGCTGGCCGGCATCGGCAAGCAAAGCCGGCTGGACCGCTACCGCGCCGGCGGCTGATCGCCATGCGCAGCTATCTGGTAGGCGGCGCGGTGCGCGACGCCCTGCTCGGCCGGCCGGCCGGCGACCGCGATTTCGTCGTCGTCGGTGCCACGCCCGACCAGATGCTGGCCGCCGGCTTTCGCCCGGTCGGCCGCGACTTCCCTGTCTTCCTGCACCCCGACAGCGGCGAGGAGTACGCCCTGGCGCGCACCGAACGCAAGAGCGCGCCGGGCTATCGCGGCTTCGTCGTCCACGCCTCGCCCGAGATCAGCCTGGAGGACGACCTGCGCCGGCGCGACTTCACGATCAACGCCATCGCCCAGGATGCCGATGGCCGCCTGATCGACCCCTGCGGCGGCCAGCGCGACCTTCAGGCGCGCCTCCTGCGCCACGTCTCGCCGGCCTTCGCCGAAGACCCGGTACGCATCCTGCGCGGGGCGCGACTGATGGCGCGCTTCGCCCCGCTGGGCTTTCGCATCGCCGATGAAACCCTCGACCTGATGCGCGCCATGGTCGCCGCCGGCGAAGTCGACCATCTGGTCCCCGAGCGCGTCTGGCAGGAATTGCAACGCGGCCTCGCCGAGCCTTGGCCCGACGCGATGATCCAGACCCTGCGCGACTGCGGCGCACTGGCCCGCGTGCTGCCCGAGGTCGACGCCCTGTTCGGCGTCCCGCAGCGTGCCGAATACCACCCGGAAATCGACAGCGGCGTCCATGTCTGCATGGTGCTGCGACAATGCGCCCGGCTCGCCCCCGGCGACGCCCGCAGCGCCTTCGCCGGCCTAGGCCACGACCTCGGCAAGGCGCTGACGCCGGCCGAACTTTTGCCCGCCCATCCACAACACGAACATCGCGGCCTCAAGCCGCTGGCGGCGCTGTGCGCCCGCCTGAAAGCACCCACCGACTACCGCCTGCTGGCCGAAGCGGTCTGCCGCGAACACCTAAACATCCACCGCCTGGCCGAGATGACGCCGCCGCGCATCCTCGCCCTTTTGGAACGCTGCGACGCCTTCCGCCAGCCGGCCCGCATCGACGCCATCGCCCTGGTCTGCGAAGCCGACAAGCGCGGCCGCCTCGGCCTGTCCGAAAGCCCGTACCCGCAGCGCGCACTGCTCAACACCCTGCACACCGCCGCCCTCAGCGTGCAGGCCCGCGACCTCGACCTCGCCGGCCTCGACGGCCCCGCCATCGGCGACCGCCTGCGCCAGGCCCGCTGCGCCGCCATCGCCAAGGCCATCGCCACCACAACCGCGTAGCACAACCCGCACCCGGAAAGCAGGCAAGCCGCCGCCCATAGCCCAGGCAAGCGGCGCGCGCCTGGGCAGGGCCCATCGGGGTCCGTACCGGCAAGGCGTGCCGTGATCCAGCCACGTTGTCAGCCCCAGCAGCGCGGCAGCAGCAATCCGCCCCAGATCAGGGCGACGTTGAGCATCAGCACGAACACCGCCGCCGAGCCCATGTCCTTGGCGCGGCCGGCCAGTTCGTGCCATTGCGAGCCGAAGCGCTCGATCACCGCTTCCACCGCCGAGTTCAGCAGTTCGGCGCTGAGCACCAGCAGCAGGCTGCCGATCAGCAGCACGCGCTCGATGGCATTCGCGCCCAGCCACGCGCCCAGCGGTGCCAGCAGCAGGAACAGGTAGACCTCCAGGCGGAACGAGGACTCGTGCCGCCAGGCGGCGCGCAGGCCTTTCAGCGACCAGCGCGCGGCATTGATCACCCCGGGCAGGCCGCGCGGGATGAAGCTGCCATCGGGGTTATCCGCCATCGTTTCGCCTGTCCTGTTGGTCTGTTCCGGTTATTCGATGTTCTGGACCTGTTCGCGGATCTGCTCGATCAGCACCTTCAGTTCCACGGCGGCGCGGGTGGTGCGGGCGTCGACCGATTTGGAGCCGAGGGTGTTGGCTTCCCGGTTGAATTCCTGCAGCAGGAAGTCCAGCCGACGGCCGACCGCGTCGGGCAGGGCGAGCACGCGATGCGCTTCGCCGACGTGGGTGGCGAGGCGGTCCAGTTCCTCGTCGACATCGATCTTTTGCAGATGCAGCACCAGTTCCTGTTCCAGCCGGCCGGGATCGGCCGCTTCGCGCAGGTCGGCCAGCCGGGTTTCCAGCTTCTGCCGCAGGGCGGCGCGGATGTCGGGCAGCCATTCACGCACCTGCGCGGCGATGTCGGCGATGCCGTCGAGGCGGCTGGTCATGAATTCGGCCAGTTTGCCGCCTTCGCGCTCGCGGGCGGCGATGAATTCGTCGAGCACCTGGTCGAGCAGGGCTTCGACCGCTTCGCGCAGGACGTCGGCGTCGATCTCGGCCTGTTCGACGAGGCCCGGATGGCGCAGCAGTTCGGCAAAATCGACCTGCATGCGCGGGAAGCGGGCGTCGCATTGCGCCGCCAGTTCGGCCAGGCGATCAAGCAGGTCGGCATTGAGGCGCAGGGCTTCGCCGCCGAGCGCCGGGCGCAGACGCAAGGACAGGTCGAGCTTGCCGCGCGTCACCCGCCGGGCGACGCGTTCGCGCAGCAGGCCCTCGAAGGCGCGCAGTTCGTCGGGCAGGCGCAGGCCCAGTTCCAGGTAGCGATGGTTCACGGCGCGCAACTCGCAGCTCAGGCTGCCCCAGGGCGCGAGTCGTTCGCCGGCGGCGTAGGCGGTCATGCTGCGGATCATGGCGGGTCGTCCGGGAGGGTTCGGCGGCGATGGTAAACTCGCCGGCCTTTTTTCGCTCATTGCGCAGCAGGCATGCCCAGTTCCCCTTCCGTTTTTTCGCGCCCCAGCGGCCG
This sequence comes from Lysobacteraceae bacterium, assembly GCA_041675805.1. Classification (GTDB taxonomy): domain Bacteria; phylum Pseudomonadota; class Gammaproteobacteria; order Xanthomonadales; family Xanthomonadaceae; genus JANNWF01. Next base: position 13,276 of record JBAYTD010000048.1, read on the forward strand.
TGCCGCCGATGCGCTGCGACCGCTGCAAATCATTCGCGGTTATACCCGCCACGCCGAGGGCTCGGTGCTGATCGCCTGCGGCGACACCCGCGTGCTGTGTACGGCCAGCGTCGAAAACCGTGTGCCGCCGTTCCTGCGCGGCAAGGGCCAAGGCTGGGTGACGGCGGAGTACGGCATGCTGCCGCGCGCCACGCACACGCGCGGCGACCGCGAGGCGGCGCGCGGCAAGCAGGGCGGGCGGACGCTTGAAATCCAGCGCCTGATCGGCCGTGCGCTGCGTGCCTGCGTCGACCGCAGCGCGCTCGGCGAGCGCACCATCACGCTGGATTGCGACGTGCTGCAGGCCGATGGCGGCACCCGCTGCGCGGCGATCACCGGTGCCTATGTGGCGCTGGTCGATGCGGTGCGCTGGCTGACGGCCAAGCGCGAGATCAGCCGCGACCCGATCCACGGCGCGGTGGCGGCGGTCTCGGTGGGCGTCTATCGTGGCGTCCCGGTGCTCGACCTCGACTACGCCGAGGACAGCGACTGCGACACCGACATGAACATCGTGATGAACGACGGCGGCGGCTTCATCGAGTTGCAGGGCACCGCCGAGGGCCACGCCTTCCGCCGCGACGAACTCGATGCCCTGCTGACCCTGGCCGAGTCCGGCGTGCGCCAGTTGATGGCGGCGCAGAACGCCGCGCTGTCGACCCCGGGCTGAGGCGGTGCGCCTGGTTCTCGCCAGCGGCAATGCCGGCAAGCTGGGCGAGTTCCGCCAACTGCTGGCACCGCTGGACATCGAGGTCATCGCCCAGGGCGAACTGGGCATCGGCGAGATCGAGGAAACCGGCCTGAGCTTCGTCGAGAACGCCCTGCTCAAGGCGCGCCACGCCGCGCGCCTGTCCGGCCTGCCGGCGCTGGCCGACGATTCCGGCCTCTGCGTCGATGCGCTGGACGGCGCGCCCGGCCTGCATTCGGCGCGCTATGCCGGCGCGCAGGGTAACAACGCGGCCAACATCGCCAAGCTGCTTGGCGCGCTGGATGGCGTCGACGCCGCCGGGCGCGGGGCGTTCTTCATCTGCGTGCTGGTCCTGCTGCGCCACGCCGAGGATCCGGCACCGCTGATCGCCGAAGGACGCTGGCGCGGGCGCATCCTCGATGCGCCGCGCGGCAGCGGCGGCTTCGGCTACGACCCGCTGTTTTTCGACCCGGCGCTGGACGCCAGCGCGGCCGAACTGGACGCCGCCACCAAGCATCGCCACAGCCATCGCGGACAGGCGCTGCGCGGTCTGCTGGCGCAACTGGCGGCGGGCTGAGCGGCAAAACCGGTCAGCCGCCGCCTGCCCGCGCTCAGCCGGAAGCGGCCTGCTGGCGCTCGGCGCGCAATTGAGCCTCGACCGCCGCGATGGCGGTCATGTTGACCACCCGGCGCACCGTCGCCGCCGGCGTCAGCACGTGCGCCGGCCGCGCCAGGCCCATCAGGATCGGCCCCAGCGCCACGCTGTCGGTCATCGAGCGGACCATGTTGTAGACGATGTTGGCGCTGTCGAGGTTGGGCATCACGAACAGGTTGGCGCTGCCCTTCAGCGTCGATCCGCTGAGCAGGCGCTCGCGCACGCCGGGATGGATCGCGGTGTCGGCCTGCATCTCGCCGTCCACCTCCAGGTGCGGCGCGCGCTGGCGGATCAGCGCCAGGGCGGCGCGCATCTTCTGCGCCGAGGGCGAATCGAAACTGCCGAAGTTGGAGAACGACAGCAGGGCCACGCGCGGGGTGATGCCGAACAGCTTGATGCGGAACGCCGCCTGCAGGGTCGCTTCGGCGATCTGCTCGGCGCTGGGGTCGTTCTGCACGTGGGTATCGACGAAGAAGAAGGTGCCGCGATCATTGAGCACGGCGGACAGCGCCGAGGTGGAATTGACCCCCGCTTCGCGGCCGATGACGTTGACCACGTAGGCCAGCTTCTTGTGATAGCGGCCGACCATGCCGCAGAGCATGGCGTCGGCCTCGCCGCGACGCACCATCAAGGCGGCGATCACGGTGTTGCGCGTGCGCACCACCGACTTCGCGGCGGCGACGCCGACACCGCGCCGCTGCATGATCTCGTGGTAGCTCTGCCAGTATTCGTTGAAGCGCGGATCGTCGTCGATATTGGTCAGGTCGAAGTCCTCGCCGGCGCGCAGGCGCAGGCCCAGGCGCTCGATGCGCGCCTCGATCACCGCCGGGCGGCCGACCAGGATCGGCCGCGCCAGGCCCTCGTCGATGACCGTCTGCACCGCGCGCAGCACGGTCTCCTCCTCGCCTTCCGCATAGACCACGCGCTTGAGGTCGGCGCGGGCGCGCTCGAACACCGGCTTCATCAGCAGGCTGCTGCGGAAGACGAACTGGTTGAGCTTCTCGACATAGGCGCGCATGTCGATGATCGGCCGCGTCGCCACGCCGGAATCCATCGCCGCACGCGCCACCGCCGGAGCCAGCGATACCAGCAGACGCGGGTCGAACGGGCGCGGGATAAGGTACTCGGGACCGAAACTGGGCAACTCGCCGGTGTAGGCCGCGCCAAGGTCCGAGGCCTCGCGCCGGGCCAGGTCGGCGATGGCGCGCACGCAGGCCAGCTTCATCGCCTCGTTGATGGTGGTGGCACCGACATCCAGCGCGCCGCGGAAGATGTACGGGAAGCACAGCGCGTTGTTGACCTGGTTGGGATAGTCCGACCGGCCGGTGCCGATGATGCAGTCCGGGCGCACCGCGCGGGCGTCCTCGGGGAGGATTTCCGGGTTGGGATTGGCCAGCGCCATGATGATCGGCCGCGCCGCCATGGTCGCCACCATGTCCGGCTTCAGCACGCCGGCGGCGGACAGGCCGAGGAAGACATCGGCTCCCTTGACGATGTCGGCCAGCGAGCGCGCCTCGGTGTCGCGGGCGTAGCGCTGCTTGTCGGCGTCCATGTTGCCGCGGCCCTGGTAGAGCACGCCGTCGCGGTCGACGGCGAGGATGTTCTCCGGCTTCATGCCCAGCGCCACCAGCATGTCGAGGCAGGCGATGCCGGCGGCACCGGCACCGGAAGTGGCCAGTTTGACCTCGCCGATCTTCTTGCCGGCCACTTCCAGCGCGTTGATGATCGCCGCGCCGACGATGATCGCGGTGCCGTGCTGGTCGTCGTGGAAGACCGGGATCTTCATCCGCTCGCGCAGCTTCTTCTCGACGATGAAGCACTCCGGCGCCTTGATGTCCTCCAGGTTGATGCCGCCGAAGGTCGGCTCCAGCGAGGCGATGATGTCGACCAGCTTGTCCGGGTCGTGTTCATTCACTTCGATGTCGAACACGTCGATGCCGGCGAACTTCTGGAACAGCACGCCCTTGCCTTCCATCACCGGCTTGGCGGCCAAGGGACCGATGTTGCCGAGGCCGAGCACGGCGGTGCCGTTGGAGATCACCGCCACCAGGTTGCCGCGCGCGGTCATCTCGCTGACCGCCTGCGGATCCTCGACGATGGCCTCGCAGGCAAACGCCACGCCGGGCGAATAGGCCAGCGACAGGTCGCGCTGGGTGACCATCGCCTTGGTGGCGACCACCTTGATCTTGCCGGGCGGTTGCAGGCGGTGGTAGTCGAGGGCGGCCTGCTTGAGGTCGTTGCTGGGCGTCTCGCTCATGGGTATCGGTCGCGATGCGGAAGGGGAACGCCCATGTTAGCGCGGGCCGGCGCGGATCGCGCCCCGACCGGGATGATCGGGCGAAGCGAAGGCAATCAGGCGAGGCGAAGGCAATCCCCGGCCTACACGCCCAGCACCAGATCCTCGGCCACCACCCGGTCCAGACGGATGCGGTTGGCGAACAGGGAGAACGCCAGCGTCCCGGCCAGCCCCTTGGCGCGCGACAGCCAGGGCGGCAGGTACAGCGGTTCGGCGATGGTGCCGTCGTTGAACAGCGGCTCCAGGGTGAACACGTCGTGCAGGGCCATCTTGCCGGCGAACAGCAGGCGGGTCAGCGACATCCGCCGATGGCGCAGCGCCCAGCGGAAGAAGGTGTGCACGCTGAGCAGGCCGTGCAGATAGACGGCGTCCTTGGTGAAGGCGCTGCCGCCGCTGGTCGGCGCGCCGCGGAACACGCGCATGGTGGAGGCGAAGCTTTCGATCTCGGTCTGCCCGGCATCGAGGAACAGGCGGAAGATGTCGACGAAATCGGCCCCGTCCAAGGCCTGGTCGATGGCGACGATGCGCAGCGAGATGCGCTTGAGGCGTTGCAGGTCGATGGCCCCGGTGATCAGTTCGGCAAAGGTGGCCAAGCCTTCCTGGGTGGCCGTGATGCGCGGCGCGGTGCGGCCAAGGCTCTTCAGATGCGGTTGCTCGCGGCCGTTGAGTGCGGTCAGCGAATGCACGAAGGCCTCGTGTTCGAGCAACTGGTGGCGGTCGTATTCGGTGAAGCCGGTGGCCGAGCGCAGGCGGATGCGGGTGGCACCGGCGGCGGCCTTGGCGACCAGGTTGGGGTCGATCTCCACGCGCACGCGGTGGTGGACGAAGAAGGCGTCCATCGCCTCTTGCAGTTCCTCCTGCATCACCTCGGCGGAGAGCACGTAATCGGCCTCGACGTTGGCCAGGCCAGGGTCGAGATCCTCGGACAGTTCGATGAAGTGGCGGGCGGCGTCGAGGTTGCTCAGATCGGAGCCGGGCAGCGGATCACCGGGGCGGCCGAACAGGTCCACCGAGCATTGCGTGACCTCGGCCGTGCCCAGCGCTTCGATCAGCCGCGCGGCGATGTCGTAGCTGCTGGCGTTGCGGTACAGGTATTCGCCCAGCGGGTGGTCGTGGTCGCTGGCAGTGATGATCGCGGCGAGTTCGACGCGCACGTCGGACAGGTCCAGACGCGGATAGATGATCTGTGGCGGTCGCGCCTGGCCGCGATGCCAGGCGGCGAGGAAGCGCTGCTGTTCGCTGGCCGGCCAGCTCAGCAGGTTGAGCAGGCGGATGCCCTTGACCGCTTCGGTCAGGCGCGCGTCCAGCGCCAGATGATGAGCCAGTTGCAGGTCCATGGCTTCAGTGTTCCTGACTGTCCGGTTCGATCTCGCGGCGCTCCGGCCGCCGTCCGGCGGGCTGTGCGGCGCGGCGCGCGCGCTGCACGATCACTGCGCCGGCCTGCGCCAGTTCGCCGCGCAGCTTGAGGTAGTTGGCCAACCTTGCGCCGTCCAGTTCGCCGCGCTGCAACGCCTTGCGCACCGCACAGCCGGGTTCGGCCTGGTGCGCGCAATCGCGGAAGCGGCAATCGGCCGCCAGCGCCTCGACATCCTCGAAGCCGCCCTCGGCCAGATCCTCGTCGCCGGTGGGCTTGAGCTCGCGCATGCCGGGGGTGTCGATCAGGCAGCCGCCGCCGGGCAGGGCGATCAGGCTGCGATGGGTGGTGGTGTGGCGGCCGCGGCTGTCGGTCTGGCGCACGTCGGCGGTCTTCTGCCGCTCGATGCCGAGCAGGCAATTGGTCAGGGTCGACTTGCCGGTACCGGAAGAGCCGACCAGCACCAGGCTCTGGCCCGGCCCGGTCCATGCCGACAGCGCCGCCGCGCTGGCCGTCTCGCGAGCATTGATCGTCACGATCGGCACGCCCTGGGCGCGCAATCCGTCCAGCGCCGCCAGCCGCGCCGGCAGGTCCGGGCAGAGGTCGGCCTTGGTCAGCACGATGACCGTGGCCGCGCCGCTGTCGCGGGTCAGCAGCAGGTAGCGCTCCAGCCGGCGCGGGTTGAAGTCGCCGTCCAGACCGGCCACCACCAACACGGTGTCGATGTTGGCGGCGATCAACTGCCGGCCGTAGTGCTCTCCCGCCGCGCCGCGACGCAGCAGGCTGTGGCGCGGCAGACAGGCGTGGATCACGTCCTCGTCCGCTGCCAGCCAGACCCAGTCGCCGACGGCGGCGCGCAGTTCGGGGTCGATGCGCCGGCGC
>JBAYTD010000049.1:0-18930 GCA_041675805.1 Lysobacteraceae bacterium
CGCCTATCTCGGCCGCACCATGGCCGATGCCGCCCGCCTCGACGCCCGTCTCGCCGCGCTGAGCGTGGACGAGGTGAACGCCGCGCTGCGTCGCCACATCGACCCGTCGAAGCTGTCGGTGTTCGCCGCCGGCGACTTCGCCAAGGTCGCCGCCGACGCCGCCAAGTCCGACTCCGGCCAGTGACCCTGCGCCCCGCCCGGCCGCGTGCCGGGCGGGGCTTCGCCATGATCGCCGTCCTGCTGCGCGAGCCGCGCTTCGCCGTCGTCGACAAGCCGGCCGGCCTGATGGTCCACGACAGCGCGCTGGCGCGCGGCGAAACCGATTTTGCCGCCGACCGCCTGCGCGCGCAGTTCGGCCAGCCGATCTTCCTCGTCCACCGTCTCGACCGCGCCACCAGCGGCTGCCTGCTGCTGGCCTTCGACCGCGACGCCGCCGCCGCGCTGGGCCGCGCGCTGATGGCGCAGACGGTGCGCAAGGACTATCTCGCCGTCTGTCGCGGCTGGCCGCAGGACGCGGACTTCCTCGTCGACCACGCGCTCGACGGCGGCCCCGGCAAACCGCAGAAGAAACCGGCACAGACCGCCTTCCGCGTGCTCGCCCGGGGCGAGTTGCCGCTCGCCGCCGGCGGTTTTCCGACCTCGCGCTACGCCCTGCTGCGGGCGTGTCCGCTGAGCGGTCGCTTTCGCCAGATCCGTCGCCATCTCAAGCACGTCCACCATCACCTGATCGGCGACACCAGCCACGGCGACGGCCAGCGCAACCGCGACTTCCGCATGCAGGGCATCCATCGCATGCTGCTGCACGCCTGGCGGCTGCGCTTCCCGCACCCGGAAAGCGGCCTGCCGGTCAACGTCGAGGCACCGCCCGATGCAGCCTACCAGCGCGCCCTGGACCTGTTCGGCTGGTCGCTGCCCGCCGCTGACGACTGAGCGCCGACCGGATCGCCGGGCTACACTGCGCGCCCCGCTCGCCGTCCCCTCGCCATGCTGCGCCTGACCCCTTCCATCGCCATCCCCGACGACGAACTGGTCGAGCGCTTCGTCCGCGCCAGCGGACCGGGCGGACAGAACGTCAACAAGGTCGCCACGGCAGTGGAACTGCGCTTCGACGCCGGCCAGTCGCGCGCCCTGCCGGAAGGGTTGCGCAGCCGTCTTCTGGCGCGCCGCGACCGGCGCATTTCCGAGGACGGCGTGATCGTCATCCTCGCCCAGCGCTTCCGAACCCAGGAGCGCAATCGCGCCGATGCCCGCGAGCGCCTGCTGAACCTGTTGCTGGGCGCACTCAAGCCGCCCAAGCCGCGCATTGCCACCGCGCCGACCCGCGCCTCCAAGGAACGCCGGCTGGGCAACAAGCGCGAGCGCGCGACGCGCAAGCGACAGCGCGCCAAACCGTTCCCGGACGGCGAGACATGAGGGCACCGGTGCCGACCCTGCCGGCCCAGGCACCCCGCGCCGGCGGCGCACTCGGCTGCGCCTTCGGCCGCCTGCTGCTGCGTCTGGGCGGCTGGCGGGTCGAAGGCGAGTTTCCCGACCTGCCGCGCCTGGTCATCATCGCCGCGCCGCATTCCTCGGCCTGGGACGTGATCTGGGGTCTGGCGGCCAAGCTCGCGCTGGGCGTGCACATCGACTTCATGGTCAAGCAGGAAGCCTTCGTCGGCCCGCTCGGCTGGCTGCTGCGCTCGCTGGGTGCCATCGCCGTGGATCGCGGTGCCGCCGGCGGTGCCGCACGGCAGGCCGCTAGCCGCCTGCATGAGGCCGAACGCATGTGGTTCGTGCTCGCCCCGGAAGGCACGCGCAAGCCGGTGCAGCAGTGGAAATCCGGTTTCTGGCACATCGCCCGCAATGCCGGGACGCCGGTGCTCTGTGTCGCCTTCCACTTCCCGGACCGGCGCATCATCATTGGCCCGACGCTGACCATGAGCGAGGATCTCGACGCCGACATGACCCGGATCCGCGCCTGGTACCGGCCGTTCCAGGGCAAGAATCGCGGAACCTGACGCGGCGCTGCCGCGCCGTGCTCGTTCAGCCGCGCAGCGCCGGCAGCGGCTCTCCCTCGGCGACGAACAGCAGGGCCAGACCGTTGTTGCAGTAGCGCTGCCCGGTCGGCGGCGGACCATCGTCGAACACGTGGCCCTGATGGCCGCCGCAGCGGGCGCAGTGGTATTCGATGCGCGGCAGGCGCAACTGATGGTCGACCTTGGTCGCCACCCGGCCCGGCGTCACGGCGAAAAAGCTCGGCCAGCCGGTACCGCTGTCGAAGCGATGCGCGCTGTCGAACAGCGGCAGGTGGCAGGCAGCGCAGACGTAGACGCCTTCACGCTGCTCGGCGTTCAGCGGGCTGCTGCAGGCGCGCTCGGTGGCTTCCTCGAACAGCACGCGAAAGCTCGCCTCGGGCAGCAGCGGTCGCCAGTAGTCGGCCGGGTGGTCGAGCGGCTGCACCTCGGCGGTGGCGGATCGGGATGAAGTGTTCATGCGGATTCTCCGGTTGCACGTTCGCCCTGCTTGACCGTTTGCCAGAAGCGCTCCTGCTCGGCCAGCGGCAGGTCGGCAAGGCTTGCGCCGCCGGCCCGGGCCAGCGCTTCCATGGCGCGGAAGCGGCGCTCGAACTTGGCGTTGGCGCGGCGCAGGGCGGCGTCGGGGTCGACGCCGGCATGGCGGGCGACATTGACCGCCACGAACAGGATATCGCCGATCTCGTCGGCCAGCCGCTCCCGCGCCGGCGGATCGTCCGCGACGGCGACGGCGCGGAACTCGTCGCGCGCTTCCTCGACTTCCTCGACCAGCTTGTCCAGCACCGGCATCGGGTCGGGCCATTCGAAGCCGGCCAGGGCGGCGCGCTTTTGCAATTTGATTGCCCGCAGCCACGCCGGCAGGCCGCGGGCGATGCCGGCCAGCAGGCTGTCGTCGCCGCCGCGCGCGGCACGCTCCTCGCGCTTGATCGCCTCCCAATTGCGGCCATGCGCGGCTTCGCCGTCCGCCGCCGGCTGATCGGCGAAGACGTGCGGGTGGCGGCGGACCATCTTGTCGACAATGCCGCGGGCCACGTCGTCGAGGTCGAAATGCCCGCCCTCCTCGGCCATGCGGGCATGAAAGACCACGTGCAGCAACAGGTCGCCGAGTTCCTCGCGCAGGTCGGCCATGTCGCCGCGCTCGGCGGCATCGGCCACTTCGTGGGCTTCCTCCACGGTCATCGGGGCGATGCTGGCGAAGGTCTGCCGCAGATCCCACGGGCAGCCGGCGGCAGGATCGCGCAGCCGTGCCATCAACGCGCGCAGGCGGCTGAGCGGTGCCTCGGCCTCGTTCATCCCAGCCAGTCCCGCCAGGGCAAACCGGGGTCACCCAGGGCGAGGAAATCGGTGTTGATCAGCGATTCGCCCTGGTTGCAGCGCAGCGCAGCGCCATGGACATCGATGACGCAGCCGCCGGCACCTTCCAGCACGCACTGACCGGCGGCGGTGTCCCATTCGCTGGTCGGCCCGAAGCGCGGATAGACGTCGGCGCGGCCCTCGGCGAGCCAGCAGAACTTCAGCGAGGAACCGACACCGAGGCGCTGGTGCTCGCCCAGCCGCGTCAGCAGGGCCAGGGTGGAAGCGTCGAGATGCGAGCGGCTGGCGGCAACCCGCAACGGCGCGCCGGCCGGTCGCGTGCTGGCGATGGCGAGGTCGTCGCGGTCGACGCGGCGGAACGCACCAAGCCCGCCGCCGCCCCACCACAGCTCGCCGCCGACCGGCGCGTGGACCACGCCGAAGCGCGGCACGCCGTCCTCGATCAGGGCGACGTTGACGGTGAACTCGCCGTTGCGCTTGACGAATTCGCGGGTGCCGTCGAGCGGATCGACCAGCCAGTAGCGCCGCCACTGCCGGCGCTGTTCCCAGGGAATGACCGAGGACTCTTCCGACAGCACCGGCCAGCCCTGCGCCAGGGCCGACAGGCCGGCATCGAGGATATCGTGGGCGGCGCGGTCGGCAGCGGTCAGCGGACTGCGGTCGTCCTTGATCTCGACCTCGAAGTCCTGCGCGTAGATTTCCAGAATCGCCGCACCGGCGCGGTACACCAGGTCGATCACCTGCTCGCGCAAGCCGGCATCCAGCAGCAGGTCGTGGCTCATGTCCTCTCCTTCAGATATTCGCGGGCGATGAACATCGCCGCCAGCGAGCGCCCTTCCGAGCAGTCCTCGCGCAGCATCAGCTCGTGCAGGGCGTCCAGCCGCCAGGGCACGACCTCCAGTTCTTCCGGCTCGTCGCCGGGCAGGCGCTGCGGATACAGGTCGCGCGCCAGCACCAGCCAGGTCTGGTGCGCCATGTAGGCCGGCACCAGGGTCAGCGAGCGCAGCACGGTCAGTTCGCGCGCGCCGTGGCCGGCCTCCTCCATCAACTCGCGCTGGGCGGCTTCGAGCACGCTTTCGCCGGGGTCGATGCGGCCCTTGACCAGGCCCAGTTCGTAGCGGTGCATGCCGCAGGCGTATTCGCGCACCAGCATCAGGGTGTCGTCGTCGATCAGCGGGACGACGATCACCGCGCCGTGACCGCGTGCCTTCATGCGCTCGTACTGGCGTTGCTCGCCGTTGGAGAATTCTAGATCCAGCCGCTCGACCTTGAAGCGGCCGCCGAAATCCAGTTCCTCCAGCGCATGGATGGTCGGCAGGTCACGCATCGCGCCAGCCCTCGAAACGCCGAACCAGGTCGGCATGGAAATCCGGCGCGGCGGCCAGCACGCTGCGGGTGTCCAGGGTCGGCGGGCGGCCGTCGAGATCGCTGAACATGCCGCCGGCCTCGCCGACGATGACGGCCAGGGCGGCGATGTCGAGGATGTTGACGTCGGACTCGATCACCGCGTCGATGCTGCCGCGCGCCAGCAGGTGGTAATGCAGGAAGTCGCCATAGCCGCGAATGCGCCCGACCGCGCCGATCAGCGCACCCAGCGCCTGCCATCCGCGTCCGCCGGTCAGCGACTTCAGATTGCCGGTGGACACCGCACGCTGCGCCCAATCGCCCGGCTCGCGGATCGCCAGCGCCCGCTCGCGCCCGCGCCCGTCGCGCAGGAAGGCACCGCCGCCACGGCGCGCCCAGGCGCTCTCGCCGTATTCGCCGGCATGGCTGACGCCGAGCACCAGTTCACCGCGATGCATCAGGGCGATCTGGGTGGAGAACAGCGGATAGCCACGCACGAAGGCGCGGGTGCCGTCGATCGGATCGACCAGCCAGAGGAAATCGCCGCCGCCACGCCGGCCTTCCTCTTCGCCGAAGATGGCGTGCTCGGGAAAGGCGTCGAGCACTATCCGGCGGATCGTCTGCTCGCTCTCGACATCGGCGCGAGTAACCGGGGTCAGGTCGTCCTTCAGGCGGACTTCGCTGCCGGCGGCGTAATGCCGGGCGATCACCTGCGCGGCCGCCTCGGCGGCCTGGCGGGCGACGCCGAGCGCGTGGTCGAGGAAGGCGGCGTCGAGGGCGCTCACGGCTGCGGGTCGGTCAACAAGGGAAGGCGATGGCGCATCAGCGAAACGGCAGCACGCGGCCCTGGATATGCAGCAGCGAACTGCCGTCGGGCTGCGGCTCGCCGATGTATTGCAGGGCTTCGCGCACCTGCGGGTTGCCGTCGCGCGCCGACAGCAGGGCCTCGGCCTCGTAGCCGGTCAGCGCGGCGCGGAACTGGCCTTCCAACACCAGCGGGCCGCCCTCGTCTTCGATGGCACCGATCAAGGCACCGCTGGCATCGGTGCGGAAATCCGCACGCAGGGTACCGAGCAGGGCTTCGGCACTGCCCGAAACCGCAGCGTCGCGCCACCAGGCCTTGCCGACCAGGCGCTTGGGGAACATGCCGGCGAACTCGGCTTCATCGAGTTGCATCTCGACCTCGCCGAGCAGGCGCAACGCCGGGATGTCCAGCGCCGGCTGCAGGCGCTGCGCCGCCATCGTGATGCGGGTGTCGCGCAGCAGCAGGCTGCGGTCGCGGCGGGCGCTGACGAAGCCGGCAGCGTTCACTTCCGTGCCCTCGATGGCGAGATCGACATCGACCCGGCCGCCGAGCAGGGCCAGCGGATGCAGGGTCCAGTTCAATGCGCCGACCGGCTGGCCGTGGGCGCTGACGCGCCCGGCGCGACCGTTCCAGATGGTGCCGGAGACATCCTCCATCTGCAGCGGGCCGAGCCGGCCCTGCATCCAGCCCAGTGCCGCCTTGGCCGGCATCATCGCCACCAGGCCGGCGAGCAGGAGCAGCAAGACGAGCGCACAGATCAGCAGCAGGCGAAACAGTTTCATGGATGACTTCCCGAAAACGACACGATGGATTGCTCCGCGCCCGGCCTCATCGCGCCGGTGCCTCCAGCGCCAGCCGCGCATCGACCACGCCGACGCCGGCGGCGCGCTGCACGGACAGTTCGACGACGCGGATGCCACGCGCATCGGACAGTTGTTGCAACCAGTCGGTCAGGCCATCGAAGGACGCCTGCTGGAAATGCACGCGCACGGTGTTGCCGTCGACCGGCTCGACTCGCAACAGGGAACCGGCCAGCCCGGCCTCGCGGACGCCGGCATCGACCACGGCGAGCAGCGAGCGGCGATCTGCCGGTGCCGCCTGCGCCACCGGCGCGGCGTCCTTCACGCGCTCGGCCGCCGCCCGCATCCAGGCCCAGTTGGCATCCGCCGCCGAGGCGCGCACGCGCCATTCGTCGCGGCTCTGCTCCAGCGGCATCCACAATAGGGCGTAGCCGAGCACCAACGCGGCCAGCGCCGCGCCGACCACAAGGGTGCGGCGCTCGCGTTCGGCCAGTCCCGCCCACCAGTCCTTCATCCGGCCATCTCGCGGATGCGCAGACGGCCTTCGTAGCCCTTGCTGCCGGGCAGGGCCGAGGTCAGTTCGACCTGCACCGCCGGCAGCGCGGCGAGGCTGGCGCGCAGGCTGTCCAGCGTGGTCACGTCATCGGCACGCACGGTCAGTTCCAGCGCGCCGGCACGATAGTCCAGACCCTCGATGCTGTAACGCCCGCTGCCGGCCACCAGCGGCGCGATCCGGCCGAGCAGCGGCAGCGCGCCGCTGGCGACGTGGCCGCCGCGACGGTCGAGCTCCGCCGCCAATTGCGCCACCGGATCGACCACCCGCTGCGTGCCCGGCACGGCTTCGCGCAACAGCGCTTCCATGTCGATGCGGCGGGCCTCGACATGGCGTTCCAGCGCCAGCCGCTCGATGCCCAGATGGGCAAACCCGGCGAGGATCGCCGCCGCCGCCAACGCCGCCGCCAGTCGCCAGCGACCGGCCATGCGATGGCTGCGCCGCCGCGCGCGATACGTGCCCTGCAACAGTTCCGGCCCGGACGCCGATTGCGCGGCCAGCCATGGCAGGGCGCTGTCGAGCACGGTTTCCTCGACCCTGGCGTCGGCCGGCCAGTCGACCGCCTCGCCGACCCGCCAGACGCGCAGCGACGCGACCTCGACGCCGGCCTCGCCGAGCAGGTTCAGCGCCTCGTCCAGTTGCTCGCGCCGGCAGGCCAGCGCGCCGCTGGCCGACCAGCGCAGCAGCGCCGCATCGGGCTCCAGCAGCAGCGATACGGTGCCCGCTTGCCAGGGCAGGCACTGCGCCACGCTGCGCGCGCGATCTGCCTGCAGGCCGGCGTCGGACAACATCTTCAATGCCGCTTCCAGCGTCGGCCGCGCGACCGCCGCCACCGCCAGGCGCGGCTGGCCCGGCGTCACCTCGAAAACGATGTGCTGCCCTTCCACCGGGGCAGCCAGCCGCTCCTCGATGGCGTAGGGCAATGCGCGCGCCCATTGCCCGGCGCGACCGGGCAGGCGCGGCGTCTCCAGCAGCAGCACCTGCTCGGCCGGCAGCAACAGGCTGACCTCCTCGGCAGCGCGCCCGGGCAGGCCGAACATCGGCGGGCCGTTCGGACGGCCGGCCGCGTCCAGCGACAGCCATTGGCTGCCGCCGTCGGCGAACAGGCGGATCAGGACGCGTTGCGACATGGTTTTCCGGCAACCGGCAAACCACGGATTCTAGCAGTGCCCCGCGTCACAGGCGTCCGCGCGTGCGGGCCAGTACGCGGACACCGCCGGGCGCGCGTTCGAGCAGACTGGCGTAGACGTAGGGCACGCCGTCGACCTCGATCTCCGCCTCCATCAGCACGTAGCGCGAGGCGGTGCCATAGGCCGACAGTTCCACCGCCTCGACGCCCTCCTCCCGCAGCGCGCTGCGCACTTCCTCGACATCGCGATAGCGCGCCCGGCCCTCGCGCCACAACCGCTGCGCGGCGGCCTCGCTGATCCGCCCGTCGAGGCTCATCCAGATCGCCGGCGAGGCGAAGTTGAGGTTCAGCGGCGTCACCTGCGGCTGGGCGCAGACATGCGGCGCGAGGCGCTGGTAGACCTTGTCGTCGACGGTTGCCAGCAGGCGCAGTTCGGAGACGTGGGCGAACGGCCGGCCGGCGCTGCGATAGGGCGGCGTGCGCCGCAGGTACTGGCCATCCTCGGCACCGCCGCTGCGCGGGCTGAGGTCGGCGTCGAGCCAGTCTGCCACCTGGGCGGCGATGGTCGGGTCCAGCCGCAGCGCCGTCAGCAGGCGCTCGAAGCGGGCGATGGCCTGCTCATCGTCGGCACCGTTGCGGTGCAGGGCATTGAGGTCGAAGCAGCCGCTGCGATCACGCAGGCGGCCCTGGATGCGGCCGCCGGGAATTTGCACCGGCGGCAGCGGTTGCAGCCAGGGATCCTCGGGTCCGTCGATGCCGCTGCCGTCGTCGGAATCGCGGCGCAGCGCGGCACCCGCCCAGCCTTCCAGGCCGTGCAGCAATTGCCAGGTCTGCTCCGCACGCAGGGCGTTGCGGCTGCGCGCCCGCGAGGCTTCGCCGACATCGAGCAGGGCCGCCACCAGCACCACCGCCAGCGCCACCACCAGCATGGCGGACAGCAGGGCGACGCCGCGCTGGCCGCGCAGCGCCGTCATGGCGTCGCCGGCGGCGTCGCCGGCAGTTCGAACAGGCGGCGGATTTCCACGCCATCTTGCAGCCGCAGGGTCAGTTCCACCGCGCGCGGCAGGCCGCCGCTCTCGCGCGGCGGCGGCCATTGCACGCCCGGTCGTGGCGTCGCGCCGAGGTAGCGCCACTCCAGCGCGGCGACATCGTCGAGCAAGGCTTCCATCACCGGCGCGCTGCCGGGGGCGCGGTCGAGCACCGGATAACGCAACCGTTGCAGGCGCGAGCCGTCCAACTGGTAGGCGACGCGCTCGATGTCCGAACGCGGCTGGATCAGAAGGCCGCCGGAGGCATGACGACTGAGCTCGATCATCCGCAGGCTGCCGGCCAGCGCCGGCTGCTCGCTGCCCTGGGCGTCGCGCACCGGTCGCTGCGCCACTGCGCGCAGGTCGCGTTCGATCAGGCCGACGGCGAACTGCAAGGCGGCCAGCCGCGCGGTTTCCTCGTCCAGTTGCGTGCGGGCGCGGGTGATCGCGTCCATGCCGCCCAGCGCCAGCACAGCGGCCAGCGCGAACAGCGCCACCGCGACCAGCATTTCGATCAGGGTGAAGCCGCCGGCGCGGCGGCCGGCGGGCGTGGGCGGATTGGACGCGGATCGCCTCATCGCCAGGCGAACCCGGTCAGCCGGACGACCGCCTCGTCGCGCGCCACCGCATCGGCGGCGTCGGGGTAGACGGCCACGTCCATGCGATGGATCGACGCCTCGTCGGTGGCCTCCACGTCCATCACCCAGCGCCAGCGCCGCCCACCCATTTCAGCGCTGCCGTTGCGCCGGCCGGTGCTCGGCAGGGTTTCCGCCAGACGCACTTCCGCCAGCGCGTTGGCCGCCACCCACTGCGCCCAGGTCGCCTCGCGCACCTGCGCCAGGGCGCGTGCCTCCAGCGAGGTGGCGCGGACCAGGGCGACCAGGGCGATCGACAGGATCAGCAAGGCGACCAGCACCTCCAGCAAGGTGAAGCCGCGCAGGCGACGGCGATCAGGCATCCTCACGACGAAGCTCCAGCCGGCCGTCGACATGGCCATCCAGCCGCCAGCGCGTGTTCACGCCCTCGCGGCCCAGTTGCAGCCGCAGCGGGGTCAGTTCGCCGGAGGCGTGGCAGGCGAACTGCGGCAGCTCGGCCTGCGCCTGATCCACTTCCAGGCCGTCGCGATAGGCCTGCACGAGGATGCCCTCGCCGAGCGGCCGCAGGCGCAGCGCCTCGTCCGGCGCATCGGCCAGCGGTGCCCAGCGGCCCGGCAGCAGGTAGCCGAAGCGCAGCCCTTCGGCTAGCACCGAGAAGCCGACATCGACACCGGTGAACATCGCCCGTTCGCAGGCCAGGCGGATGCGCAGTTCGGCACGGCGGGCGGCGTTTTCCAGTTGCCGCTCGCCACTGCCGCCGCTGGCCAGCACCATTGCCCCAATCACCACGCCGACAATGACCAGCACGACCAGCACTTCGATCAGGGTGAAACCGCGTTGGCGGTGGCGCGACGGCATGCGGACGCCCGCGATCAGTGCGGGGTCAATCGCCCCAGTTGCCGATGTCGGCGTTGGCGCCTTCACCGCCGGGCTGGCCGTCGGCACCCAGCGAGTAGACGTCGATCTCGCCCTGGCGTCCGGGGTTCAGATACAGGTAATCGCGACCCCAGGGATCCTTTTGCAAGTGATCGACATAACCGCCGGCACGCCAGTTGGGGGCGTCCGGCGAGCCGCCGGGCTTGTTGACCAGCGCCTGCAAACCCTGATCGGTGCTCGGATAGACGTAGTTGTCCAGCCGGTACAGGTTGAGCGCGGTCACCAGCGCCTGCACGTCGTGCTTGGCGCGGACCATCTTGGCCTGGTCGGGGCGGTCCATGATCTTCAGCACCACCACGCCGCCAAGGATGGCGATGATCACCACCACCACCAGCAGTTCGATCAGGGTGAAACCGCGGACCGCACGCGGACCGCGCGCGTGGACAGGACAACGATGGCAGTCGATCATGCTTGACCCAGGGCGGATTGGAACCGCCGCGAGCATAGCAAAGCGATGGAAAACTGGCGGCAACGCGACCTCTCGGTGCTCTGGCATCCCTGCACGCAGATGCAGGAGCATCTCGACGGCGCGCCGCTGGTCGCCATCGCCCGTGGCGAGGGTGCGTGGCTGGTCGGTGCCGACGGCAAGCGCTATCTGGACGCGGTCAGCAGTTGGTGGACCAACCTGTTCGGCCACGCCAACCCGCGCATCGCCGCCGCCATCACCAAACAGGCGCACACCCTGGAGCACGTGATCCTGGCCGGTTTCAGCCACCAGCCGGCACTGCGCCTGGCCGAACGGCTGGTCAAACTGGCCCCGCCCGGGCTGCGCCGGGTGTTCTTCGCCGACAACGGCTCGGCGGCGGTCGAGGTGGCGCTGAAGATGAGCTACCACGCCCACCTCAACGGCGGCGACGGCCGCCGCGACCGCTTCGTCGCGCTGGAAAACGGCTACCACGGCGAGACCCTGGGCGCGCTGGCGGTCACCGACATCCCGCTGTACCGGCGCACCTACGCGCCGCTGATGATGCAGCCGCTGTTCGCACCCAGCCCCGACGCCTACCTGGCCGCGCCCGGCGAGGACGCCGAGCAGCGCGCCGAGCGGGCGGCGCAGGCGCTGGCCGAGTTGTTCGCGCGCGAGGGCGAGCGCATCGCCGCGCTGATCGTCGAGCCGCTGGTGCAGTGCGCCGGCGGCATGCGCATGCACCATCCGCGCTACCTGCGCCGCGCCCGTGAACTGTGCGACGCACACGGCGTTCACCTGATCGCCGACGAGATCGCGGTCGGTTTCGGCCGCAGCGGCACCCTGTTCGCCTGCGAACAGGCCGCCATCACGCCCGACCTGATGTGCGTTTCCAAGGGCATCACCGGCGGCTTCATGCCGCTGTCGGCAGTGTTGGCGACGGAGGCGATCTACGCCCGCTTCCTCGATCCGCGCCGCGAGCGCGGCTTCCTGCACTCGCACAGCTACAGCGGCAACCCGCTGGCCTGTGCGGCGGCGCTGGCGGTGCTGGACATCTTCGAGGACGAGGACGTGATCATCCGCAACCGCGCCACGGCCGCAGCCATGGCGCGACATGCCGACGCGCTGGCTGGACATCCACACGTCGCCGACATCCGCCAGACCGGCATGATCCTGGCCTTCGAACTGGCCGCCGACGGACCCGGCCGAACGCCGTTCCCGGCGGCGCAGCGGCGCGGCCAGCGCGCCTATCTGCACGCGCTGGAACACGGCGTGGTGCTGCGCCCGCTGGGCGACGTGCTGTACTGGATGCCACCGTACTGTGTGGACGCGGACGACCTCGCCCATCTCGCCCGCGTCACCGTGGGCGCGGTGCAGGCGGCGACGCGATGAGGACCACGCGCTGCCACGTCGACCTGCCGCTGACCAGCGGCGCACACATCGACCTGCCCGCCGCCACCGCCAACCACCTGCTGCGGGTGCTGCGCCTGCGCGTCGGCGACGCCTTCGCATTGTTCAACGGCGATGGCCGCGACTACACGGCGACCCTGGTCGCACAAGGCCGCGACGGCGCACAGGCGCTGGTCGGCGAAGCGCGGAAGCGGGACTCGGAGTCACCGCTGCGCAGCGTGCTGGCGCAGGGCGTCGCCCGCGGCGAGAAGATGGACCTGATCCTGCAAAAGGCGGTGGAACTGGGCGTGTCGCGCATCCAGCCATTGTGGACCGAACGCACCGAAGTGCGCCTGGACGGCCCGCGCCTGGCCAAGCGGCTGGCGCACTGGCAAGGCGTGGTCGTCTCCGCCTGCGAACAATGCGGCCGCGCCGTGCTCCCGACCCTCGACGCGCCACTGACGCTGGAGGCGTTCGCCGCCAGCGTGCGCGACCAGGCGGCGCTGCCGCTGTACCTGGACCCGACCGCCACGCTCGGCATCACCCAGATGACGCCGCCGCCGGCAGCGGGCGTGCTGATCGCCATCGGCCCGGAAGGCGGCTTCAGCGCCGCCGAGCGCGCGCGCCTGCACACGGCGGGATTCTCCGGCCTGCGCCTGGGCCCGCGCGTGCTGCGCACGGAAACCGCCGGGCTGGCAGCCTTGGCCGCCCTGCAGGCGCGCTTCGGTGATCTCGGCTGAGCGCGCCGCGTGGCCGCCTCAGGCAGCCTGGATGCTCAGTCGCAATGCCTTGACGATCTGCTGCTCGACTTCGGCCAGGTCGGGGATCACCGCCTCGTCGTCGCGCAGGCGTACCCGCATCATCACGCCGAGCGGCTGGGTCGCGCCTTCGATGGGCTCCTGCGCGACCAGGGCGTCGCGGGCCACCGTGGTCAGGCGCGGGAAGCCCTGGGTCAACAGGCCGAAATACGGCAGGCGCGGATGGCCGGACAGCGCCTTCAGCACCACCACCTTGGAACCGCGTTCGCCTTCGCGGTCGGACAGGCCGGCCAGGCGGGCGAACGACAGCAGGGGAATACGCCAGCCGCGCCAGCGCACCCGGCCGAGCAGCCAACCCGGTGCCTGGTCCACCGGCTCCGGTTCGGAGTAGGTGATCACCTCGGCGACGGTGGCGTTGGGCAGCAGCAGGCGGGCGTTGGCGACGGCGATCAGCACGCCTCGGATGTCGCTGGCGTGGCCCTGAGCGGCATGGATGTCATGGGCGGGCTGGCTTTGCATGGACTTGCTTCACTCCTTGCCGAAGCGGGCGATGCACTGCTCGGCCAGTTCCCTGGGCGAGCCGACGAATTCCACCACGCCACGGGCCATGGCACCGTCCACCATCGAGCTGACCACGCAGGATGCCGGATCCTGTGCCCAGACCTCGCCGCCCTTGGCGGTCAGGTAGATCGCCCCTTCCACTGCATCGCCGGCCATGCCGCTGAAGATGATGGCGGTGGCGTTGCGACCGAAGCGGTCGGCGACGTCGCGCAGCACGTCGTCGATGCAGGGCTGGTAATGGGTCGGTCCGGCATGCGCTTCCAGCGTCACCTCGCCGTCGCGGGAGACGATCACCCGGTGGCCGGACGGCACCACCAGCACCTCGCTCATCGTCGCCCGGACGAACGGCCCGGCAACCCGCACCGGCAGCTTGGAAACCTTCTGCAACTGCTGAGCGAGGCGGTCGAAGAAACCGCTTTCCAGATGCTGGGCGAGGATGAACAGGGCGGGGAATTCCTGCGGCAGGCTGGCCAAGAAGGAACGCAGCGCGTCCGGGCCGCCGATCGAGGCACCGAGCACGATCACCCGGTTGATGCGCACCACCTTGGGTGCGTCGTCGGTCTTTTCCAGCGGTGCCAGCGACAGGCCGGAGAGCGGATCGTCGTCGACCGCAGCGGCCGAGTCGCGGGCCCCGTCGGTTTCGCCGATGTCGGCCTGCACCGCCTGATGGCTGGGCTTTTCCGGCGCGCGCTCGACGATTTCGCCGGTTTCCTCGCGTGGCGTCAGCGTCAAATCGATGCCAGGGCGCGGCACGTAGGGCGGTTCCTCGGTCGCGCGCGGCTTTTCCTTGGGGATGATCACGCCCGGATCGGGCAGGGCTTCCAGCGACAGATGATCGAGGTTGATGGTGGACAGCACGTCGCGCCTAGCCGTCGGGGCGGCGACCATCGGCTCGTCGGCAGCGGCGAGGCTCAGCGACAGGCCGGAGGGAAGCTCCCTGGCCTTGTCCGCTGCGGCGGGAGCATCCGCGTCGTCGGAAAGATCGAAGGCAAAATCCGGGTCGCGCACTTCCTCGGCGACCGGCGGCGCGCTGCTTTCCAGCTCGTCGAGCTGCGCCGCCAGCGCCGCCACCGCCTCGTCGAGATCGCCCTCGTCCGTGGCGTCCGCCGAATCGAAGCCGCCTTGCAGGCTGGAAAACGAAACCACCGTCTCGTCTTCCGCATCAAGCCGGTCTTCCGTATCCAGCGTTCCCACGCCCAGGGCGACGTTGTCCTCGGCGTCCAGGGCGACCTCGGCCAGTGCCGCCAGTTCGGCTTCCAGGTCCTGCAAATCCTCGCCCGTATCGAGCGGATCGCCGGCAGTCGCGCCGTCGCCCGACAGCATGTCCTCGATGCGTTCGGCATCGAAACCGATGTCGGCGGCGGATGACCGGGGAACATCCTCCAGCGTGATCGACTCGTCCGGTCCGTCCAGCGTGTCGCCGGCCTCGTCGATCATCTCCGGGACCGCCCGATGGGCCACCTCGACGGTCGATCGGGTGCCACCGGCCAGGGCGCTGGCGATGTCGGACAGATCAAGCTCGCCCAGCGCATCGTCATCGACGCTGGCATCGGGGGTGAAAGCCGGCGCACCGGCGCTGCCGACCAGGGAATCGCTGACCGGTACCTGGTCGATCGAGTCCAGCGCTTCGCCGGCCAGCGTTTCCATCGGCAGCGGGTCGGCCTGGGACTCCGGCGTCGGCGGCGCGCCGGGGCGGATCGCGGCCACGGCGTCGTCTGGCTCGCTGCCGCTCCGGTCATCAGCAACCGGTGCCGAAGCGGCCTGCACATCACCGCCCCAAACACCCACGACCGCCTCGCCAGGCTCGGGCAGGCGTTCGGAGCCGGCCGGCGGAGGCGGGATGGTCAGGCCGTGGCCGAGCACCTTGGCGGCCAAGTGCCTGGCCCAGCGGGCAAGGTCCCAGCCGGACAGCGAGGCGGTGGTTTCCGCCTCGTTGAAGATCACCCGCAGGTCCGGCTCGCCGAACAGCGCGTCCAGTCCTTCCAGGCCCTCCTCGCCGTCGGCGTCGAGGTTGAACAGCAGCACGCCGGGCCGATGGGCGAGCACCAAGCCGGGATCGACGCCACGGAACTCGCCCTCGTAGACCAGGGTTGCGCCGAGCTCGTCCAGCGCCTTGCGAAGCTGCGCGCGAACGGCGTCATCGCGCCCGAGCAGGGCGACGTTGGGAGAGGAATCAGCCACGGCCCACCTGCAGGATTTCCTCGACGTTGCGCAGCAGCTCGGCCTCCTGGTACGGCTTGCCGAGATAGCGGTCGACGCCGATCTCGAAGGCGCGCTGGCGATGCTTCTCGCCGGTGCGCGAGGTGATCATGATGATCGGCACGCCGCGCAGGCGGGTGTCGTTGCGCATGTGCGTGGCCAGCTCGTAGCCGTCCATGCGCGGCATTTCGATGTCCAGCAGCATCACGTCGGGCACCCGGTCCTGCATCTTCTCGATGGCGTCCAGACCGTCCTTGGCGACCGCCACTTCGTAGCCGGAGCGCTCCAGCACGCGGCCGGTGACCTTGCGCATGGTGATCGAGTCGTCGACCACCATGACCAGCGGCACCGGGCGTGCTTCCGCCGTCTCGACGACCACCGGCGGCTCCAGTTCGCCGGCCAGTTGCAGGGCGGCGGCGCGACGCACCAGCGGGGCGACGTCGAGGATGACCACGACGCTGCCGTCGCCCATCACCGTGGCACCGAAGATGCCGGGGATGGAGTTGATCTGCGGGCCGGTCGGCTTGACCACGATCTCGCGGCCGCCGATCACCGCGTCGACGCCGATGGCGGCGCGCTGATCGCCCGAACGGGCCAGCAGCAGCGGCACCTGGAGGCTTTCCGTGGCGCGCACCTGCGAGTGGCCGAGCAGACGGCCGAGGTCATGGATGACGTAGCGTTCGCCGGCATACTCGAAGGCCGGATCGCCGCTGGCCATCTGCGCTTCCAGGTCGGCCGGGGCGATGCGCGCGACGCCCTGCACGGAGGCCATCGGCACCGCGAACTGGGTATCGCCGAGCTTGACGAACACCGCCTGCGTCACCGCCAGGGTGAACGGCAGGCGGACCACGAACTCGGTGCCCTTGCCCAGTTCGGACTCGATGTGCAGCGAGCCGCCGAGCTGGCGGATTTCCGCCGACACCACGTCCATGCCGACGCCGCGTCCGGCGACCTTGCTGACCGTCTCGGCGGTGGAGAAGCCGGCCTCGAGGATGAAGCCGAACAGGTCGCGGTCGGACAGTTGCACCGCCGGGTCGAGCAGGCCGCGCTCGATCGCCTTGCGGCGGATCGCCTCGCGGTCGATGCCGCGACCGTCGTCGCTGACGCGGATCACCACTTCCGAGCCTTCGCGGCCGACCAGCAGGCGGACCAGGCCTTCTTCCGACTTGCCGGCAGCCAGGCGATCCGCCGGGGGCTCCAAGCCATGCGCCAGCGCGTTGCGCAGCATGTGCTCCAGCGGCGCGGTCATGCGGTCGAGCACGCTGCGATCCATTTCGCCCTGCGCACCGTCGACGCGCAACTGCGCCTTCTTGCCCAGTTCCGCCGAGGTCTGCCGGATGATCCGGCGCAGGCGCGGCACCAGCGAGTCGAACGGCACCATGCGCGTGCGCATGAGGCCTTCCTGCAGATCGGAGCTGACCCGCGCCTGTTGCAGCAGCAGGGTGTCGTACTGGCGGGTGAGTTCCTCCAGCGTGCCCTGCAGACTGGTCAGGTCGGCGGCCGACTCGGCCAGCGCGCGCGAGAGCTGTTGCAGGTTGGAGAAGCGGTCCAGTTCCAGCGGATCGAACTCCTCGCCGCCTTCGTCGCCCTCGCGTTGGTAGCGGGCGACGATCTGCGCCTCGGTTTCGATTTCCAGCCGGCGCAACTGCTCGCGCAGACGGCTGGTGGTCTGGTCCATTTCGAACAGGCTGGAACGGAACACGCCGACCTGCTGTTCCAGGCGGGCGCGATAGATCGCCACTTCGCCGGCGTAGTTGACCAGGCGATCGAGCAGGTCGGCGCGGATGCGCACCTGTTCCTGCGGCGCGCGGACGCCGGTGTCCTCTTCGTCGATGGCGGTTTCGACGGTGAGCAGCGAAGCCGGCGCGACCGCTGGCGTGACTGTCGGGGCGTCGCCGGTCGCGCTGGCCGCTTCGGCGGAAACGCTCGGCAAGGCCTCGCCGCGAACCAGGGCTTCGAGTTGCTGGATGAGCTGGGTCGGCGTCGACAGCGCGCGCCGCTCGCCGACCCGCAGCACCATCCGGTGCAGGCGGTCGAAGGCCTGCTCCAGCACGTCCATGCCGCCGCCGCCCAGTTCGCGACGGCCTTCGGCCACCGCTTCGAGCAGGGACTCCATCACGTGGCCGAGATCGCCGACCGGCATGATGCCGGCCATACGTGCGCCGCCCTTCAGCGTGTGCAGGTCGCGCTGCAGGCCGACCACCAGTTCGCGCTCGCCCGGCTCGCTGCGCAGTCGCGCCAGCAGGCCATCGGAGTGGTCGAGGATGTCGGCGCTTTCCTCGAGGAAGATGTCGAGCAACTCCTCGTCCAGATCGCGCGTATCCAGCGGCTGGTCCGGGTCCTCGTCGGCCTGCGCCAAGGCCGACGGCGTGACCGCAGCCAGCGGCGCTGGCGTGACGGCGGCATCCTGGGCCAGTTGCTCCAGGTATTCGCGACCGGTGCGCTCGGCTTCGGCACGCTCCGCTTCGAGGCGCTGCGCTTCGAGTGCGGCGGCTTCCTGACGCTCCAGTTCCCTGAGTTCGGCTTCGAGTTGTTCCAGTTCCAGGCGTTCGGCTTCGAGGCGTTCGGCTTCGAGGCGCTCGGCTTCGAGGCGTTCGGCTTCGAGACGCTCGGCTTCGAGACGCTCGGCTTCGAGGCGTTCGGCTTCGAGACGCTCGGCTTCGAGACGCTCGGCTTCGAGACGCTCGGCTTCGAAGCGCTCGGCTTCGAGGCGCTCGGCTTCGAGGCGCTCGGCTTCTGCGTCATCCGTGGCAATTTGCTCGTCGACCAAGCCCGCCGGCACGACCAGCACGCCCGGTTCGCTCGCTTCGACCTCGATGCCGTCGAAGGCTTCGAAGTCCATTTCCTCGCCGACCAGTTCCAGTTCGTCGGCCGGTGCGGCGACCGGCGTCGAAGCGACCGCCTCCTGCGCCAGATCGATCTCCTCGAACTCGAGCTCGCTGTCGTCCTCTGCGACGCGTTCGGCTTCGGCGCGTTCGGCTTCGGCGCGCTCGGCTTCGAGACGTTCGGCTTCGACGCGTTCGGCTTCGACGCGCTCGGCTTCGACGCGCTCGGCTTCGACGCGCTCGGCTTCGACGCGCTCGGCTTCGACGCGCTCGGCTTC
>JBAYTD010000050.1:0-18352 GCA_041675805.1 Lysobacteraceae bacterium
GCCCTCAAGGCTGGGGTTTTTCTTTGCAGCCGAACAAAAGCCACGGATTAACACCCGAGAAGACGCCTCGCCGAAGGCTGTGTCCGCCCTGCGCTGATACTGAAATCCCCTCAGACAGGCCGCTGTTTGGCCGGGAATGAGCGAGGCGCTCGATCAGTGCCGTCGTGAGCCCGCGAACGCCCGTGCGCATGCGCGCGCACGGGCTTGGGGGCGCTCGTGAGCCTTCAGGACTTGCTGAAACTCAGCGCGCCGGCCTTGGCTTCCAGCGCAGGGGTGCGTGCGAGAGCGCGTGAAGGCTCGGACTTTGATGAAAATCAGGGTGCTGCTGCCTGGTGCCGAGTGGTTTCCCGCGAGCTGCCGCAATCGTGCGGTTTCGCCTATTCGCAGTCCGGGCTGCCGGTCGGGCGGGTCAGGCGTTGCAGGTTGGCGCTGCCGGCCGGCCAGCCGGCTTCCGTCGGTGTCCAGGTGACGCGGGCGCTGTCGCAGCCGGTGAAGACCAGTTCGAGATAGCCCCAGGCCAGCCGTTCGACGTCGTCAGGATCGAAGTCGTCGCCGAACCAGGCACCGCGCGGGCGTTGCAGGGTGACGGCGAGGCGGGCGTCGTCGCCGCCGAGCGTGCCGTAGCCGACCATCCAGGCCGGGTTGCCTTCCGGGTCAAAGGTATACCAGGCGATAACGGTCTGGCGGTCTTGGCCGACCTGGATCACCCAGCCATCGCCCGGCGCATCGACGCGGAACCAACTGCCGCTGTAGGCGCTGTCCGGTTCCGGCGGCGGCAGGGTGGTGGCGTCGGCGCATAGCGGAATCGAGGTCGCGTTCTGGGTCAACTGGACCAGATTGCGCTCGCCGCTGCCGAACGCTTCGGGGCCGCTGTAGCGCAGGCGCAGTTCGCCCGGCGGCAAGGGATCGTTGTTGCCCTGGTCGCGTTCGCAGCCGGTGAAGGCCAGGGTCAGTTCGCCCCAGGGCAGGCGCTGGATGTCGAGCGGGTCGAAGTCGCCGAAGCGCGCGCCGCGCTGTTCGAAGGCTTCGCCGACGTGGATGCCGTCCTCGCTGACGCGGCCGAGGCCGGCGATCCAGCGCTGGTCTTGCGATTCGCCGCGCGGCGGATAGGTGTACCAGCCGACGATGGCGTCGCGGCCGTCATTGATCAGTTCGATCAGCAATCCCTCGCCGTCATGGCCGGCGTCGAACCAGGTACCGCTGTGGGCGGGTCGGATCGGGCGGATCGGCAGGTTGCGCGGGCGGATGCGCTGGTCCAGCGAGGACAGTTCGATTTCGGCATCGAAGCCGCAGCGCGCCGTGGCGTCGCCGTTGCGCAAGCCCTCGCAGCGCTGGTCCAGCGATTGCGCGTCGGGACGTTCGCCGCCGTCGATCCAGTCGTTCAGGGAGTCGATGCCGGCGAGCAGTTCCGGCGCGGAGAAATCGCAGTGCGCGGTGCTCTCCTGGGCGACCAGGGCGAGGGCGCTGAAGCGGCCTTCCGGGTCGAGCTGGCGCAGCATCTCGACGTGTTCGGGGACGACCAGTTCGTCGCGGTTGGTGTGCAGCACCAGCAGCTTGGCATCACCATAGCCGCCGCGCAGGTCGGAAGCGGCGCGCAGCCGCGCGGCAGCCAGCGGATCGCGCTCGATGCGGCGGATGCGGGCATTGATGGCGTCATCGCCATAGTCGACGAAGCGGTTGTCGAAGGCGTTGTAGCCGTCGAGCTTGTCCGGGCCCTGGATCAGGTCGGCCAGCGGATAGATGCTGTAGGCGATGTTGGTGAGCAGGAAGTCGTCGCTGTTCAGGCCCAGCAGTTGCTTGAGCTGGGCGCGCCGCGCCAGTTGTGCGGTGGTGTCGAAGATCGCCGGCTGGAAGAAGCCCATGCACTGGCGGATGCGGTTGGCCAGCGGCAGGGCGTTTTCCAGCGTGTCGCGGTCGGTGATGTCGCTGAGGTTGGGCGGAATCTCGCTGTAGTCGATGACCCAGGGCAGATGGTCGCTGCCGTCCGGCAGCGGATGGTTTTCGCAGACCGCGTCGAACAGCAGGCGCGCATCGACGGCGCTATCCCAGGTGCGCGCGCCGCCCATCGGCGGACAGACGGCGAGCACGCCGGCCACCGGCTCGCCCTCGGCGACGAAGGATTCCGCCGTGCGCAGGCTGACCAGTCCGCCGAGCGAGCCGCCGAACAGCAGGATGCGGCCGGGCTCGCCGGCGACGTGGCGGAACTCCGCCAGCAAGGCGCGTTGCTCGCGTTCGATGTCGAACAGCGCCCAGCCGCGACTGGAGTAGCTGATCGCCGCCAGCGCCAGGCCATCGGCGAGAAAGCGGTTGCGCAGGGTGCCGTTGGGCGCGGTGTTGACCTGCCCGACCTGCTCCGGAAAGCGCATCGAGAAACCGTGGTTGTAGACGATCAGGGTGTCGCCGGGCCGCCAGGCGGCCGGTACGTCGATGGCGAAGCGACCGGTGCCGCCGGGCAGATCGCCCTCGAAACGCTCGATGGCGGCGACGGGCAAGGCCACCAGGGCCAGCAGCAGGACGGCGAGGCGGGGAAAGGCCATGGGCATTCCGTGGTTGAGCGAAAGCGGGCCGGCTATTTCGCCACAGCCGCCGGGCGGCAGTCTGAACCGCGCGATGCTCAGGCGCTGGCGAGACCGCGCCGATACGCCACCGCTTCGGCCATGTGCAGGCGGGTGATGCGCTCGGAGTGTCCAAGATCGGCAATGCTGCGCGCCACCCGCAGCACGCGCTGCGCGCCGCGCGCCGACAGTTGCAGCCGCTCCATCGCTTTCTCCAGCAGATCACGGGCCTCGACCTCGACCGCCAGCGCCGCCAGTTCGCCCGGCGTCAGCCGTCCGTTCGGTCGCGGGCCGCGCTGACGCTGGCGGTGGCGGGCGGCGACCACCCGCGCCCGCACGGCGGCGCTGGATTCGCCGGGCGCGGCGTCCGGGCGCATTTCCGCCGGTGCCAGCCGCGGCACCTCGACCACCAGGTCGATGCGGTCCAGCAGCGGGCCGGAAATGCGGCCGAGATAACGGGCGATCTGTTCGCCGCTGCAACGGCAGCGCCCGGAGGGGTCGCCGGCCCAGCCGCAGGGACAGGGATTCATCGCCGCGACGAGTTGAAACGCCGCTGGAAACTCGGCCTGGCGGGCCGCCCGCGAAATGCCGATGCGGCCCGATTCCAGCGGCTCGCGCAGCACTTCCAGCACCTGTCGATTCCACTCAGGCAGTTCGTCGAGGAACAGCACGCCGCCATGGGCGAGGGAAATCTCGCCCGGACGCGGCGGCGAGCCACCGCCGACCAGGGCGACGCCACTGGCGGTGTGATGCGGCGCGCGCCACGGTGCCTCGCGCCAGCGCGCCGGGTCCAGCGCCTGGCTGGACACCGAGCGCACGGCGGCGACCTGCAGGGCCATCGTTTCGTCCAGCGGCGGCAACAAGCCCGGAAGACGCGAGGCCAGCAGGCTCTTGCCGCTGCCCGGCGGGCCCAGCATCAGCAGGTGATGGCCGCCCGCCGCGGCGATCTCCAGCGCCCGCCGCGCGCGCAACTGGCCGCGCACGTCGGCGAGATCGGGGGCTTCCTGGTCGCTGGGCGGCGCTGCGGAAGGAGTCGGCACCGGCAGATCGGCTTCGCCGCGCAGGAAGGCGCAGACTTCGAGCAGGCTGCGCGCTGCATTGACCTGTGCCTGGCTGGCCAGCGCCGCCTCGTCCGCACTGGCCGCCGGCACCACGCAACTGCGGCCGTCGCGATGCGCGCCGAGCACTGCCGGCAGCACGCCGTGGACGGCGCGCAAGGCACCGGTCAGCGCCAGTTCGCCGATGAACTCGCGTTGCGCCAGCGCCTGCGCCGGCAACTGGCCGCTGGCGGCGAGGATGCCGAGCGCGATCGGCAGATCGAAACGGCTGCCTTCCTTGGGCAGGTCGGCCGGTGCCAGGTTGACCGTGATGCGTCGCGCCGGCACCTCGAAGCGGGCGCACAGCAGGGCGGCGCGGACACGATCCTTGCTTTCCCGCACCGCTGCTTCCGGCAGGCCGACGATGGACATGCCGGGCAGGCCGCCGGACAGGTGGACCTCGACCTGCACCGGCGGCGCTTCGACGCCGCATTGGGCACGGCTGTGGACGATGGCGAGGGACATGGGCGTGGGCGTGGGCGACCGTCGCCGGGCGCAGCTAAGCGCCCGGTCGGATCGGTTGCGTCGGCTTCGCTCAGTCGCCCGCCGCCGTCGCGCCGTCCTGGCGCGACTCCAGCGCGGCGACGGCGCGTTCCAGCGCTTCGAGCTTTTCCCGCGTGCGCAACAGCACGGCGCGCTGCACGTCGAACTCCTCGCGGGTGACCAGGTCGAGCCGGCCGAGGCCGGACTGCAGGGCGGCGCGGAAGTTCTTCTCCAGGTCGGCGCGGGCTTCCTGCACGCCGGGCGGGACGAGGTCGCTGAGACGGCGGGCAAGGTCGTCGACGGATTTGAAATCGATCATGGCAGGCTCCCGGAATGGTTGCGCACAGCCTAGGGCCGGGCCGCCGTGGCGTACAGTCGGCAAAACCCGCGTCACGGCGTAGGCATTTTCCTACAATGCGTAGCTGCCGGCCGCGACCGCGCTGGTCTAAGCTGCCGTCTTCCCGATCCTCCCCGGAGTCCGCCGCCCATGAAAATGGTCACCGCCATCATCAAACCCTTCAAGCTCGACGACGTCCGCGAGGCGCTGTCCGAGGCCGGCGTCAACGGCATCACGGTGACCGAGGTGAAAGGCTTTGGCCGGCAGAAGGGCCATACCGAGCTGTACCGCGGTGCCGAATACGTGGTCGATTTCCTGCCCAAGATCAAGATCGAGATCGCCGTGGTCGACGAACAGGTCGAGCGCGTGGTCGATGCCATCCTGCAATCGGCCAGTTCCGGCAAGATCGGCGACGGCAAGATCTTCGTCACCCCACTGGAGCAGGTGATCCGCATCCGCACCGGCGAGCTGGACGCCGACGCCATCTGAGCCGCGCCGGACGCCGGGAAAATCCGAACCGACGGACCGGGAACTTGCGGCCTGCTTTAGCACTCTCATGCCCCGAGTGCTAGACTCCCGCCCATGGAGACCGCGATGACATCTGCCCTGGTGGCCAACAACCTGCCCATTCCCGGCGCGCTCGGCTCGCTGGATGCCTACATTTCCACCGTCAACCGGATTCCGGTTCTCGCTGTCGAGGAAGAACAGGATCTGGCCCGCCGCTACACGCTGTCCGAAGACCTTGCCGCCGCCCGCGCCCTGGTGCTGGCGCATTTGCGCTTCGTCGTCCATGTCGCCCGTGGCTACAACGGCTACGGCCTGCAGATGGGCGACCTGATCCAGGAAGGCAACATCGGCCTGATGAAGGCGGTCAAGCGCTTCGATCCCGACCAGGGTGTGCGTCTGGTCAGCTTTGCCGTGCACTGGATTCGTGCCGAGATGCACGAGTTCATCCTGAAGAACTGGCGCATCGTCAAGGTTGCCACCACCAAGGCGCAGCGCAAGCTGTTCTTCAACCTGCGCAAGAGCAAGAAGCGCCTGGGCTGGATGAACCACGAGGAAGTCCAGGCCGTGGCACGCGACCTGAACGTGCCGGTGGCCGAGGTGCTGGAGATGGAGTCGCGCCTGTCCGGCCGCGACATCGGCTTCGACGCGCCCGACGACAACGACGACGACGTGCCGCCGGCACCGACCGCCTACCTGCAATCGCAGGGTGCCGACCCGGCCCTGATCGTCGCCAGCGACGACGAGGAGCAGAGCCAGCTCGAACTGCTGCGCGAGGGCCTGAAGCGCCTCGACGCGCGCTCGCGCGACATCATCCGCCGCCGCTGGCTGGATGACGAGCACAAGGTCACCTTGCAGGAACTGGCCGACGAGTACGGCGTCTCCGCCGAGCGCATCCGCCAGATCGAGGCCAACGCGCTGAAGAAGATGAAGGCGCTGTTCGCCGCCTGATCCGGCACCCCGCCCGGCCTGCACCGCACCGCTGTCCGACCAGCCCGCCTTTCCGGCGGGCTGGTTCGTTGCGGCCGACGATTTCCGCGCCGTGCTCCGATCCCGCTGGACGGCCGCGCGCGGCGCTCTTACCCTTGGCGTCCGGTTCCGGGGAAAGCATCACGATGATTGGACGGATCGCCATCCTGACGGCGCTGCTGTGGCTCGGCGCTGCACCGGCGCATGCCCGCGACAGCGACGACGAGGTCTGGATCGGCCGCTACATCGCCAGCGGCCAGGCACCCGGCATCAGCCGTCGCGACAAGTCCGTGCGCAGCGTCGAGTTCGGCGAACTGGCGACGATGAGCGGCCGCCGCCTGCGCTTCATCCTCAACGACGGCCGCGAGCGACGCGGCATCGTCGCCGGTGTCGAGGGCGGCCAGGTCAAGGTGCGCGCCCAGGTCGGCGGCGGCCTGTTCCTCTACAGTCTCTCGCGGAGCGACATCCGCGCCATCCAGGCGGATTGATCCCATGATCGGCAGTCTGATGTCCATGGGCGGCTACCTGCTGGTCCTGTTCGTGCTCAGCATCTGGGCAGTGGTGAAGGTCTGGCGCAGCAGCCCGCTGCTGGCGATCCTCTGCTTCTTCTTCTGGCCGGCCTCGCTGATCGCCCTGATCAAGTATTGGGGCGACGAGGATTCCGACATCCGCGTGCCGTTTTTCCTGTCCCTGGTGGTCAGCCTGCTGCTTGGCTACATGGCCACGCGGGCGGTCAACCAGGGCATCGACGAGATGGCCTATTACCTGACCGACGAGGACATCGCCGAGGTGCGCCGCAGCGATCCGGCGATGGCCGACCGCCTGCAGGCCGCCCGCGACGCCGCCATCGCCGAGGACGGCGATCCGTACCAATACGACGATGAGGACGGCGACTGGGAAGACGTCCCGGAGCGGCCGGCAGCGCGCCGTCCGGTCCCTTCGACGCCCGCGCCCGCCGCCGCGCCGGCAGCGCCGGCCGAGGTCGACCCGGTGCTGGCCGAGGCCCGCGCCCGCGCCGAACTGGCGCAGGCGGTGCAGTTGCTGTCGTGGAAGTTCGGCAGCCTCGACCTGTCGCCGGCACCGGCCAGCCTGAGCTTGCCGGCCACCTTCCGCTTCCTGCCGCGCATCAACGCGCTGCGCATCGGCCAGTTGCGCGGCACCCCGCTGGGCAGCGACGTGCTCGGCTGGGCGGTGCACCGCGAGGTCGATCTGGGCCGCGACGACGCCTGGTACGTCGAACTGCGCTACCAGCCGACGCCGGCCGGACGCCTTCCCGCGCCACCCTCCGATCCCGCCGCCACCGACGCCGCGCAGCAGAACGTCCATTACGCCAGTCGCCTCGCCGCGGCGCTGGCCGACGGCCGCCGTGAAGCGCTGGCCCCGGCCTGGGACGCCGAAAGCGGCATCGCCACCTGGTCCTGGCCGAGCGAAGGCATGGAAGGCCATCACGATCATGTCGCCGCGCGGCCGTTGGGCGCAGGCGTGCTGACCTACCGTGTCGCCGGTCTGCACGAGAGCCATGCCGAACTCGGCCGGCGCAGCATCCGCCTCGCTGCCGCCAGCACCCGGGTCCGCGATCAGTGACCGGCAGGCCCGGCGCGGCCGGGCGCTGCGCTCAACTGCGCAGACCGACTCCGCGGCGCAGCAGCGACAGGGCGAATGCCGACAGCGACACGGTGAAGCCCAGCATCACCGCATAGGCCACCCACAGCGGCACGTCGGAGACGCCGAGCAGGCCGTAGCGGAAGGCATTGACCATGTGCAGCACCGGGTTCAGGTAACTGGCCCGCTCCCAGAAGTCCGGCAGCAGGCTGACCGAGTAGAACACGCCGCCGAGGTAGGTCAGCGGGGTCAGGATGAAGGTCGGAATGATGGCGATGTCGTCGAATTTCTTCGCGTACACCGCGTTGACGAAGCCGGCCAGCGCGAACACTGTCGCCGCCAGCAATACCGTGCTCAGCATGATGAAGGGATGCGGCACGCGCACGCGGGTGAAGCACATCGCGATCAGCAGCACGATCACGCCGACCATCAGGCCGCGCAGCACGGCCCCGAACACGTAGCCGACCAGGATCGCCCAGTTCGGTGCCGGGCTGACCAGCAGTTCCTCGACGTGGCGGCCGAACTTGGCCCCGAAAAAGCTCGACGAGATGTTGCCGTAGGCGTTCTGGATCACGCTCATCATCACCAGGCCGGGGACGATGAAGTCCATGTAGCCGAAACCGCCCATGTCGCCGATGCGCGAGCCGATCAGGCCGCCGAAGATCAGGAAGTACAGCGTCATGGTGATCGCCGGCGGCACCAGGGTCTGGCTCCAGATGCGCAGGATGCGCACCGTCTCGCGGCGGGCGATGGTGTGGACGGCGACCAGGTCGGGATGCACGTTCATGCCGCCTTCTCCGCATTGCCGGTCAGGCGCACGAACAGTTCCTCCAGCCGATTGGCCTTGGTGCGCATCGAGCGCACCCGGATGCCGCCCTCGCCGAGCGCGGCGAACACGCGGTTGAGGTCCATCGCCCGCGGCATGTCGAGGTCCAGGGTGTGCGCATCGAGCGCCGTCAGCCGCGCGCCCTCGACCTGCGGCAATTGCACCGGCAGGCCGCCGTCGATGTCGAGCAGGAAGCCTTCGACGTCGAGCTTGGCCAAGAGGTCCTTCATCGTGCCCTGCTCGATGATCCGGCCGTGGTTGATGATGGCGAGGTTGCGACACAGGCTCTCGGCTTCTTCCAGATAATGCGTGGTCAGGATCACCGTGGTGCCGGCGGCGTTGACCTCGCGCAGCGTCTTCCACATGCCGCGGCGGATCTCGATGTCGACGCCGGCGGTCGGCTCGTCGAGGATCAACAGGCGCGGTCGGGTGATCATCGCGCGGGCGATCATGAGTCGCCGCTTCATGCCGCCGGACAGCGTGCGCGACATCGTCTGCGCCTTGTCCCAGAGTTGCGCCCGGCGCAATTCCGTTTCCGCGCGCGCGATCGCCTCGGCGCGCGGGATGCCGTAGAAACCGGCGTAGTTCACGCAGATGTCGAACGGCTTTTCGAACATGTTGAAGTTGACTTCCTGCGGCACCAGGCCGACCAGCCGCATCGCTGCCTGGCGCTGCGCGCGCAGGTCGACGCCGAACACCCCGACCTCGCCGGCGCTGGCGTTGACCAGCGAGCTGATGATGCCGATCAGGGTCGACTTGCCGGCACCGTTGGGGCCGAGCAGGGCGAAGAAGTCGCCCTCGGCGACCTCCAGGTCGACGCCCTTCAGCGCTTCGACGCCGTTGTCGTAGGTCTTGCGCAGTTGGCGGATCGACAGCGCCGGCGGTGCCGGCGAGGGAGCGTGATGGGTCATTGCATCGTACTTTTTGGGGCGCGGCGGGCCGTGGCGACGGGCCTGGCGCGGGTGGACGGAAGGCGGGCAGCCTCGCAATCGATCATCGCCCGGGCCGTCGAACGGGCCGCCGGCAGGCGCAAGCGATTGACGCGGAAACGCTCTAGTATATCGGCCCCCTCGTGCCGGCCGGGGCCGATCAGCCCGGCTCGGGTCACATTCGGCGCGATGAGCCATCCTGTATCCCGACCTCCGGCCCCGCCTGACGCTGAAGATGCCCATGACCTTGCCCCGCTTTTCCGTGCCCGTCCTGCTGGCCATCGCGCTGGCCGCCCCGGCGGCGGCCGATGCCGCCGGCCGCAGTTTCGGCACGCTGCGCTTCGAGCCCTGTTCGCTGACCGCCGAGGGCCTGCCCGGCGCGGTCGAGGCGCAGTGCAGCCGCATCGAGGTGGCGGAAAACCGCGCCGATCCCGACAGCCGGCGCATCGAACTGGCGCTGGCCTGGGTGCCGGCCAGCGGCACGGCGGCACCCGATCCCGTGTTCATGATCGCCGGTGGCCCCGGCCAATCGGCCAGACAGTCCTATCCGCAACTGCACGCCGCCTTCCGCGACGTGCGCCGCTCGCGCGACGTGCTGCTGCTCGATGCGCGCGGCACCGGCGGCTCGCACCCGCTGGTCTGCCGCGACGAGAAGGGCGCGGCGGCGATCAGCGATGCCGACGACAACGAGGCGTTCGACGCCGAGCGCGCCCGCGACTTCGCCCGCCGCTGCGCGCAGGAATTGGGCAAGATCGCCGACCTGCGCCACTACGGCACCGGCGAGCACATCGACGATCTCGACGAGGTGCGCCAGCGACTGGGCATCGAGCGGATCAACCTGATCGGCATTTCCTACGGCACCCGCGTCGCCCAGCAGTATGCCGCGCGCTATCCGCAGGCGACCCGCGCCGTGGTGCTGGATTCGGTCGCGCCCAATTCGTTGCCGCTGGGCAACGAGCACGCCGCCAACCTGGAAGCGGCGCTCAAGACGCAGTTCCAGCGCTGCCGCGACGCCGCTGCCTGCGTCGACCAGCTCGGCGACCCCGGCGAGCAGTTGCAGCGCCTGCACCAGACCCTGCGTCGCGACGATCTCGCCCCGGTGCGCTTTCGCGCCGCGCAGTCCGGTGCCTGGGAGGAGGAGCGCCCCAGCTTCGGCCATCTGGCCATCCTGCTGCGCCTGTACGCCTATTCCCCGGAAGCCGCCAGCCTGCTGCCCTACGTGATCCACGAGGCCGCCAACGGCCGTTACGAGGCGATGCTGGCGCAGGCGACCCACCTCGGCCGCTCGCTCAGCGACCAGATCTTCCACGGCATGCAGCTCTCGGTGATGTGTACCGAGGATGTCGACGAGTTCCGCATCGACGACAACGACCGCGGCAGCGTGCTCGGCACCGAGTTCATCGAATTCGCCAAGGCGCAGTGCGATGCCTGGCCGCGCGGCCGGCGCGATCCGGATTTCCGCCAGCCGCTGACCGGGGAGGCTCCGGTGCTGCTGCTGTCCGGCGAATACGACCCGGTCACCCCGCCGCGCTACGGCGACGAAGTGGCCAGCCACCTGCCCAACGGCCGCCATCTGATCCTGCCCGGCCAGGGCCACAGCGTGGTCAGCCTCGGCTGCGCCCCCAAACTGTTCGCCCAGTTCATCGAACAGGCCGACGCCCACGCCCTCGACGCCACCTGCCTCGACCGCCTCAAGCCCCTGCCCCCGTTCGCCGGCGCTTATGGGTGGGAGCCCTGAGAGCCGGGAATCGGGAATGGAGAATCGGCAAAGCCCGATTCCCCAGCCCTCAGCCCGCAGCCGCCAACCTCAATGACATCCCGGCCCATCCGATTCCCGATTCCCCATTCCCGATTCCCGTCCCCATGATCGACGTCCAAGACCTCCACAAGCAGTTCAAGACCAAGAC
The DNA here is from genome assembly GCA_041675805.1 of Lysobacteraceae bacterium. Classification (GTDB taxonomy): domain Bacteria; phylum Pseudomonadota; class Gammaproteobacteria; order Xanthomonadales; family Xanthomonadaceae; genus JANNWF01. The sequence goes on from JBAYTD010000050.1 coordinate 11,210, forward strand.
CGGTACGGTCAAGGCCGTTTCGGGGGTGAGTTTTTCCGCCCGTGACGGTGAGATCACCGGTCTGCTCGGGCCCAATGGTGCCGGCAAGACCACCACCATGCGGATGCTCTACACGCTGATGAAGCCTGATCGCGGTGCGGTGCGGGTGGACGGGCTGGATGCCTTCGCCGAGGCCGAGGCGGTACGTCGCCGGCTGGGCGTGCTGCCGGATGCGCGCGGCGTCTACAAGCGCCTGACCGCGCGCGAGAACATCGCCTATTTCGGCCGCCTGCATGGCCTCGGCGAGGCCGACATCGCGCGGCGCATCGATCATCTGGTCAAGGCGCTGGGCATGGAGGACGTGATCGACCGCCAGACCGAGGGCTTCTCCCAGGGCCAGCGCACCAAGACCGCCATCGCCCGCGCCCTGGTCCACGATCCGAAGAACGTGATCCTCGACGAGCCGACCAACGGCCTCGACGTGATGACCACCCGCGCCATGCGCGAATTCCTGCTGCGCCTGCGCGAGGAGGGCCGCTGCGTGATCTTCTCCAGCCACATCATGCAGGAGGTCGCCGCGCTGTGTGACCGCATCGTCATCATCGCCAAGGGCGAAGTGGTCGCCCAGGGCACGGCCGACGAACTGCGCGCGCAGACCGGCGAGCAGAACCTCGAAGACGCCTTCGTCAAGGCCATCGGCTCGGAGGAGGGCCTGCACGCATGAACGCCATCCTCGCCGTGATGCGCAAGGAACTGGTCGACCTGTTCCGCGACCGCCGCACCGTGTTGCTGGGCCTGTTCCTCGGCCCGATCGTGCTGCCGGCGCTGTTGCTCGGCATGGGCCACCTGGCCGAGCGTCGCGCCACCACGCAACTGGAAAGCACGCTCAAGCTGCCGGTGATCGGTGCCGAGCACGCGCCCAACCTGATCGCCTTCATCACCACCCACAACATCGAGATCCTGCCGCCGCCGGAAGATCCCGACCACGAGATCCGCGAGCAGAACCACGACGTGATCCTGCGCATCCCGGCGGACTATCCGGCGCAGTGGCGGGCCGGCGATCCGGCCGACATCGAGCTGATCCTCGATTCCACCCGGCGCGACACGGAAATCCCGCTGCAGCGCGTGTCCGGCGTGCTCAACACCTACGCCGCCACGGCCGGCAAGCTGCGTCTGCTCAGTCGCGGCATCGCCCCGCAGGCCGACCAGGCGCTGCGCGTCAACCGGCGCGACCTCGCCACACCGGAGGCGCAGCGCGGCCAGATCCTCGCCGCCATGCTGCCCTACCTGCTGATCCTCAGCGCCTTCCTCGGCGGTGCCTATCTGGTCATCGATGTCACCGCCGGCGAGCGCGAACGGCAATCGCTGGAGCCGTTGCTCGCCACCCCGGCCAGCCGCGAGTCGATCATGAGCGGCAAGATCCTCGCCGCCTGTCTGTTCGGCCTGCTTTCCCTGCTGTTGTTGCTGTTGTCGTTCAAGGCCACCTTCACCTTTGCCGACGACCTGTTCCGCGGCGTCAACGTGTCCTGGGCGGTGACCACGCAACTGCTGCTGGTGCTGGCCCCGATGGTGCTGCTGGGCACCACCTTGCTGACCCTGATCTCGGCTTCGGTGAAGTCGGTCAAGGAGGCGCAGAGTTACATGAGCATCCTGATGTTCCTGCCGATCATCCCGACCATCGTGCTGATGGTGAATCCGCTCAAGGATCAGCTCTGGCAGTTCACCGTCCCGTTTCTGGCCACCAACCAGATGATCATCCGCATCGTCCGCGCCGAGCCGCCCAGCGCGATGGAATGGAGCGTTTATCTCGGAGCCGGCCTGGCCCTGGGCGCGCTGCTGTGGTTCATCGCCTCGCGCCTGTACCACCGCGAGAAGCTGGCGATCTCCGCCTGATCGACGATCATCGCGCACGGCGGCCGGGCCAGGCCCGCCGCCGTCGCGCCGATTGTCGCAAGACCGTTTCAGTCGAGGCCGAAGAACTCGCGCGCCGTCGCGGTGGTGTCGGCCATCACCGTTTCCAGCGTTTCGCCGCGGTCGCGCGCCAGTTCCTCGGCGATGTGGCGCAGGTGCATCGGTTCGTTGCGGCGATCCTTCGGCATCGGCTTCAGTGTGCGCGGCAGCAGATAGGGCGAGTCGGTTTCGATCATCAGCCGGTTGGCCGGGATGTTCTTCACCAGTTCGCGCAGGTGCGCGCCGCGCCGCTCGTCGCAGAGCCAGCCGGTGATGCCGATGTACCAGTCGCGGTCCAGGCAGTCGAACAGTTCGCGCCGGCCGCCGGTGAAACAGTGCACCACGGCGCGGCCGATGCGGCCTTCGACGTTCTTCATGATGGCGACGAAATCGTCATGGGCGTCGCGCTGGTGCAGGAACAGCGGCTTGCCGCTGTCGATCGCGATCTGCAACTGCATCTCGAAGGCGCGGCGTTGCGCCGGGCGTGGCGAGAAGTCGCGGAAATAGTCCAGTCCGCATTCGCCCACCGCGACCACTTGCGGATGCGCGTGCAGGGCGCGCATTTCCGCATCGCATTCGTCGCTGTATTCGCTGGCATGGTGCGGATGCACGCCGGCGGTGGCGTACAGCACGCCCGGATGCGCCCGCGCCAGTTCCAGCGCCTGGGGCGAATGCTCGCGGCTGGCGCCGGTGACGATCATCCGCGTCACCCCGGCATCGCGGGCGCGTTGCAGCACCGCGTCGCGGTCGTGGTCGAAGCTGTCGTGGGTCAGGTTTACACCGATGTCGATCATTGGTTCGTTGTTCGTTATTGGTTGATTGGTGATTGGTGGGCGAAGGGGCATTGTCGCCGCAAACGGGCGGGGGGAATGACTGCTGGCCGAGGGCGGGACATTGATGCGGCAGCCACAAACGGCGGCGCGGCGCGGTGTATGCTCGGGCGCTGATGAATCGAGCGGCAAGTCGAGGAGAAATGATGATGCGCAGGCTGATCGTGTGGCCGTGTGGCGGGGCGCTGGCGTTGGCGATGGGCGTGGCGTTGGCGGGGTCGCCGACGCGGACCGATCTGCCGCAGTGGTCGGCCGATCATGGCCTGCGCCTGCCGATGCTGGATCGCGGCAAGTTGCTGGCCGAGGACGCCGTCGACAAGCCGTTCGGGCCGCGTCGGATCGGCGTGCAGACCGAGCTGAAGGGCATCGATCTGTCGGCCGGCGAGTGGACGCGGCTGGCCGATGGCGATTGGCAGTGGCAGCTGCGGGTCGAAGCGCCCGGCGGCCTGGCGATGGACTTTTCCTTCTCCCGTTTCCACCTGCCCGAGGGGGCCAGCCTGCTGATCGCCAATGGCGATGGCAGCGAGGCCATCGGCCCGTTCGGCATGGCCGACAACCGCGCCTATGGCGAGTTCTACACGCCGTTGCTGGCCGGCGAAGCGGCGCTGCTGACGCTGCACGTGCCGGCGGCGCAGCGCAAGGCGGTGCAGTTGCAACTGGCGCGGGTCGGTCGTGCCTATCGCGGCGTGGTCGATCCCGCCGGCGGCGACGCCGCCATGCAGAAGTCCGGCAGTTGCAACGTCGATATCGCCTGCCCGCAGGGCGATGCCTGGCGCGAGCAGGCGGCGTCGGTGGCGCAGTACTCGTTCCAGACCGGCGGCAGCACCTATGTCTGCACCGGCCAACTGACCGCCGATGCCAGCTACAGCAACGACCGTCTGCTGACCACCGCCAACCACTGCGTCAGCACGGCCGCCGAGGCGCGCAGCATGGTGTTGTACTGGGGCTATGAAAGCCCCACCTGCCGCACGCCGGGCAGCAGCGCCAGCGGCGTGTCGCTGCCGCGCGCCGGCAATTCGCTGGCTTCGCAGAGCGGGGCGAGCCTGCTGGCGACGCATGTCGGCAGCGATTTCACCGTGGTCCAGCTTGATGTCGCGGTGCCGCCGGCGGCGCAGGCGCGCGCCACCGGCTGGGATCGTCGCGACACCATCCCGACCGCCACCGCCAGCATCCATCACCCGCAGGGCCACGAGAAGCGCATTGCGCTGGACAACCAGTCGCCGCTGCTGCGCGATGGTTCGGTCGGCGGCCTCGGCGGCAACCGCTACTGGCACATCCTCGCCTGGGATGTCGGCACCACCGAGGGCGGTTCGTCCGGCTCCGGTCTGTGGGACCAGCAGGGCCGGCTGATCGGCGTGCTCAGCGGCGGCGAGGCCGGCTGCGGCAACAGCGTCAACGATTTCTACGGGCGCCTGTCGGCGGCCTGGGACGGTGCCGGCACCCCGGCCACCCGCCTGCGCGACTGGCTGGACCCCAATGGCACCGGCGTGCAGTACGTCGATGCCGGCGGCGGCAGCCTGGACGGCGTCAGCCTGTCATCGGCCGCCTTCGACAGCCCGCCGGGGCCGGACGACGTGGTCAGTTTCGAGGCCGCAGCCAGCGGCGGCAGCACGCCGTATGTGTACGAATGGGATCTCGATGGCGATGGCAACGTGGATCGGCGCAGCGCCGCCAATCGCATCCAGGCGCGCTTCCCGAAGGCCGGCGCGCTGTCGGTGGCGGTGCGCGTGATCGACGCCGAGGGCCGCAGCGGCGGGCAGACACGGACCTTGCAGGTGCGCGGCCCGCGCATCGAGGCGGAGCCAATCGGTACACCGACCCAGGCCAGCGCGTCGGGCAACAACAATGGCCGCATCGATCCCGGCGAGCTCTGGCAGCAGCGCCTGCGACTGCGCAACAGCGGCGACGCCGCGCAGCCGGCCGGTCACGCGTTGTTTGCCGCCAGCGCCAGCGCGCTGCCGTTCGGCCCGTCCAGCGACGGCCATACCGGCAGCAGCACCCAGGCCGGGCATTGCGCCCACGGCTGGATCGACCTGGTCAGCGGTGCCCATGCGACGCCGGCGCTGACCACCTCGGTCGGCAACGGCAATACCTACGGTCCGCTCGATGACGCCCGCAGCAGCGTGATCAGCCTCGGCGGCAACGGCTTTGCGCTGTATGGCGAGCGCCACGTCGAGGCGGTGATGTCGACCAATGGCTATGTGTCGTTCGACGCGGCGGAAAGCGGCGGCGACTACTCGCCGTTCTGCGATGCCGACTACAGCCAGGGCGCGCGCGGCCCGCAACTGCGACCCTACCATTTCGACATGGTGGTGCCGGGCAGCGGCAGCATGCCGGCCAACGGTGCCGGCCTGCGTTATCGCCATTTCGCCCAGTGCCCGCGTCCGGCGGCGAGCGGCGGCGCGCAGGGCTGCCACGTGTTCTCCTGGACGCGCATGCAGAGCTGGAGCGGGGGCTCGCCGAGCGGTGATTTCGACTTCCAGGCCATCGCCTACGAGGTCAGCGGCGAAGTCGCCTACCAGTACCGCAACACGCCGGTCACCGCCGGTGCCGGCTTCCCCACCGTCGGCATCGCCAACCGCGGCGGCGACGTCGCCTTCGACCTGACTTGCAACACCGACCCGGTCATCGTCGCGCCGGCCAGTTCCGTGTGCCTGTTCGCTCCCGATGCGCAGCCGGCGACGCGCTCGCTGGCGCTGCTGACGCAGGCGGTGCAGGCCGTGCCGGCGCTGGCCCCGGGCGCTTCGGTGGAACTGACCCTGCCGCTGAGCGTGCCCGCCGACGCTGCCTGCGGCAGCCCGCTGGGCGTCGATTACCTGGGCACCGCCTCGACCGCCGCGCAGTCCGCCGTGCGCGCCGCCGTGGTCGATGCCGAGGTGGATGCGCAGTGCGTCGTGTATTCGGGGCCGTTCATCGATCCGCCGCCGCCGGTTCCCGCCCTTGCACGCCATCAGGGCCTGTACTTCAACCCGCAGCGCGACGGCAACGGCGTTGCCAATTTCGCCTACCGGCTCGGTGCCGTCAACGCGCGGCCGCGCCGCGAGCTGTTCGGCGGCGCCTGGTACACCGGCCTGCGTGATCGCACGCCGGTCTGGTACACGTTGCAGGGCGAGATCGTCGAGGGTGCCGGCGAGGTCGACCTGCGCCGCTTCACCAACACCGCCGCGCCGTTCGGCTTTGCCCCGCAGGGCGAGCGCGTCGGTCGCGCCTGGGTCGGCCAGGCGGACGCCGACACCCTGCTGCTGGCGTGGACGCTGGCCGATGGCAGCCAGGGCATCGAGCAGGTCAAGTCGGCCGGCCTCCCGAGCGGCTCGCCCAACCACACGCAGACCTGGTTCAACGACGGGCAATCCGGCTGGGGCCTGGCCATCGAGAGCCTGGATGTCGGCAGCCCGCTGGAGTTCTTCGGTGCCTTCATCTACGACAACGGCGGCCAGCCGCGCTGGCTGGTCGGCGATCTGGGCAGCTTTGCCGGCGGCAACGTCAGCCTGACGGGTTTTCGCCCGCACTGCCCGCTGTGCCCGTGGATCGTCGACTGGAGCGCCGACGGCCAGCCTGCCGGCAGCATCAACCTGCGTTACGCTGGCGTCGGCTCGGCGCTGCTGGATGCCGCCATCAGCCTGCCGCCGGCCTATCCCGGGGCCTGGACGCGCACCGACCTGCCCATCAAACCGATCACGGAACCCGCCCAATGAACGCCACGCGTCGACTGATCCTGCTGCGGCACGCCCACGCCGAGTCCGCCGCTTGGGGCGAAGATGACGCCGAGCGGCCGCTGTCCGCGCGCGGCATCGAGGAAGCCGATTCCGCCGGCCACTGGCTGGCCGAGCAGGCACCGCCGGCGCGGATCATCTGCTCGCCGGCGCGGCGCACCCGGCAGACGCTGGAACGCGTCACCGCCCGGCTGGGCGTCATCGAGACCGACTACGACGCCCGCGTCTACGGTGCCACTCCCGGCGAGCTGATCGACATCATCGATGGTCATGCCGGCCTCGGCGACCTGTTGCTGGTCGGCCACAACCCGGGGCTGGAAAGCCTGGTCGCCCTGCTCGCCACCGGCCGCAGCAGCGATCATCGCGGCATGCCGCCGGCCGGCGTCGCCGTGCTGACCCTGCCGGAGGAGGGCGAGCTGGAACCCGGCGTGGCCTCGTTGGCCGCGTTCTGGTCGCCCTAGCGGAGATGCGGGGCGGCCTCCTGGCCTTCCTGGCCCTGTTGTCGGCGTCGCCTTGGGCGATCACCGTGGCCGGCACGCCGCTTTCCGAACACCGCATCGACTCGCCGCGCGCCAACGCCGGCTTCAGCCTGCGCGTCGCCCTGGTGCGCACCCTGACCGGCCGCTTCGACTACCTCGAAGGCGTGATCGTGCGCGACGCCGCGCGGCAGC
>JBAYTD010000051.1:0-18233 GCA_041675805.1 Lysobacteraceae bacterium
CCTCGCCCGGCTGATCCAGGTTGATGGTCGGCGGGATCACCCCATGGTGCAGGGCCAGCACCGAGAAGATCGCCTCGACGCCGCCGGCGGCACCCAGCAGGTGGCCGGTCATCGACTTGGTCGAGCTGACCATCACCTTGTAGGCGTGATCGCCCAGCGCGCGCTTCAGCGCCAGGGTTTCGCCGAGGTCGCCCAGCGGCGTCGAGGTGCCATGGGCGTTGAGGTAGTCGACGCCGTCGGCGGCGACGCCGGCATCGCGCAGGGCGGCGACCATGCAGCGCGCCGCGCCCTCGCCGCTCTCCGCCGGCGCGGTCATGTGGTAGGCGTCGGAACTGGCACCGAAGCCGGCCAGTTCGCAGTAGATGCGCGCGCCGCGTGCCTTGGCCGACTCGTATTCCTCCAACACCAGGATGCCGGCACCGTCGCCGAGCACGAAGCCGTCGCGGTCCTTGTCCCAGGGGCGCGAGGCGCGGGTCGGCTCGTCGTTACGGGTCGACATCGCCTTCATCGAGCAGAAGCCGCCCATCGACGTCGGCGAGGAACCGCGCTCGGCACCGCCGGCGATCATCACGTCGGCGTCGCCGTACTGGATCATCCGCATCGCCGTGCCGATGGAATGGTTGGCGGTGGCGCAGGCGGAAACGGCGGAGAAGTTCGGCCCTTTCAGGCCCTTCATGATGCTGATCTGGCCGGGCAGCATGTTGATGATGGTGCTCGGCACGTAGAACGGGGAAATCTTGCGCGGCCCGCCTTCGAGGTATTTCGCCGTCTGCTCCTCGATGCCGAGGATGCCGCCGATGCCGGAACCGACGATGACACCGATGCGCTAGGCATTGGCCTCGGTCACTTGCAGCCCGGCGTCATCCATCGCCATGAACGAGGCGGCCACGCCGTAATGGATGAACTCGTCCATCTTGCGCGCGTCCTTGGCGGCGATCCATTGGGTGGGATCGAAATCGCGCACCTGTCCGGCGATGCGGGTGGCGAACTGGCTGGCATCGAAATGGGTGACCGGGCCGATGCCGGAACGGCCGTTGACGATGCTGTCCCAGGCGCTGGCAAGGGTATTGCCGACCGGCGAGACGATTCCCAGCCCGGTGACGACGACGCGGCGCTTGCTCATGGACGGCTCCTCTGCGTGGGAACGTGGGCGGTCGGCGGGGGCCGCGAAGGCCGGCGGATCGCCGCAGAAACGGATGGCGTCGCCCGGCGACACCGGCGCGGCCGGCCGGGGCCGGCAAGGCGGACGCGAGTGGCCGCGCGCCCTCCCGCCCGAAAACACCAAGGGCCGCGCCCAAGGCACGGCCCCGGCTTGCGGCGCGCGGGCGGATCAGCCCTTGACGTGCGCCCTGACGTAGTCGATGGCCTGCTGGACGCTGGTGATCTTCTCGGCTTCCTCGTCCGGAATCTCGCACTCGAATTCCTCTTCCAGCGCCATCACCAGTTCCACGGTATCCAGCGAGTCGGCGCCGAGATCATCGACGAAATTGGCGTTGGGGGTGACGTCCTCTTCCTTGGCGCCCAGTTGTTCGACAACGATTTTCTTGACGCGCTCTTCGATGCTGCTCATTGGGTTTACAACCTCCCGGACTGTGTTGGGTGTTAACCGCGCCGCCTCGCGACGCGTGACCCGGGCCGCCGCCATGGCGACCCGGTGGTATCCGTGCCGGCAAACCGGCGCCCCTGCTGCGTGGAGTCCCTAGTGTAGTGGGAAATCCCGCCTGAGGGTAACGCCGGCACTGGGTTGGCAGGACGCTCAGGGCATGTACATGCCTCCGTTGACGTGCAGGGTCTCGCCGGTGATGTAGGCCGCGCCCGGTCCGACCAGGAAGGCGACGGCGCGGGCGATGTCGGCCGGCTCGCCGAGCCGGCCCAGGGCGATGCGGCCGAGCAGTGCCTCGCGCGCGGCTTCCGGCATGGCGCGGGTCATGTCGGTGTCGATGAAACCCGGCGCGACGGTGTTGACGGTGATGCCGCGACTGCCGATTTCCTGCGCCAGCGACTTGCCGAAGCCGATGATGCCGGCCTTGGCGGCGGCGTAGTTGGTCTGCCCGGGATTGCCGGTCAGGCCGATCACCGAAGCGATGTTGACGATGCGTCCGCGGCGCGCCTTCATCATGCCGCGCAGCACGGCGCGGCAGGCGCGGTAGACGCCGCCGAGATTGGCGTCGATCACCGCCTGCCAATCCTCCTCCTTGAGCCGCATCAGCAGTTGGTCGCGGGTGATGCCGGCGTTGTTGACCAGGATGGCGATGCCGCCGAAGGTCTTGCCGACCTCGTCGATCAGCGCTTCCACGGCGGCACCATCGGTCACGTCGAGCACGCGGCCGGCACCGCCCGAGGCGGCCAGCCGCGCGTCGATCGCCTGCGCGCCGGATTCGCTGGTCGCCGTGCCGATGACCCGTGCGCCGAGCGCGGCCAGTTGGTCGGCCACCGCCGCGCCGATGCCACGGCTGGCCCCGGTGACCAGGGCGACATCGCCCTGCAAGGGAAGATCGCTCATGCCCAGGCCTCCCGCGCCGCTTCGAAATCCGCCACGCTGCCGAGCGGGCGCGCGTCCAGTGATTTGTCGATCCGCCTCGTCAGGCCGCTGAGCACCTTGCCCGGCCCGCACTCGCCGATCCGGCTGATGCCGCGCGCCGTCAGCGCCTCGATGCAGGCGGTCCAGCGCACCGGCAGGTACAACTGCCGCACCAGCGCGTCCTGGATCGCCGCGATGTCTGGATGGACGACGGCGTCGACGTTCTGCACCACCGGCAGCGCCGGCAGGTGCCAATCCAGCCCGGCGATGGCCGCCGCCAGCCGATTGGCCGCCTCGCGCATCAGCGGCGTGTGCGAAGGCACGCTCACCGCCAGCTTCACCGCCTTGCGCACGCCGCGTTCGGCCAGCGCCGCCAGCGCCCGATCCACCGCCTCGGCATGGCCACCGATGACGATCTGCCCCGGCGCGTTGAAATTGGCCATCACCACCGACTGGCTTTCCGATGCCTGCTCGCAGACCTCGGCCAGCAGCGCCTCGTCGGCACCGATCACCGCCGCCATCGCGCCGACCCCGGCCGGGGCGGCGTCCTGCATCAACTGGCCGCGCAGGCGCACCAGATGCGCGCCATCACGCAGGCTCAGCGCGCCGGCGGCGACCAGGGCGGTGTATTCGCCCAGGCTGTGTCCGGCCAGCGCCTGCGGCGTCGCCCCGCCCTGCGCCTGCCACAACCGCCACACCCCGATGCCGGCCGCCAACAGGGCCGGCTGGGTGTATTCGGTGCGGTCGAGCATGCCTTCCGGGCCTTCACCGGCGGCCAGCGTCCACAGGTCGACGCCGGCACCTTCCGAAGCCTCGTCGAAAGCGGCGCGCACCAGCGCATCGCGAGCGGCGAGTTCGGCCAGCATGCCCGGCGACTGCGAGCCCTGGCCTGGAAAGACGAATGCCAGCGAATGTGTCATGACTTGCCCAACCGGAAAGGGCGGCGATGATAAGGCAGCCAGCCGCGAATCGTCTGTACCGGGGCGTAGGGTGCAGCGGACGCCGGCCGGCGGCGAAGCGCCGTCGCGCTCAGTAACGGATCAGCGCCGAGCCCCAGGTGAAGCCGCCGCCGAAGGCCTCCAGCAGCAGCAATTCACCTTCCTTGACCTTGCCCGAGCGCACCGCCTCGTCCAGCGCCAGCGGCACCGAGGCGGCAGAGGTATTGCCGTGCCGGTCGACGGTGACGATGACCCGGTCCATCGGCATCGCCAGCCGCCTGGCGGTGGCCGTGATGATGCGCAGGTTGGCTTGGTGCGGGATCAGCCAGTCGAGGTCGGACTTGTCCAGGCCGTTGGCGGTGAGGGTTTCCTCGACCACCGCATCGAGCGTCTTCACGGCGACCTTGAACACCTCGTTGCCGGTCATCAGCACGCGCATGCCGTGGTTCTTTTCGTCGCGGAAACCGCTGGAGACGCCGACCGGCGTGTACAGCAGCGGCTTGAACGCGCCATCGGCGTGCAGATGGGTGGACAGGATGCCGGGCCGGTTGTCGGCGCGCAGCACCACCGCTCCGGCACCATCGCCGAACAGCACGCAAGTGTTGCGATCGTCCCAGTCGAGCAGGCGGGTCAGCGTCTCGGCACCGACCACCAGCGCGGTGCGCACGCTGCCGCTGCGGATGAACTTGTCGGCCACGCCAAGCGCGAACATGAAGCCCGAGCAGGCGGCGTTGACGTCAAAAGCGGTGCAGCCGTTGGCGCCCAGCCGGTGTTGCAGCAGGCAGGCGGTGGACGGAAAGATCAGGTCCGGCGTGGTCGTGCCGAGCACGATCAGGTCCAGTTCGCTGGCCTGAACACCGGCAGCTTCCAGCGCGCGCGTCGCGGCATCGAAGGCGAGGTCGCCGGTGGTCTGCCCCTCGGCGGCGATATGGCGCTGCCGGATGCCGGTCCGCTCGCGGATCCACTGGTCGCTGGTGTCGACCGTGCGCGCCAGTTCCTCGTTGGTGACCACACGTTCCGGCAGGGCGCTGCCGGTGCCGATGACGCGGGCGTAGGTCTGCGGACTCATGCGATCTCCTGCAAGCGGCGAGGCGACGCCGCCCTCGGCCGATGAGCGGAGCCAGTCGGCCCCGGATCAGCCGGTGATGCCGTGCGCGGCGCGACGGCCGCGCGTCGGGCTTCAGTCTTCGTCAACCACCGCGCTGCGGGTCTCGATGACCTTCTTGCCGCGGTAGTAGCCGTCCTTGGTGACGTGGTGGCGCAGGTGCGTCTCGCCCGAGGTCGGGTCGATCGACAACTGCTTGGCCGACAGGGCGTCGTGCGAACGGCGCTGGCCGCGACGGGACGGGGTGACTCGGGACTTCTGAACAGCCATGGGATTGCTCCAAACGTTGAAAACGCGACTCTTGACGACCACTGCCGCGCCCTTCCTGGACGCCGGCCCGGCCTGCCGCCTTGCGGCGGACTCCCATGGCCTTCCGGGCCGCGGGATGTTCCCGGAACGCTACCGGCGCGGCGACTTCAGCGCCGCCAGCGCCGCAAACGGATTGGGCTGCGCCGGCTCCGGCTCGATGCCGTCGCCGAACGCCTGTTCCACCGGCAGCGACCCGGGTGCCACCGGCATCACCGGCAGGGCGAGGATCAACTCGTCCTCCACCAGGTCCAGCGGGTCGAGCATGCCGTCCGCCGGTGCCAGCACGGGCTCCACGTCCGGCGGCAGCGCCGCCTGCTCGGCCTCGTTGCGCAGCAGGCCGAGGGTCTGCTCGATCCGCACCGGCAGGACGAACCTTTCCAGACTGCGCTGACACTGAAGCGGCAACCCGGCCTCGGCCTCGACGCGGACCAGCGCCTGCCCCGATGCCTCGCGCGAGAAGACGATGCGGAAGGCGCAATCGCCGTCATCGTCGTTGAGGCTCGGCAGCAGCCGCCGGAAACGCGCCAACGGCGCACGGCCCTCGTACAGGCGACCGGCCAGCGCTGCCCGCCAAACATCCACCGATTCTGGCAAGACGCCGGACATAAGCGCGCCATCATACGTTGCCGACAAAGTTCCGGTCAATCATCCTGGCCGCAACGGGGCAACGCGCAGCGCGCGGGCGGTCGGCATCCGGCGATCACGAAAACACCGATGTCACACATATCACTCTGATATCATCCTGACTGCATGTGCGACATTCGGCCGCACATCGGCCCCTTCGCCGTTCTTCATTCCCCCAAGCGTGGAGCGCTTCCATGAAAGAACATGACATCACTTCCCGGCCCGGCATCGCCACCTTGCTGGTGGTTCTGGCGGCCCTCATCGGCTCGCTGGCGCTGATCGTCGCCGGGCCGCCGCCGCTGAAGATCCTCGGCGGACTGGCACTGATCGCCTCGGCCATCTGCCTGGGCGGTTTCTACATGGTGGAGCCCAACCAGGCCGCGGTGCTCAGCCTGTTCGGCAAGTACGTCGGCACGGTCAAGGAACAGGGGCTGCGCTGGAACAACCCGTTCTACAGCACGCGCAAGGTGTCGCTGCGGGTGCGCAACTTCGAGAGCGGGCGGCTCAAGGTCAACGAACTGGAAGGCAGCCCGATCGAGATCGCCGCCGTGGTGGTGTGGAAGGTGGTGGATTCCGCCGAGGCGGTGTTCAACGTCGACGATTACGAGAGCTTCGTCCACGTGCAGTCGGAGTCGGCGCTGCGGGCGATGGCCACCAGCTATCCCTACGATGCCCACGAGGACGGCCAGATCTCGCTGCGCAGCCATCCCAGCGAAATTTCCCAGCACCTCAAGGAACAGCTCGACGAACGCTTGGCGCCGGCCGGCGTGGACGTGATCGAGGCGCGTATCAGCCACCTCGCCTATGCGCCGGAAATCGCCCAGGCAATGCTGCAACGCCAACAGGCCGGGGCGATCATCGCCGCCCGCGCGCGCATCGTCGAGGGTGCGGTCAGCATGGTCGAGATGGCGCTGGAGCAGTTGCGCGCGAAAGGCGTGGTGGAACTGGACGAAGAGCGCAAGGCGGTCATGGTCAGCAACCTGCTGGTGGTGCTGTGTTCGGACCGGGCGACGCAGCCGGTCGTGAACACCGGCTCGCTGCACTGAATGGCCGTGAACGCCCGCAAGGCCTTTGCGCTGCGCATCAATGCCCGGGTGCTGGAAGCCCTCCAGCGCTGGGCCGATGACGAGTTGCGCTCGCTCAACGGCCAGATCGAATACGTGTTGCGCGACGCGCTGCGCCGCGCCGGACGGCTGAAGACCGACGCCACGCCAAGCAACGAACCGCCCCGGCGAGAACCCGAGCCATGACCACGAGCAAACGTTTCGACATCGAACCCTTGAGCGGCAAGTCGCGATTCTGGCTGTGGACGCTGTGCTTCGGCTTGCCGCTGCTGGTGGTGGTGATCTCGGTCAGCGTCGGCTACGCCACCACCGAGTCGACCCAGCTGCGGCTGCTGGCCGACAGCAAGGGAATGACCCTGCTGTTCGCCCTGCTGATGACGCTGGCCATCTGCTTGCCGCTGGCGCTGATCCTGCAACGCAGCGGCGACCGCGCCACGGCGGAACTGGACGACAGCGCGCTGACCCTGCGCGTGGCCTGGTATCGGCAGCGCATCGCCATCAGCGACCTCGACCTCGCCGCAGCACGCATCGTCGACCTCGCCGAGCGCAGCGAATGGCGACCGCTGATCAGGACCAATGGCATCGGCCTGCCCGGCTTCCACGCCGGCCATTTCCGCCTGCGCAGCCTGCGCCAGCGGGCGTTCTGCGTGCTGACCTCGACCCGTCGCGTGCTGGCCCTGCCCGAACGCGGCGGTCGCCTGCTGTTGCTCAGCCTGCGCCAGCCGCAGGCGCTGCTCGATGCGCTTGGGCAAGGCAGCCGGGCAGCACGCTGAGCCGGGCTAGAATCCGCCCGTGAGTCGGGATCTGATCAACTCGGAAACGCTGGAACGCCTGCCCGCCGGACTGGCGCGGGCGCGCGCCGGTGCCGATGCGCGCCGGCTGGCACGCGGGCAGTGGCTGATCCGCCGCAAGCGCGATGGCCGCTTCCTCGCCGTGCAACGCGGCGAGACGCTGACGATGCTGCGCCGCGAACCATTGCCGGCGGACGATCTCGCCGAACTGTGCCGCAACGCGCGGGACGCGCCGCGCGCGCGCCCGCTGCACGGCATGGCGGCGCTGCTGCAACGGCTCGGCGTGGATGCCGACTATGCAGCGCGCACCGGCCTGGCAGCGATCGCCGAGCCGACCCGGCTTGCCTGCGCCGGACGCGACCGCTACGCGCGACCGCTGTGGCTGGCCGCGCCGGCCGCCCAGGCCTGGGCGCACCTGCGCGCGGCGGCGCAGGCGCAGGGCATCGCGCTGGAAGCGATCTCCGGCTACCGCAGCCACGCCTACCAGTTCGGCATCTTCGAGCGCAAACTGGCGCGCGGCCTGACTTTGGACGCCATCCTGCGGGTCAACGCCGCGCCGGGCTTCTCCGAGCACCACGGCGGCTGCGCGCTGGACATCGGCACGCCGGGCGAACCGCCGGCCGAGGAGTCCTTCGAGCGCACCGCCGCCTTCGCCTGGCTGAGCCGTCACGGCGGCGAATTCGGTTTCCGCATGAGCTACCCGCGCGACAATCCGCACGGCGTGGTCTACGAGCCCTGGCATTGGTGCTGGCGTTCGTGTGGGGATCGGGAATCGGGAATTGGGAATTGGGAATCGGTAAAAGCAAAAAGCCGGTTGCTGTAGGGCGACCGGGAGCTTCATTGCCGAAGGCGGTGAACTGGACTAGATCAAGCTGCGCTGTGCGGCACGCTTCAGTCCTGCGAACGCGGGGTCGGCGTGGCGGTGCGGTTGCCGGCGTCGGCGACGCGCCACAGATAGAGGCTGGCCAGGGTGCGATACGGCCCCCAGATTTCACCGCGCTGCGCCAGTTCGCGCGCGCCGGGCAGCGTTTCCAGCGCGTCGACGCATTGCAGGCCCTTGCGCACGCCGAGATCGTCGACCGGCAACTGGTCCGGCCGGCCGAGCCGGAACATCAGCAGCATCTGCACCGTCCAGCGGCCGATGCCGCGCACTGCGGTGAGCGCGGCGATGATCGCCTCGTCGTCCATCCGCGCCATCGCCCGGGCATCGGGCAGCAGGCCACGCTCGGCATGCGATTGCAGATCGCGCAGGGCGCGCGCCTTGTTGCCGGACACGCCGCAGGCGCGCAGCGCGTCATCGTCGATCCGCGCCAGCGCCGCCGCGTCCAGGCGCGCGCTTTGCACCGCCTGTTCGACGCGACCGACGATGGTGGCCGCAGCCTTGCCGGATAGCTGCTGGTAGAGGATCGAGCGGGAAAGCGCATCGACCACGTTCAGCGGCCGACGCCAACCGGCTTCCGCACTCACCGCCGGCACCCGCCGCATCCAACTGGCCAGCGCCGGATCGGCCCGGCGCAGATGCCGGGCGGCGGCCTCGATGTCGAATCCTCGCGCCATGCTCCGCTCCCGTGCTGCGACGCCTCCTGCAAACGGGACAGGGCGGGAAAACCCGCCCTGTCCTCGACCACTGCGCGCGGGCGATGCTGCCCGCGCATCGCCTGGACTTCAGCGCGGCGTGAAGTTGATCTCCGCCACCGCACCGTTGGCCGAGGCCGCCTGGTCGATCACCAGCGGCTTGTAGCCGTTCACCAGCCACAGCGGCAGTTGGCTGATGTAGGCCGCGCCCTGGCGGATGTCACCGCTCTGGCCGCCCGGTGCCGCCTGCAGCAAGGTCGGCGGACTGGTCATCTCGCCGATGAAGCGACGGATCGGACCGCTGCCGAAGGTGAAACCGTTGGAGGAATCCGCACGCGTGCCGTGACCGGACGCATCCACCACGTCGAAGCCGCCGGAGCGGGCGACGCCCGGCAGGCCTGGGCCGACGTTGACGAACGGGAACACATCGACGCCTTGGCGCTGGCTCGGGATGCTCAGCTCGCTGCCCAGCAGGTGATCGAAGACGATGCGGTGCAGGCGGCCCCAGCGATAGGTGGACAGGTCGGTGGAGTTGCCGAAGGCGGCGGCGAAGCGGTCACCGGCCAGCAGGTCGAGCGACTGCCGCATCGCGCCCAGCAGGATGCAGTCGCGGCGCTCGGCCGCCGGCATCGCCGCCGGCACACCGGCGCGGAAGAAGTTCAGGCCGGAAACACCGACGCCCTGCTGCGTCTCGAACACGTCGAGCTGGTGTTGCAGGGCGACCAGCGCCTCGCGCGAGCCGGGCAGGTAGCTGCCCAGGCCGACCTGGCTCAGCGTGGCGTCGATGGTGTTCTTGATCGCCTGGCCGCGCCAGACCGAATACAGCGTGGCGGCGATGCTGTGCGCGATTTCGGTTTCGCTGGGCGGCTGCAGGTTGAACGGGTTGTCGAACGGGTCGAAGCCCTGCTGGATGCCGGTCGGCGTCGAGTAGTCCCAGTCGCGCAGGTACCCGATGGCCTCGGCGACGCCCTCGTCCTGGGCCACGGCGCAGGACGGCGCGTTGTCGAAGGCCTGGATCAGGTGCGGCGCGATCAGCTCGGCATCGAGCATCTGGTTGTTGGCCTGCAGCACCATCATGTCCTGCACGGTGATGTTGCCGCGGGCGATCAGCTTTTGCAGTTCGCGGTCGATGCGACCGATGCGGTAGGCGCTGTGACCCGGCGCGTAGTACAGCAGGCCGCCGCTGTCGCGAAGCTGGTTGAGCGGGTTGTTGTCCAGCGTGGTGCCGACCGGGTCGTTGTTGGCGTTGGCGATGTAGCCCTGCGCCGGGTTGACCGTGTACGGCATCTCCTCCGGCGAGAGGATTTCATACGGCAGCGCCTGGTTCGGATAGCGGTTGGTCGCCGGCAGCCACTCGTTGCCGCCGAAGCCGTTGCGCACCAGGTACGGCGGCGAGCCGGTCACCGTGCCGGCGTTGAGATCCTCGCGGATCGGTGCCTCGGCGGAGACGAAGTAGGCGATGTTGCCCTCGTAGTCGGCATAGCCGAAGTTCTGCGAGCCGACATCGAAGCTGTCGAGCGCTGCGCGGAACTCGTCGAGGTTGGTGGCGCGGTTGACCTTGCGGAACGCCTCCAGCTCCATCGTCGGGCCCCAACCGGCGTACTGGAAGGTGACACCGGAACGGTTGGCGGTGTCGATCGACACCACCGGGCCGTTGTTGCGGCGCGGCACGATGATCGTGATGCCGCCGTTGGTGTAGCCGATGGAGTTGACCCGGCCCACGCTGTCCGGCGCGCCGGCGGCGGGGTTGTTGGCGAAGAAGCTCTGGAACACCCACAGCACCGGTTCGATGCCGGTGTTGTGGCGGGTGTGCGTGGGCAGGCCGTAGCTGTTGAACACGAACGACTCGAAATAGGCGTCGGTCACGTCCAGCGAGTTGGTGGTCAGGCCCCAGCACAGGTCGATGTTGCAGCCGAGGATCGGCCACGGCGTGCCCGGTGCCACCGAGCCGACGGTGTTCATCGGTGCCGGATAGCGCGGGTCGTTGGAGATGACGTGGCCTTCGTGGAACAGCATCGGCACGTCCATGCCCAAGTGCGGGTCGTTGGCCAGGATCGGCGCGCCGGAGGCGGTGTGCTCGCCGGCCACCATCCACCAGTTGCTGCCGGCGCGGTCCTCGCGGCGATTGAGCTGGCGGGCCAGGATCGGCGTGCCGCTGATCGACTCGACGTAGTTCTGCAGCAAATTGATCTGATTGGCATCGAGTTGCGGAATCTCGCCCATCGACTTGCCTTCCGCCGCCGACTTGGCCTGGGCGAAGAAGTCCGGGATCGAGATGCGGCCGTCGGGCGGCGCGCTGCGGTGGGTGTCCTCGAAGAACAGCGCGGCACCGTTGAAGCCGGCGGCGGCACCGGCCTGCTGGTAGGCACCGGCACGCAGGGTGTAGCCGGTTTCATCGTCGAAGCTGAGCTGGAAGGCGAGCAGCTTGCCGATCACGGCGGAGTCGACCGGCGTCCACGGATCGGCCGAGCTGAGGTTCAGCGCGTCGTATTCCAGCGGCAGCGGATTGCTCGCCAGCCAGGCGTTGACGCCATCGGAATAGGCCTTGAGCTGGGCGCGCAGTTCGTCGGACATCTTCGCCCAGGTGGCCCAGGCGGCGCGGCGCAGGCCGAGCGTGCGCAGTTGCACATCGCTGGACAGGGCCGGCTGGCCGACCAGTTCGGCCAGCGTGCCGCTGGCGGTGCGGCGCAGGGTGTCCATCTGCCAGAAGCGGTCGCGGGCGTGGGCAAAGCCCATCAGCCAGGCGGCGTCCTCGTCGCTGGCGGCGGTGACGGTGGGGATGCCCTGGGCATCGTAGGTGATGGTTCCCGCTGCCCTCAGCCCCGGTGCCGGCAGCGTGATGGCGGCCTTCTCGCCGGCGAACGGGGCCTGGAAGTCCTTCTCTCCCAGCGGCGCGTTGACGAACTGGATGATCCGGTGCGGATCGGCCTGGCCGGCATCGGCCAGCGCAGTGATGGGGCTTGCGACAAGCAGCGCAAGCGGGACGCATAGGCGACTCAACAGCATGACAACGATCCTCCCGAGGTGACTGGTGCGCTTTAGACCACGCTGCGACGGGGCTTCCCGCCCCGTCCGCCGGCAACGCGGCTTGCTGCCCTTCGACGCGCGCGTGACGGACCCAAGTCCACTCGCGTCGAACCGACAACCGGCTGGGACGGAACTATACCGCCGGCTCAATGCGCTGGCGTATTGCGGCGCAGCATCACGAGGCCGGCGAACAGCCAGGAAGCGATCATCAGCCCGCCGCCCCAGGGCGCGGCGCGGGTCGGCCAGCCCAGCAGCGCGGCAGCGGCCAGGCTGCCGCAGAACAGCGCCGCGCCGAGCAGCAGGCCGGTCAGCAGCGCGCGATGGGCGAAGTCATCCGCGCCACGGGAGAAATGCAGCACGGCAAGGCCATGCAGGAACAGATACAGCGCGGCGCGCTCCAGCCGCTGCGCGGCGAGCTCGGTGGCGACGTGGGCGGCGTAGGCACCCAGCGCCACCGAAATGGCGCAGTACAGCGCCGCCAGCGCCGCCGCGAGGCGCGAAAAAAGGCCCGGCGGCGGGCTGGCGCTCATCCTCCGCGCCTCAATCCTTCGGCTTCAGATAGGCGTCGAGATCGCGGTCGAGATTGCCGGCCTTGAACGCCGGCAGGGCGAACACGCGACCGGCGAAGCGCGCCTCAAGTCGGGCCAACTCGGCGCGCAATGCTTCGAGGCGCGTCGCGGCATTCGGCGCGGCGTCCGCGTCGTCTGCCTCCGCCTCGTCGTCGGCATCGTCGGCTTCGGTCTGCGTGGCGGCCCACTGCGCCGCCTTGTCCTCGTCCAGTTCGATCCGGAAACGGGCCAGCGTGCGGCCCTCGTCCTGCCAGGCATGAAGATTCAGCGTCAGGCCCTCGACGGTGTCGAAGCGCGCCACCCGCAGGCCGTCGCGCTCGGCACCATCGTCGACGAACACGTCATCGAAGCGCAGGCCGTCGAGCAGGCTGGCGGTGGCGTCGGCGACGAACTCGCTGGCCGGCTCGCGGCCGCGCGGCAGGTCGGCGAGGCGGAAGTCGGCACCGGCACCTTCACCGCGAACGATGCGGATCGGCGCGGAGTCGGCCGGCGTCACCGTCACCGATTCGATGCGCGAGGTCGGGATGGCGACCAGTTCGCGTTGCAGCCATTCCACCGGGTTGCGCTCCACGGCGAGGTTGCGGTCGAGCAGCCAGCTTTGCGCCTCGCCGCCGAGGCGGACATAGGTGCCGGCAGCGCGCGTGTTGTTCTCGCCGATGATCAGGCGCAGCGGATCGCCGCCGCCGGACAACTCCACCTCGATGCCGTGGGCATCGGCGGCTGCGATGTCCTCCACGCCGAGGCGCGCGTGCAGGGCCGGGTTGGCGGTCTTGGCTTCGACCCGGTTGGCCTGCGCCAGACCCAGCAGCAGGCTGCGCAGCTTGCCGGCATCGGCCGGATAGCCGCCGCGCTCGGCCAGCGACCAGCCGTCGTCGTCGCGCTCCAGCGTCGCCAGCACGGTGTTGCCGGCAGCGCGCAACTGCACCCGGTCGATGTCGTTGAGGCGCTCGGACAACCCCGGCAGCAACGCGCCCTGCACGGCTACGTCCTGCTGCGGCGCGCGCGCCCCCAGCGTCCAGTAGGCGACGATGGCCGCCAGCAGCGCCGCTGCGGCCAGAATCAACAGATGACGCGAATTCATTGTCCGTTCTCCTTGCGCCGGCGCAGACGCCACAGACCGAAGCCGAGCGCGCCCAGGGTGATCAGGATCGGAATGCCGGCGACGTTGAGGAATTTCAGCTTGCCCTGCAGCGACTGGATGTCGGCATCCAGTTGCCGGCGAACCTGGCGCAGATCCTTGCGGATGCGCAGCTTCTGGTCCTGGAAGCGCTGCAACTCGGCCTGCTGCGCCGGCGTCAGCACCAGGGCGTTCTGGTCGCCGCGGGCGCTTTGCAGCTCGGCCAGTTTGCGCTCGGTCTCGCTCAATTCGGCTTGCAGTTCCTGCTCCTTGGCGCGGAAGCGCTCGTCGGCGGCGCGGCGCAGGGCGTCGACCGTGGTGAACGGCCGCTGCGAGCTGGCGCGGGTGCGCACGGCGATCAGGTCGGAACTGCCGATCAGGTTGTCCACCGCGTTGATGAGGAAGTCGCCATTGCCGGCAAAGGCGTTGACCACGCGCTGGCCGAAGAACGACTGCACGTTGACCCACAGGCGATCACTGGCGATGTCGGTGTCGGCGACCAGAACGATGTTGACATCCTCGGCACTGGCGGCGAGGTGGCCCTCGCCTTCGCGTTCGGGGAAAGCGCTCTTGACCGGCCCGGTCAGCCGCGCCGCCAGCACGTAGCGCTCGCCGGTCGGCGAGAAATCGGCGTACAGCGATTCCGGATCGGGCAGGAAGCGGACCCGCTCGGCGCTGACCACGGCGGCATTGCCGGAACTCTGCGCCAACGGCTCCATCTGCGTACTCGCGCCCTCGCGCTGCATGAAATGGCCGGCGCTGGAGATGTTGACGCTGCCCAATTGGGCGGAGATCACGTCGTTCTGGTTCAGATAGGCGCTGTCCAGGCCGATGATCGCCAGATGGCGGATCGGCGCGGCGTCGGCACGGGTCTGGATCTGCAACGCGCCCTGCGCGTCGAGCACCACCGCGCCGGGATCGAAATCGACGCCCCAGGCGGCGAACAGTTGCGGCAGGTCGGACGCCTTGCTGCCCATCGCCGCCGCCATCGGATCCTCGCCCTGGCCGGGCTGCTCGGACTCGGCATGCGGATCGACCAGCACCAGCAGGCGGCCGCCGCGCAGCACGAACTGGTCGATGGCGTACAGCGCATCGGCACCCAGGTCCTTGGGATGCACCAGCATCAGCAACTGGATGTCGTCGTCGATGCGGGTCAGCGAGCGATCCAGCTTACGCACGTCGAACAGGCCGTTCAGCTCGCCGTGCAGCACCCAGCCTTCGTTGACCCGGCCCAGCGAGGGATCGAAGCCCGGCCCCATTTCCAGCGTCGACAACAGGCCGACCACCGGCCGCTCCGCCTCGCCGAGGCTGGAGATCAGCTTGACCACGTCGTATTCGAGGAAGGCTTCCTTGTTCTGCTGGAAGAACGGGATCAGCGCCACGCCATCGGTGGAGTTGACGCCGGCGAGGCCGAAATACAGGTTCTGCCCGCCGCTGCCGACCGGCACGCCCTGCAGGCCGTAGCCGCTGGCGCGGTCCTCGTCCTCGCTGAACGGCAGCGGGTCGATGACCTGCAACGCCACCTTGCCGCGCGAGACGCTGGCGAGTTCCTCCAGCAGCTCGCGCACGCGGTTGGCATAGGCGCGCAGTTGCGGCGCGTCCTGCGCCATCGAGTCGGAGAAGTAGAAGTACAGGTTGATCGGCTCTTCCAACCCGGCGACCACCTTGCGGGTGCCGTCGGAGAGCGTGTACAGGCGGTTTTCGGTCAGATCGAGACGAACCCCGCGCAGCAGTGTGCCGCCCAGCACCACGGCGGCGACGAACAGGATGGCGATCAGCACCAGGCTGGAGCCGGTCAGGGTCTTGCGGTCGAATGCGGACATGGACAACGCTCCTCAGTCGGCCTTTTTCAGGGAAATGACCACGGTGCAGGCATACAGCCAGAAGCCGATGGTCAGCAGGAAGAACAGCAGGTCGCGCAGGTCGATGACGCCCTTGGCGATGGCACCGAAATGGGTCAGGAAACTGAGTTGGGCGACGGCGTCGGCGACGACATTGCCGAACAGCGCGCGCACCGTGTCCATCACCATCGGAAAGCCGGCCAGCATCATCAAGAAGCAGACCACCACGGTGAGGATGAAGGCGATCACCTGGTTGCGCGTGGCCGCCGACAGGCAGGCACCGATGGCGAGGAAGGCACCGGCCATCAGCAGGCTGCCGAGATAGCCGGCGAGGATGGCGCCGTTATCCGGATCGCCCAGGTAGTTGACCGTGATCCAGATCGGAAAGGTCAGCGCCAGGGCGATGGCGACGAAGGCCCAGGCGGCGAGGAACTTGCCGATCACCGCCTGCCACATGGTCACCGGCAAGGTCAGCAGCAACTCGATGGTGCCGCTCTTGCGCTCCTCGCTCCACAGCCGCATCGCCACCGCCGGGATCAGGAACAGGTAAAGCCAGGGGTGGAAGCCGAAGAACGATTGCAGGTCGGCCTGGCCGCGTTCGAAGAAGGCACCCAGATAGAAGGTCAGCGCGCCGGCCAGCACCAGGAAGATGACGATGAACACGTAGGCCAGCGGAGTGGCGAAATAACTGCGCAGCTCGCGCCGGAAGATCGCCTGCACGGGATGGACCGGACGGCTCATGCGGCCACCTCCGGCGCGGTGGTGATGGTGCGGAACACCTCGTCGAGACGGCCACGCTCCAGTTGCAGTTCGGAAAACGCCACCGCCTGCTCGCGCAGGTAGGCGGTGACCGGCTCGAAGATCGCCGCATCGCCCTTGGGGAAGGCGGTCAGGCGGTGGTCCTGGGCATTGATCTCGACGTTGTCGATGCCGGCCACGCGCAGCAGCCCGGCGCGCACCGCCAGCGGATCGGGCACCGTCATCGACACCGCGCGGTGGTAGCGCGAGCGCGCCTCCAGTTCGCCCGGCGTCGCATCGGCCAGCAGGCGGCCACGGGCGATCACCACGGCGCGGGTGCAGACCGCATGGACTTCTTCGAGGATGTGGGTGGAGATGATGACGATCTTGTTGCGCGCCATCGACTGGATCAGGCCGCGCACCTCGTGCTTCTGGTTGGGATCGAGGCCATCGGTGGGCTCGTCCAGCACCAGCGCCGGCGGATCGTGCAGCAGTGCCTGTGCCAGACCGACGCGGCGCTTGAAACCCTTGGACAGGGTATCGATGGTCTGCGCCATCACGCCGTTGAGTTGCAGGCGCTCGACCAGTTCGTCGATGCGGCTGCGACGGCGCGCGCCGTCCAGCCCGCGCACGTCGGCGATGAAGCCGAGGAACTGGGCGACGCTCATTTCGCCGTAGCTCGGCGCGCCTTCCGGCAGGTAGCCGAGCGCGCGCTTGGCGGCGATCGGATCGGTCTGCACGTCATGGCCGCAGACCGTGGCCGTGCCCGAGCTGGGGGCGAGGAAGCCGGCGATCATCTTCATCGTCGTCGACTTGCCGGCACCGTTGGGGCCGAGGAAGCCCAGCACCTCGCCGGGCTCCACCCTGAAATCGATGCGGTCGACCGCAGTGAAGCGGCCGTAATGCTTGGTGAGCTGCCTGGTCTCTATCATCGGCTTGACTCCTGTTCCGGTTTTCCATTGCGTCGGCGGCGCTCCCCGCACGGCCTGCACACGGCTCGGCTATACCACTGGAATGGCAAAAAGTTCCCGCCGCAGCGGCCTCAACCTGCGCCGCGCGGCCAGTCGAGCCGGCCATCGATGACGACGTGGCTGCGCCCGCCCACCCAGACGCCATCCTCGTCGATGCGCACCAGGATGCGCGCGTCCTTGCCCAGTTCGCGGCCCTGGCTGACGCGATAGCCGCGAGCCAATGCGCCGTCCGGTTCGGTGGCGGCGAGATAGGCGGCGATCAGACCGTTGGCGGCACCGGAGGCCGGATCCTCGACGATGCCGACGCCGGCCGGAAACGCCCGCACCACGAGGTCGTAGTCGCGCTGGCCGACGCGCGCGAAGGCGCACAGACCAAGGCTGTTGCTGGCCAGCGCCAGGGCGCGGATCGCCTCGTGGTGCGGATGCCAGCCGCGCAACTCGGCCTCGTCGGCGAACTCCGCCACCCACCAGCGCCGCCCGCCCTCGACGAAGGCCGGCGGTCGCGCGCCCGGCTTCACCGCACCGAGGATCGCGCGCAACTGCGGATCGGCATCGACGCCCTCGCGCAGCACCCGCGCCGGCGGCGACTGCACGAACAACTGCCGCCCGGCCCCCTCGCCTTCCACCAGGATGGGCAACAGACCGGCACCGCATTGCTGCACCAACCGCGGCGCGGCCTCGACGAACCCGGTCGCCAGCGCCGCGTGCGCACTGCCGATGGTCGGATGGCCGGCAAACGGAATCTCCCGGCTAGGCGTGAAGATGCGCAGCCGATAGCTGGCCCCCGGCGCGGTCGGCGGCAGCAGGTAAGTGGTTTCCACCAGGTTGGTCCAGGTGGCGAAGCGCTGCATGTCGTCGGCGTCCCAGCCGTTCATGCCGATCACCACGCCCAGCGAATTGCCGCCACCGGCGCGCTCGGTGAACACATCCAGTTGCAGGAAGCGGATGCCATCTTTGCGGGACATGGAAACCTCGTTGGCGCGCTCGCGCCGCTGGCCGGGGAATCGGGCCGGCAAGGGTGTACCGGCGCGCGAGAACACGCA
>JBAYTD010000052.1:0-18048 GCA_041675805.1 Lysobacteraceae bacterium
CCGGGCTCGATGCGCGAGCCGAGCAGCAACAGCAGTGGCGTCAGGCCGTCGTGGTTGACGGCGTCGACCGCCGCGCCGGCGGCCAGCAGCAGACGCCAGGCGGCGACGGCGCGGCTGCGATCACGGGCGGAGAAGCCGAACTGGGCCAGGGCGTGCAGCACGGTGTTGCCGTGTTCGTCGCTGCTGGCGACATCGGCACCGGCATCAAGCAGGGTGGCGCAGAGGTCCGGGTAGCCGAGTGCGGCAGCGATCATCAGCGGGGTGATGCCGTTAGCCAGCGTCTGGTTGGCGGACACGCCGTGTTGCAGGAGCAGGCCGATGGCGGCGCTTTGCCGGCGGCTGATCGCCGCGCTCAGGCAGGTCGCGCCGCTGGGCGCGCGGTGCTGGGCGTCGGCACCGGCGGCGAGCAGGTCGGCGGCCAATGCGGTGTGGCCGCTGCCGCAGGCGCGCAGCAGGGCGGTGGCACCGCGCGCGTCGACGGCATTCACCGGCAGGCCCAGGCGCAGCAGGCGACGCACGGCGAGGCGATCACCACGGGCGGCGGCATCGACCAGATCGGCCGGGCGCAGCGCGCGCGCTGGCGGACGCCAGTCGCGCCAGTCCAGCCATTCCACCGCCTCGGTCAGGCCCATGCCTAGAGCGAGGCCCTGAGCGGTGCGGCCATCGCAGGCCGGGGTATCCACCGCCGCGCCATGGCGCAGCAGCAGCGGCAGGGCGGCGACGCAGCGGCGCGCGGTGGCGAGGAACACCGTGCTCTCGCCCTTGGCGGTGCGGCAGCGCGGATCGGCACCGACGGCCAGCAGGTCGGCCAGCAGGTCGATCCAACCGAGCCGGATCGCCAGCAGCAACGGCACTTCGCCGTCCTCGTCGCCGCCGAAGGCATCGGCACCGATGGACAGCAGGTGACGGGCGGGCGCCTGCCCGTCCGCCGTCGACGTGCGCAGGTTGGCGCACAGGTAGCGCGCCAGGCCGCCACGTCCGCCCGCCGACATGCCGCGCGCCAGCCAGGCGTCGAGCGCGGCGTCATCGCCTTCGCCGAGCGCGCGCCACCAACGCGAACCGGCGTCGACGATGGCGGCCGGGTCGACCCGTTCCGCCAGCCGCCCACGCACGACGGGATCGAGATCGGCGCGCATGGCGTCGAACAGTTCGCCGCAGACGGCTTCGTCGACCTCCGCGCCGCGCAGCAGGGTGGACAGCGCGGCGAGATCGTTGTCGCGCAGCGCGTCGTACAGGCGCTCGCGCCAACTGCGCGGGGTCTGTTCGATCACGGCGGCGTCGTCGAGGCTGGCTGGCAGCGGGTAGCTCGGATCAAGCCGGGCGACCAGCGGCCAGCGCCCGCTGGCGATGGCGATGTCCACTGCGCGGCGGCCATCGTCGGCGGCCTGCTGCGGATCCACGCCGAGTGCCAGCAGGGCATCCAACGTGGCCGCATCGGCCGACGCGGCGGCGGCGAGCAGCAGCGCGTTGCGGCCGTTCTGGTCGCGTGCCTGCGGATCGGGGGCGGCCTGTGCGAGGCGCTGCACCACCGCCGCGGCACCGGCGCGGGCGGCTTCCAGCAAGGGCCGCACGCCGTGGCTGTCGCAGGCGTCGACATCGGCACCTGCGTCGAGCAGGGCATCGACGATGGCGAGGTTGCCGGCCAGGCAGGCATTCATCAGGGCGGTGCGCTCCAGCCGGCCACGGGCGTCCACGCGCGCCCGGTGGCGCAGCAGCAATTGCACGCCGACGGGGTCGTCCTCGCCGCTGGCGGCGGCTAGCAGGGCCGGTTGGCCGCTGGCCGGCTCGGGCCGGGCGCGGCGCTCCAGCAGGAAGCGCGCCATGCGCCAGTTGCCGGCAGCGCAGGCGACGCCGAGCGGGCTGTAGCCGTCGCGGTTGCAGGCGTCGATGTCGGCCTCGGCGTCGAGCAGCAGGGCGGCGATCTCGGGGTCGGCGAGCAGGGCGGCAAAATGCAACGGGCTGCGGCCCTCGCCATCGGCGACGCGCGGATCGGCACCATTGGCGAGCAGGGTCATCACCGCTTCCGGGCGGCCACGCAGGCTGTCGCGGGTGGCGGCGAGCAGCGGCGTCAGGCCGCCGTGGCGGCGGTTCAGGTCGACGCCGCGCGCGATCAGGGCGCGCAGCAGGCGCAGGTCGGGCAGCACGGCGGCCAGCATCGGCAGGGTGCGCTGGTCGCGCTGGCCGGGATCGGGCAGGGCGTGCGGATCGGCACCGATCTGTTGCAGTTCCTCCAGCGCCAGTTCCACCCGGCCGGTGCGGGCGGTGGCATACAGCCGCGCGGTCGGATCCAGCCCGGCCGGCAGGGCCAGTTCGGCATCGGCGGCGGTGGATACGGCCGGCAGTTCCGGATCGACCGGCGTACGCGCCGAAGCCAGCCGCGCCGGTTCCACCAGAGCAACCAGCACGCAGCACAGGAACGGTGCCAGCAGCAGACTCCAGCCGGCCAGCGCGTGGATGCGGTGCAGGCCCAGCCATTCGCCGCCAAGGCCCAGGCCGAGCACGCCGATCAGCAGCAGCAGCCAGACCACGGCAGCGAGCAGGCCGCGCGCGGCGGACGGATCCTCCTGCGTCAAGCGGCGGCTTTCCGCCAGCAGCGCGCGCCAGCGTGCCGGTCGGCCGGTGGGCAGCGGCGGATCGATGGCCGGCAGCAGCGGTGCGGCCCAGTGACGGCCGATCAGCAGGCCGGCGACGGCCACGGCGATGCTGGCCAGCAAGGTGTAGCCGAGGCTGGGACGGAGCAGCAACTGCCAGGTCGGCCAGGCCAGCAGGGCGGCCAATACGACGGCGCTGGCGCTGGTCAGCAGGAAGATGCGAACGCCGCGCCGGCGCAGCACCCGCCACGGGCTGTCCTCGGCGCGATGGCCGAGCGTCCACGCCGCGCCGGCAATCTGCATCGGCAGCGCAACGAGGAGGGCCAGCAGCGCCCACGGCGAGGCCGGCACAATCAAGGTGGCCAGGACGACGGCGGCGGCCAGTGCGAACACCGCCACGGCCGGGCCGGCGCGCGCCGGCGTGGCGGCGGGCTCAGTCACGTCCGGGCGGATCGCCAACGTGGCGCTCGGCGGCGGGCGGCCATTGCAGGTGGAAACCCTGGCTGCGCAGGTTGTCGATCACCGTGAGCGGGTTCTCCCGCGCCAGCCGGCGGCCGGCGTGCAGGTCCAGCGCCAGCACGAAGGCCAGCGGCAACAGCACCTCGCGCATGGCTGGCGGAAGCCGCTCGAAATCGTCGCGCCGGGCGAGATAGACATAGGTGTCCTCGCGCCGCAGGCTCTTGTAGACGTGGCAATTCACCGGGGACATGGACGCCGCATGATCGTGCAATGGCGCTATTTTTCACCGTGTCGGCGCGGAAAGCCATCGACCCGCCGCTACGACCGGCCGCAGCGGCCCAGCCAGCGCGCGAACGGGCGATAGCGCATGCGCACGCGATGCTCGCCGGCGGCCAGGTCGATGGCACGCAGCGGAGTGTCGCGCTCGGCCAGCCGCGCCCGGCGGATCGGCACCGGCGCGCCATCCACCTCCGCGCACCAGCCCGGATAGTCGAGCTCGGACACCACCACCGTGTCGGCAGCGTCAAGGCGCAGCGAGAAGCGCAGTTCGTGGTCGTCGTAATGCTCCAGCGCGAAGCCATCCGGCGCGCTGGCGGCGCGCTCGGCATTGCGGAAGCGGCTGGCGAGGAACACCCGCGGGTAGGCGCTGGGCCGCGCGTACAGACGCAGGCCGCGTTGCTCGTCGACGCCGAGCAACGGCAGGTCGAGCTGCTCGCGGGTCAGCACGTAGCGGATGTTGAGCAGATCGTTGACCTCGCTGTGCAGCGACCAGTCCAGCGAGAGGAAGTCGAAATAGGGTCGGTACATGGTCGCCGAGTGGCCGGCGCGGCTTTGCAACTGGTTGACGCTGGCGTAGTTCTTCGGCAGCCCGGTGTTGTCGTCGATGAAGATGCGCGCACGGCCGAACTCGGCCTGCACCGGGGCGAGCAGCGGAATCGGTGCGAAGGCGACTTCCGGCAGCGTCTTGCCGGCGACGTCCGGGGCCGCCAGCGGCCGATACAGATGCGCCGCGAACAAGGCCGCCGCGATGGCAGCGACGGCCACCAGGAGTCGGGGTGCCGGACGCCAGCCGGCCAGCGCCAGCACCACCGTCGCCACGATCAGCGAGCGCTGCGCCGACGGCGTCAGCCAACCCGAGGCGTAGCCGATGACGCCGAGCACGGCCAGCGCCACCGCAGCGATCCACGCCGCGCGGCGGCTGCCGGCGTCGGGCTCGGACAACAGCCGATGCAGACCGGCGGCGGCGAACACGCACAGCGCGACATGAATCAGGATGCCGTAGCGGCCCAGCTCGCGGATCTGCCCGGCCAGCGGCAGCTTGCGCAGCACGTCGCCGACCGGCGTCAGGTGGCCGAGCATGGCCAGGCAGGCGAACAGGGCGACCCAGCGCAGGCAGAGCGCATGGCGTTGCAGCAGCGACAGGCCGGACAGGGCCCCCGGCGAGAACGCCACCCACAGCGCCAGCGCCGCGCCCAGCACGCCCAGGTGCAGGGTGTTGGCGTCGTCGACGCGGATCCGCCAGGGATCGATCAGGCTGAGAAAGTCCAGCGGCGCGAAGGTGTAGCGATGCAGGAACACCTTGCGCGGCACCGACTCGCCCGGCGCGATCGGTGCCTCACCGCCGACCCAGCGGTAGACATCGGACAGGTATTCCACGGTCAGCAGCCATTGCGGCAGGGCGACCAGCAGCAGCAGGGCCAGCATCGGCCAGGCAGGGCGCAGCGTCGCCAGCAGCCGCGCCTTCCACGCCGATTGTTCGCGGACATGCCAGAACAGGCACAGTGCGCCGCACAAGAGCGCCGTGTGGAACGCCGGTTGCGCGTGGCCGGACAGCACCTGCAGGCCGATCACCGCGCCGGCCGCCGCCGCCCAGCGCTGCCGGCCGTTTTGCAGATGCCGGCTGGTCAGCCACAGCGCCAGCGGCAGCCAGCACAGCCCGGCGAAGATGTTCGGCTGCGCCGGCGCGCGCTCGGCCACCGAACCCATCAGCGCATAGCACAGGGCACCGAACAGGCTGGCGCTGCGCCCCAGGCCCCAGTGCCGCAAGAGGCCGTACATGGTCGCCGAGGCGATGGAAAAATGCAGCGCGATCAAACCTTCGATGGCCAGTCGCGGCATGCCGTCGGGCTGCGAGAACAGCACCAGCCACAGCCAGGTCAGCGGATAGAACACCGCCGTCTGGATTTCGCCGACGAAGCTGCGTCCGCCGTAGAGGTGGGAGTCCCACAGCGGCAGGTAGCCGTCATGCCAGGCCATCGCCAGCGACTGCCACCAGGCGTAGGTCTGCTCCTGGGCATCGTGGAACAGCAGGAAACTGGCCTCGCCGGCGAGGATCGGCGACAACAGCAGCACGGCGGGCAGCGCCGCCGCGAGCACCGCGAACAGAAAGGGAAGAAGGCGATCCATGAAGCATCTCGGACCAGGCGGCGGACGCGCCCGGCAGCGGCCGGATCACATTCCGCACGCGGGACGGGCCGCGTAGTATAGCCGCCCCCCTTCCACCGCCCCGGCGGACGCTCCCCGATGCGCGCATGCTGATCCTTCGCCAGGGCTTCGCCTTCGTCCTCGTCGGCGGCCTGCAGTTGCTGCTCGACTGGGCGCTGATGGTGGCCTTGTCGGCGCTCGGCATGCCGGTGTCGGCGGCCAACCTGCTGGGCCGCATCGCCGGTGCCTGCCTGGGCTTCTGGCTCAATGGCCGGGTCACCTTCCGTCGCGACGGTCAGCCGGCGCTGAGCGGACGCCCGCTGCGCCGCTTCCTGATCATGTGGATCAGCCTGACCGTGGTCAGCACGGTTGCCGTCGCTGCCGTCGCCGACCGGCTGGGCCTGGAGTACGCCTGGGCCGCCAAACCCTTGGTGGAAGCCGTGCTGGCCGTCGCCAGCTTCTGGATTTCCCGCCACTGGGTGTATCGCTGAGCGGACCGCCGCGACGCTTGCCGGACGTCGTCCATCACGTTTGCTGCATTGCAGCACATTGGCCCAAGGTACGAGTTCCGCGCCATGGCGGGCGGGGTACACTGCCGGCTTTCCAGCTGATCCACAGAGGGCCGACCATGACGGCGACCACCGCCCCCGCTGCCGCCGGCAGCCGTTCCAAGCTCGCTCCCGATGCCGCCACCGCGCTGCGCGACGTGGTGGCCGATGGCCAGACGCTGGCCGTCGGCGGATTCGGACTGTGCGGCATCCCCGAGGCGCTGATCGCCGCCCTGCGCGACAGCGGCGTCAAGGATCTGACCGTGATCTCCAACAATGCCGGTGTCGACGGCTTCGGCCTCGGCCAACTGCTGACGACACGGCAGATCCGCAAGATGATTTCCTCCTACGTCGGCGAGAACAAGGAGTTCGAGCGCCAGTTCCTGGCCGGCGAACTGGAACTGGAATTCAACCCGCAGGGCACCCTGGCCGAGCGCCTGCGCGCCGGTGGTGCCGGCATCCCGGCCTTCTTCACCGCGACCGGCTACGGCACCGTGGTCGCCGAAGGCAAGGAGACGCGCGAGTTCAACGGCAAACATTACGTGATGGAAACCGCGCTGCGCGCCGATGTCTCCCTGGTCAAGGCATGGAAGGCGGACAGCGCCGGCAACCTGGTCTTCCGCAAGACCGCGCGCAACTTCAACCCGGCGGTGGCGATGGCCGGCAAGGTCTGCGTGGTGGAAGTGGAAGAACTGGTCGAGGCCGGCACCATCGACCCCGATCACGTCCACCTGCCGGGCATCTTCGTCAACCGCATCGTGGTCAACGCCACGCCCGAGAAGCGCATCGAACAGCGCACCGTGCGCGCCGCCTGAGCCGCGCCGACCGACCTCATCCAAGGAGAACCCCCATGGCTTGGACCCGCGACCAGATGGCGCAGCGCGCCGCGCAGGAACTCACCGACGGTGCCTACGTGAACCTCGGCATCGGCCTGCCGACCCTCGTCGCCAACTACATCCCGGACGGCATCGATGTCTGGCTGCAATCGGAAAACGGCCTGCTCGGCATCGGCCCGTTTCCGACCGAGGACGAGCTTGACGCCGACCTGATCAATGCCGGCAAGCAGACCGTCACCGCCCGCGTCGGGGCCAGCTATTTCGGCAGCCACGATTCCTTCGCCATGATCCGTGGCGGCCACATCGACCTCGCCATTCTCGGTGCCATGCAGGTCACCGCCAGCGGCGACCTCGCCAACTGGATGGTGCCGGGCAAGATGGTCAAGGGCATGGGCGGAGCGATGGACCTGGTGGCCGGCGTGCGCAAGGTGGTGGTGCTGATGGAGCACAGCGCCAAGAACGGCGAGCACAAGATCGTCCCCGAATGCACCCTGCCGCTGACCGGCGTCGGCGTGGTCAACCGCATCATCACCGACCTCGCCGTGCTCGACGTCACCGAGGACGGCCTCAAGCTGGTCGAACTCGCCCCCGGCGTCAGCGAGGACGAACTGCGCGAGAAGACCGGCGTCCCGATCCTGTTCCCGGGCTAAAGTCGCGACCGCCTCGATAGGCGGCCAGGAACGCGCGGTGGACCGTTCCGGCCATTGGGCTATGATCGGGTCCACTGATCGATGACTTAACAAGGGGGCGGTCATGCGCGTCATCAGCCGGGTGATCCTCGCGGCGATCGTGCTGCTGCTCGCGGCTTGCGCCGCAGCGCCGGTCTCGCAGCCGTTCAATCGCCAGGCGGCGGCCGTCAGTGACATCACCGTGTTGCCGATGCGGCACTCGGAAATCGATCTGACCATCGTCAACAATCCTGGCAATCACTTCGGCCTGATCGGCCTGGCGATCGTCGAATCCAACCGCGTGCCCAAGCGCAACTGGCTGCGCGACGCGCTGACGCAGCGCGATTACGACCATGTCGAGGCGTTCCGCGTCGCGTTGACACGGGCGCTGGAAGATCGTGACTACACCCTCCACTGGGTGCCCCCGGTGATGGAGTCGAAATCCAGCCAGGTCAAGCGCCACATCAATGGTCAACGCAAACGCCCAGGCCAGGTGGAGACGGATGCGCAGCTCGACGTGAACTTCGGTTTCGTCGGTTACGCCGCTGCCGGAACCGGCGACAACGCGCCCTACCGTCCCACCGTCGTCCTCAACGCGCGCCTGCTGTCGGCTGATGGAAAGACCGTACTGTTCGAGGAAACCATCCTCCACAACCAGGTATTCGGTGTGCCCGGTACGCCGGTGGTGATCGAGCCGGACCCGGCCTACTTCTACCCGGATTTCGACGCCCTGGAGGCGTCGCCGGATCAGGTCGCCGAGGGCATGCGCGGGGCCGTCGAAGCCGTGGCCGTCGAGCTTGCCCGCCAGCTGTAGCCGACCATGATCGGCCTCATCGGCGGCCTGTTGCTGGCGGTGACGGAATGCGCGGCCGAGCCGCTGGCCTTGACCCCGGTTCCGCTGGCGCAGTTCGAGCGCCGGGGAAAACCGCAGTGGCTGGATTTTCCGCAGCAGGCCGGCTGCCTGCGCTGGTCGGACGGCGACACCGCGCTGGCCGTGCTGGTCGACCTCGGCGCGCTGAGCATTCCGGCGCAGATCAACATCGAGGTGCAGTCAAGCCAGGACGCGGTGCTGGCACCGGACGTGCTGGTACTGGATGACCGCGGCGGCTTCGTCGCGCATCATCGATTCGATGCCTTCTCCGCACGCGGCGCGGTGCACCGCCTGACCCTGTTCGCCAACCCGAGCGATGCCGTGCCGCGCTATCTGCTGTTGCAGCCCGATCCGCAATGGCTGTCGCGCACCGACCAGCGGGTCCGCGGACAAACCTTCACGGCCGTCGGTGTGATCGGTCCGGCCGTGGTGGCCTTCAACCACGGCGTCGAGAAGCAGACGCAGGTGTCCTACGGTGCGAACGGCAGCTTCCGGGTGCAGTGGACGCCCTACCAGGCGCGGCCATTGAATCCGCCCAAGCGCTGAGCCCGCCGAGCGCTGGTCGCGTCTCAGTACAGATCCATCGGGTCGACATCCAGCGACCAGCGCACGCGGCGCGCTTCGGGCAGTTCGTACAGGGCGCGCATCCACGGCCGCAGCAGGGCGTGCAGAGCGGCGCGGCGGGTGGCGTTGAACAGCAGTTGGCCGCGGATGCGGCCCTGTCGACGCGCCATCGGTGCCGGCAGCGGGCCATGGATCATCACCGCATCGCTGTCGGTCCGGTCCTCGGGCAGGCGTTCGCGGGCGAGCTCGCGGGCGCGGTGCAGAAACGCCGCGACGGCGTCGCCATCGGTCGCCTCGGCGCGCAGCAGGGCCATGTGCGTGGACGGCGGAAAACCGACTTCGCGGCGCTGCGCCAGTTCGATCGCAGCGAAGGCGGGATAGCCGCCGCCCAGCAAGGTGGTCAGCAGCGGATGGCCGGGCTGATGGGTCTGCAACAGCACGCTGCCGGGGCGCTCGGCGCGGCCGGCACGACCGGACACCTGGATCAGCAACTGCGCCAAACGCTCGCCGGCGCGGAAGTCGGCGCTGAACAGGCCCTCGTCGACGCCGACCACGCCGACCAGGCTGAGCAGCGGCAGGTCGTGTCCCTTGGCCAGCATCTGCGTGCCGACGAGGATGCCCGGGCCATTGCCGAGGCGATCCAGATGGCGGGCGAGACCATCGCGCTGGCGCGTGGTCTCGCGGTCGACGCGCAGGATCGGCACGCCGAGAAAGCGTGCCGCCAGCGCCTCCTCGATGCGCTCGGTGCCGGCACCCTGCGGCATCAGCGCCAGGCTGGCGCAATCCGGGCAGGCCGCCGGCGCGCCCTGGCGGCCGCCGCAGTGATGACAGATCAGCCGGGCACCGGCACGATGCACGGTCAGCGCCGCGTCGCAGCGCGTGCAACGCGCGCTCCAGCCGCAGTCGTGGCACAGCAGCACCGGCGCATAGCCGCGCCGGTTGCGGAACAGCAATGCCTGTTCGCCGCGATCCAGGCATTTTTCGATGCCGGCCAGCAGGGCATTGGACAGGCCACCGTGCAACACCTGCCGGCGCAGGTCGATCACCTCCACCCGTGGTGCACCGGCGCTGCCGATCCGACGCGGCAGGCGCAGATGCAGGTAGCGGCCGTCGGTGACTGCGGCCAGCGACTCCAGCGACGGCGTCGCGCTGCCCAGCAGCACCGGCACGCCCAACGCCTGCGCGCGCAGCACGGCGACGTCGCGCGCCGAGTAGCGCACGCCGTCCTGCTGCTTGTAGGAGGCGTCGTGTTCTTCGTCGACGACGATCAGGCCGGCCGCCGGCAGCGGCGTGAACACCGCCGAGCGGGTGCCGACCAGCACCTTGCCCTCGCCGCGCTGCATACGCAGCCAGGCGCGCGCGCGTTCGCCATCGGCGAGGCCGGAATGGGCCGCCTCCACCACCACGCCGAGCCGCTCGCGAAAGCGTTGCAGCGCCTGCGGCGTCAGGCCGATCTCCGGCACCAGCACCAGCGCCTGAAGGCCGCGACGCAGGCAATCGGCGATGGCCGCCAGGTAAACCTCGGTCTTGCCGCTGCCGGTCACGCCTTCGAGCAGGATCGGCTGGAAACGCCCGGCGGCAGCCAGGATGGCCTGCGTCGCCTTGCTCTGGTCGGGCCGCAACGGCGGAGCCATCACCGCGGCGACCGGGGCCGGCACGGCCATCGGCACCGCCTCGGCTAGCCCGCGCGCGCGCAGGCTGCGCGCCGCCGCGCGCCAGTCGCCCAGCGCGGCGTCGAGTACCGATTCCGTCACCTCGCCCAGCGCCAAGAGATCGGCCAGTTGGCGCGGCCGGCCGCCGGCGCGCAGCCCGCTGCGCGCCGTGGCACCGGCTTCGGTGAGCCGCCAGGCCAGCGCCTGCGTCGGCGGCAGCGGATCGCCGCGGCGCAGCGTCACCGGCAATGCCGCCGCCAGCAGCATGCCCGGCGGCGCGAGGTAATAACGGCTGGCGCGTTGCAGGCTGTCCATCAACTCCGCATCGACCAGCGGCTGTGCATCCAGTCGCGCCTCGATGCGCTTGAGCCGCGCCGGATCGGTGCTGCTCGGGCCGACGCCGGTGACCACGCCGATCATCGTGCGCCGCCCGAACGGCACCCGCACGCGCACGCCGACTGCCTCGCGCAGCTCGGCCTGGCTGCGCGGCAGGTAGTCGTAAGTGTCCGGACGCGGCAGGTCCAGGGCAACGTGGAGCACGGTGGGCGGCATGGGAGAAGTGTATGCCCGGCGGCGACCTGGGGTGCCATTCCCGAAGTTGCCGCATTTTTCTCATGAAAGCCTCATCTTTCCAGCCTAAGCCCATGTCTCCCCGGTGCTTTTCGGTTTATCCACAATAACTGTGGATAAGTCTGTGGAAGCGCGCGGGGCGAGCGCCCTGCCGACTAGGCGGGAACAGGCTTGTCGGCTTGTTGGCGAAGATTTAACCGTTTTGTGAAAAGTACACAGAATCAATCACTTGAAATCATCAATCTGGCCAACGTGACAGGGATGTGTCGGTGCCGGGCCGGCCCCGCAGGGCGCTCTTGACGCTGTGCACAACCGTTGCCGGCGGCAGGCCTTGAATCATGCGGGAGAGAGCCGTTCGCCCCGGCTGTCAAGCCCCCGCGCGAAACCCGCGCAGGGCGTCCCGGCTCCGTACAATGCGGGCATTTGGCACGACGCCGACCCCCTGATGGCCCCCGACTTCCACCCCATGCCGCCGGCCCAGCACCTGGCCAGCCTCGGCCTTCCCGCCGACCTGCTGCAGCGCGCCCGTGTCCACGCGGAACTGGCCGGGCTGGACCCGCGCCGGGCGGCGCGCATCGTCAGCCTTGCCAGCGAGCGCACCGGCCTCGGACCGCAACCGGTGCTGCGCTTCTGGCGCGCGCTGATGGTGCAGTTGATGCCATTGCTGACCCGCTTCGTCCCCGATGGCGATTTGATCGCCGGCGCGCTGGGCGGGCTGTCCATCGAGTCACGCAGTGCCGTGCTGCTGCGCCTGGGCGAGGGCTTCGACGTACCGACCATCGCCCGCGTGCTGGGCGAGAACGAGGAGCGCACCCGCCAGCATCTGGCCCTGGCCCTGCGCAGCCTGCGCCAGCGGCTGGAACAGGAGCGCCCTGGCTGGCTCACCGCGCTGCCGGCCTGGCTGGAACAGCGACAGGCGCAACTGGTCGATATTGAGCCGGAACCGGAACCCGTTGCCGCCCCGCGCCTGCCCAGTTCGGCACCGCATCGGCGGCGCTGGCTGCTCTGGCTCGGCCTCGCCGCGCTGCTGGTCGCCGCCTGGCTGCTGTGGCGCTGGCAGGGCGGCGGAACGGGCGCTGAGACGGCCGGCATCGATCCGATGGAACCGATGCTGACCCTGTCCGAGGAGGACTTCGCACTGATCGGTGATCGCGGCGAGTTGGCGACCATCGAAGACCTCGACTTCCTGCTCTGGCAGGCGCAGCGCGATGCGCACTGAGTTTGGTCGACTGTTCGGTCGCGCCGGCGACGCCGGGCAGGCCCGACCTGCTCTGGTCCGCCTCGCGCTAGCCGCCTGTGCGGCGTGCTGCCTGCTGCTGGCCGCCACCTTCGCGCAGTCGCAATCACAATCGCAGTCGCAGTCGCAGTCGCAGTCGCAAGCGTCGACCGGCAGCGACTGGGCACGCCTGTCGCCGCCGCTGCGCGCCACCCTGGCACCGTTCGCCGAACGCTGGGACAGCCTGCCCGCCGCCCAGCGCAGCGTCCTGCGCCGTCATGCCGAACGCTGGAACCTGCTGCAACCGGAAGAACGCGAGCGTCGGCTCGAACGGCTGCGGCAATGGCGCGAACTGGACCCCGCCGGCCGCGCCCGGGTGCGCGCCCACTATCCGTACTGGCAGGCGCTGGCGCGCCCCCGGCAGATCGAACTCGATCGCCTGCGGCAGCGCCTCGATGGCCTCGACCCGGCTGCCCGCGAGGCCGCCCGGCGCGCCTTCGCGCAAGACCCGGAGCGCCGCGCCGCCCTGCACGCCGCGCTCGGCATCGACGCCGCGGTGATGGAACTGGCGCAGCGCAGCTTCTCCTTCGTCCCCGAGGCCGAGCAGATGGACACCCTGCGCGCCCTGCAGGCGCTGGACCAGGCGGCGCGCGCGGATCTGGAACGACTGACCCGGCGCAGCGCGCCCTGGCAGCGCGAAGCCCTGCGCCGCGACCTGCTCGCCCTGCCCGCCGCCGAGCGCGGCGGCTGGCTGCGCCAGCGCGCCGGCGGGCGATGACCGCTACATGGCGACCAGGTTGAAGGCCAGGTTGAGCATCACGCCGAACATCACCAGGGCGAAATAGGCACTGCCCAGCAGGACGAACTTCAGCACGGTGAAGAACCAGCCCTGACCGTAGGCACGCTTCTGCGCCAGCAACAGGTACAGCGGCATCCACAGCATCAGCGCGCGCTCGGCCACGGTCAGCGCCGAGTGCGTCAGGCCGCCGACGCCGACCTGGTCGCGCAGCCAGTCGAGGCCGACCAGCAGCAGCAACGCGGCGCACAGGAAGGCGTGGCTGTACAGCGCCACTATCAGGTGCTCCATGTACAGCCGGCGCTTGAACAGGTAGGCCAGCTTCAGCAGCAGGGCGAACAGCGGCAGCAGCACGAACAGGGTCTGCGGCAGGGTGGTCAGGAAGGTTTCGGCGAGCAGGCGCGGATCGTCCTGCACCCGGTCCATGTTGGCGACGGCACGGCCGATCAGGGTGTTCAGCCAGACGTTGGCCGCCTCCGGCAGGGCGTCGATGCGCAGCGGGTTGTCCTGCGCATGCCAGGGGCCGTTGCCGAAGTCGATGCTGCTGGCAGACTCCGCCGCGCCCGGCGGCGCGGGATCGACTTCCGGCAACGGCACGGCGTCGGTTCCGCCTGCCCCGGCATCCGTCGCCGGCCGCAACTGCGCGATGCGCTGCTGCGCCTGTGCCTCGATCTGCCGTTGGCCGGCCTCCAGCGAGGCCTGCACCACCGGATTGTCCGGATTGTCGCGCCGGGTGGCGTCGAGCTCGGCGATCAACGCCGCGCGCTGGCGCTCGACCTCGTCCGCCGTGGACAGCGAGGAAAACACGTTGGCCGTCGAGGCGTCGATCCGGCCGCTGTCGGCCCAGTCCACGCCCAGCCGCAGGTGCAGGGCGAAGAACGCGGCCAGGCACAGGAACACGAACAGGCGCACCGGGCTGACATAGCGCACCCGGTGGCCGGCGAAATAGGCCGAACTGAGGAAACCGGGCCGGAACAGCAGCGGCCCCAGCGTGCGGAAGGTGCGCGAATCGAAGTTGAACACGGTGTCGACGATGTCGCCGACGATGGTGCCGAAATGGCGCACCAGCCCCTGCACCGGCTGACCGCAGCGATAGCAGTGCGGGCCGAGCATCGGCTCGTCGCAGTTGCCGCAGCGCGCCGCGGGGCGGTCCGGCGAAGGTGGCGCGGCAGTGACGGGGACGGCGGTCATGGATGGACGGGTTCGGTGGCGATCAGCCAGTCGGCCAGTTCGGCGTCGACACCGGGGATGGCGCGCCAGTCGATGTGGTCGATCTGCGTCGGGGAAAGGAAGCGCTGCGCGTAGGCCAGGTACACGCGCTCGCGCACGAACACGTCGAACAGGTCGGGGTCGATGTGACCGTCGACCTTCATCCGGCCGAGGATGCGCAGCGACTCGGACAGCGGCTTGGCCGCCTTGTAGGGCCGGTCCGCCGCGGTCAGCGCCTCGAACACGTCGGCGATGCCCATCACCCGTGCCGGCACGCTCATCTGCTCGCGGGTCAGTCCGCGCGGATAGCCCTTGCCGTCCATGCGCTCGTGGTGGCCACCGGCGTATTCGGGCACCTGACGCAGGTGCGGCGGCCACGGCAGCGCTTCGAGCATGCGCAGGGTCATCACGATGTGGTTGTTGATGATCTCGCGCTCGGCCGCGTTGAGGGTGCCGCGACGAATGCAGAGGTTCATCGTCTCCTCCTCGTCGAGCAACGGACGCTCCTCGCCATCCGGCCCGCGCCAGCGCCGCGCGGCGATGCGCTCGACCTCGGCGATCCGCGCCTCGTCCATGTACTCGCCGCCGATGTTGGCGGCGCGCAGGGCCCGGCGGTCGGCGCGCAGCGCGTCCTGTTGCCGGTCGCGCTCGGCGGCGTCGATCTCGCCGCGCAGATGGGAGATCTCGACATCGCGCAGCAGCACCTCGATGCGGGTGTCGACCAGGTGGATGCGGTTGAACAGGGTCTCCAGCTTGGTCGCCTTGTCGACCACGTGGACCGGCGTGGTGATCTTGCCGCAGTCGTGCAGCAGGCCGGCGATCTTCAGCGCGTAGCGCTCCTCGTCGCTGAGCGAAAAGTCCGCCAGCGGGCCGCTGCTGACCGCCTCGGCCGCTTCCGCCAGCATCATGGTCAACGCCGGCACGCGCTCGCAGTGGCCGCCGGTATAGGGCGACTTCTCATCGATGGCGACGTTGATCAGCTCGATCAGCGACTCGAACAGCGCCTCCATCTGCTCGATCAGGCGGCGGTTGTCGAGCACGATGGCGGTCTGCGAGGCCAGCGACTCGACCAGGCTGCGGTCGGCCTCGCCGAAGGCGCGCACCGCGCCGTGCTCGTCCTGGGCGTTGATCAGTTGCAGCACGCCGATCACCTCGCCGTGGTGGTCCTTCATCGGCACGGCGAGCAGCGAGCGCGAGTGGTAGCCGGTGCGGGCGTCGAAGGCGCGGGTGCCGGAGAAGTCGTAGCCCGGCGCGTTGCCGGCGTCGGCGATGTTGACCGTCTGCCCGGTCAGCGCGGCGTGGGCGACGACCAGATGATGGTTGGGCTCGCCGTCCGGCAGGTACAGCGCGACCGCCGGCAGATCGACCACAACGCCGCTGCTGCCGCCTTGCGCCACACCAAGCGAATGGTTGCGCAGCAACTCGAACAGCAGTTGCTCGCCGTCGCGGCGATACACGGTGACGCCGTCGGCGTGGGTCATCGCCTGCGCCGTCTCGGCGATGCGATCGAGCAGGCGGCGCATGTCGCGCTCGGTGGAGAGGGCGGCGCCGATGCGATTGAGCCGCTCGACGCGGCCATGGACATCCTCTGCACCGACCACCGACAGTCTCCGCTCGCGGTCACCGTCGGCAGTTTGGCGACAGCCCGCGGTCGACGCAAGCGCCGGTTCACGGCCTCGCCTGAACGCGCGCGCGGCAGCCAGCGCCACGCCGCGGGCGGGCCGTTATCATGCGCGCATGCTCGCCTCCCTGCCCCACTTCCTGCGCCTGCCGCTGGCCGTCCTGGTCGTCGTCGTCAACACCGTGCTGCACATCGGCGTGCTGCTGCCGATGGCGCTGTTCAAGCTGCTGCTGCCGTTCGCTGCGGCGCGGCGTCTGCTGTCGCGCTGGCTGATCCTGATCGCCGAGAGCTGGATCGCCGTCAACAGCGCCGCGCTGCGCGCCTTAACCCGCACCGAGCTGATCGTCGAGGGTGCCGAGGCGCTGCGCTACGAAGGCTGGTACCTGGTCATCAGCAACCATCAGAGCTGGGTCGACATCCCGATCCTGCAAGCCGCCTTCAATCGTCGCCTGCCGTTCTTCAAGTTCTTCCTCAAGCAGCAACTGATCTGGGTGCCGCTGCTCGGCCTGGCCTGGTGGGCGCTGGATTTTCCCTTCATGCGCCGGGTCAGCCGCGCCCAACTGGCGCGCAACCCGGCGTTGCGCAACCGCGACCGCGAGATCACCCGCCAGGCCTGCCAGCGTTTCCGCCGCACGCCGGTGTCGGTGATGAACTTCGTCGAGGGCACCCGCTTCACCTCCGACAAGCACGCCCGGCAGAACCCGCCGTATCGCCACCTGCTGCGCCCGCGCAGCGGCGGCATCGCCTTCACCATCGATGCCATGGGCGACATGCTGCAGTCGTTGATCGATGTCACCGTGGTCTATCCGGCCGGCAACCCCAGCCTCGCCGACCTGTTCGCCAACCGCGTGCCGCGTGTGGTCGTGCAGGCCACCGAGCGGCCGATTCCCGCCGACCTGCTCGGCGGCGACTACGACAACGACCCCGCCTTCCGCACCCGCTTCCAGCAATGGCTGAACGGCATCTGGGAGGAAAAGGACGCCGCCATCGAGGCGGTGCTGAAGCGTCCGGCCTGAGCCGCCGGGCGAAGCGCGGCGGCGTTCAGCGCGCGCCGATCTCGAACGCCGGCAGTTTCTTTGCCACCGCGACATGGTCGAGGTGGACGTAGGCGGGCAGGCCGTCGCGGCCGTAGGGCGGCGGGTCTTCGCCGGCGATCAGCGGGGCGAGGTAGCGGCGCGCGGCGGCGCTGATGGCGTAGCCGTCACGGGTCAGGAAGCTTTTCGGCACGGTCTTCTCGCGGTTGGCGATCTTCTCCAGCGGCGCGGCTTCGATCTTCCAG
This sequence comes from Lysobacteraceae bacterium, assembly GCA_041675805.1. GTDB lineage: Bacteria > Pseudomonadota > Gammaproteobacteria > Xanthomonadales > Xanthomonadaceae > JANNWF01. The sequence continues at coordinate 17,305 of JBAYTD010000052.1, forward strand.
CGATAGGGCGCGTCGGACAGCCGCTTGATGATCGGCATCACCGCGTTGCGGCCTTCGAGGGCGAAATCGACCGCCTTCTCGCCCACCGCCCAGGCCTGCTCGGCGTCGGTCTTCGAGGCGATGTGGCGGGCCGAGCGTTGCAGGTAGTCGGGCACCGCCCAGTGCACCTTGTGGCCGAGCCGGCGCTTGACCAGTTCGGCGATGGCCGGGCCGGCACCGCCCAGTTGCGCGTGGCCGAAGGCGTCGCGGACGCCGGATTCGGCGAGGAAACGGCCATCCGGCCAGCGCACGCCCTCGGAGACGACCACCGTACACCAGCCGACCCGCTTTACCGTGGCGTCGACGCGGCCGAGGAAATCCGCCTCGTCGAGCGGCCGCTCGGGAAACAGGATCAGGTGCGGGGCGTCGTCGGCGTCGCGTTTGGCGAGGCCGGCGGCGGCGGCGATCCAGCCGGCGTGGCGGCCCATCGCCTCCAGCACGAACACCTTGGTCGAGGTTTCCGCCATCGAGGCGACGTCGAGGCTGGCCTCCATCGTCGCCACGGCGGTGTACTTGGCGACCGAGCCGAAGCCGGGGCAGCAGTCGGTGAGGGCGAGGTCGTTGTCCACCGTTTTCGGCACGCCGATGCAGACGAGCGGGTAATCGAACTCGCGCGCCAGATGCGACAGCTTCAGCGCGGTGTCGGCGGAATCGTTGCCGCCGTTGTAGAGGAACCAGCGGATGTCGTGGGCACGGAACACCTCG
>JBAYTD010000053.1:0-17783 GCA_041675805.1 Lysobacteraceae bacterium
AGGTGAGCGATCAGGACGCGCCGTTCGACCCGATGCAGGCCGACCACGTCGTCAGCTTCGGCACCTTCGATCCGGCCAACGTGCCGCCGCCGACCATCGTCGCCATCCAGCCCGCCGATGGGGCCAGCAACGTGCCGGTGGCCGCCGACGTGCGCGTCACCTTCAGCGAGATGGTGACCACCGCGCCCGGCGCGTTCAGCCTGGCCTGCGACGGCACGCCGCTGACGCTGACCGAGTCCGGCAACGCCGCGCAGCGCATCCTGACCCCCGACCCGCTGCTGCCGGCCGGCGCGAGCTGCCTGTTCACGGTCAACGGTGCCTTCGTTCTCAACACCAGCGGCATCGCCATGGAAGGCGTGCAGACGGCCAGTTTCACGGTGTCCGATGGCAGCACCGATGCCTATTACGCCGGCGTCAACACCAGCTCGCCCGAACAACTGCGCTGCACCCTGCATGAGATCATCAAGGGCCACACGGTGTATCCGTACAGCGGCGGTGGCGGTCCCAACGGCTTCAACACCTGGACCATCCTGGAAATCGCCCAGGAAGACCCGAACAACCCCGACAAGATCATCGACGTCTATCGCAACCGCTCCTACAACAAGGTCAGCGACCGCGCCGGCACCGGCAGCGGCATCACCTACAACCGCGAGCACACCTGGCCCAACTCGCTGGGCTTTGCCAACAACAACCTCGCCGCCTACACCGACACGCACATGCTGTGGCTGTCCGACACCGGCCAGAACAGCAGCCGTGGCAGCCGGCCGTTTGCCAACTGCGCCAGCGGCTGCACCGAGCTGCCGACCGAGTTCAACAACGGCGTCGGCGGACCCGGCCAGTCCAACTGGGTGCGCAGCCCGGACGGCAACACCGGCTCGTTCGAGGCCTGGGACCACCGCAAGGGCGAAATGGCGCGGGCGATGTTCTACATGGCGATCCGCTACGAGGGCATCGCCGCCGAGGACGGCCACGACGGCAATACGCCGGACCTGGAACTGACCGACAACCGTGGCGATATCCTCGGCACCGGCAACACCGCCGCAGTCGCCTACATGGGTCTGCTCAGCGACCTCTTGGCCTGGCACCTGGCCGATCCGCCGGATGCCGAGGAACTGGCCCGCAACGACGTGATCCAGAGCTTCCAGGGCAACCGCAACCCGTTCGTCGACCATCCGCAATGGGCCTCCCGCGCGCTGTTCGAGTCGAGCCGCCCGGCGAGCTGCGTGTTCGTCGACCCCGAGCCCGAGCCGCTGATCTTCGCCGACGGTTTCGAATGAGCGATCCGGGCGCGCCATCGGCAGACACGATGGCGCGCCTGGCGCTGTGCAGTTGCCCGGATGCCGGTCAGGCGCAAGCACTGGCCGGCATCCTGGTCGAGCGCCGCCTGGCCGCCTGCGTCAGCGTGCTGCCGCAGGTTCGCTCGGTCTATCGCTGGCAGGGAAAAGTGGAGCGCGCCGACGAGGCGCTGCTGCTGATCAAGACCGTCGAGGCGCGGCTGGTCGAGCTGGAAGCGGCGATCCTCGAACACCATCCCTACGAACTTCCCGAGATCATCGTGGTCGCAGTCGGCTCCGGGCTCGATCGCTACCTGCGATGGCTGCACGACGAGACCGCTCCCTGACGCCCGTCGCCACGGCGGGCCGCCCTGCCGTCCCAGCGAGTCGATTCGCCATGTCGCACCTCCGTCTCCTGCTGTTCGCCTGCCTGGCGCTGCTCGGTCTGTCGCCCGCGGCAGCCATCGACGAGGCCGACCTGCTGCCCATCGACGAAGCCTTCGCGCTGAGTGCGACGCGCCAGGACGATGGCCGCATCGCCCTGCGCTGGGTCATCGCCGAGGGCTATTACCTGTATCGCCACCGCATTGCGGTGGACTCGCCGGACGGCAGCTTCGCGCCCGGCGCGCTGGCGCTGCCGGACGGCATCGCCTACCACGACGAGTTCTTCGGCGACGTGGAAACCTATCGCGGCGAACTGCTGGCGGTGCTCGACGGCACGGCGCAGGGCGGCGCGACGCAGGCGCAATTGCGCGTGCGCTATCAGGGCTGCGCCGATCTCGGCGTGTGCTATCCGCCGCATGCGAAGACGATCAACGTGGCGCTGTCCGCCGCACCGTCGTCCGCACCGTTTTCCGCCCTGCCGCTGGGCAACGCCGGCAAGCCGCTGCTCGGCGATCCGCAGGCGGTGGACTTCCAGGTCGAGACCCTGCCGCTGCCGGCCGAACAGGCGTTCCGCTTCGAGGCCATCGCCACCTCGCCGAACGTGATCCTGATGCGCTTCACGCCGGCACCGGGCTACTACCTGTACCGCGACCACTCCGAATTCACCCTGCACGCCGACGGCAAGGCCACTGCGCTGGCCCCGCAATGGCCGCCGGCGGTGGATCATCACGACGAGCATTTCGGCCAGGTGGCGGTGTATTTCGATCTGGTCGAAACGCCGTTGCCGCTGCAACGCCACGACGCTGCGGCAGTCAGCGCGACGCTGGAAGCGGTGTTCCAGGGTTGCCAGAACAACGGCATCTGCTATCCGCCGATCACCCGCCGCATCGACATCGACCTGCCCGCCGCCAGCGCCGACAGCCTGGTCGCAGCCACGCTCGATGAGGGCGGCGACGCCCGCTTCGGCCTCGCCGTCGCCCTGCTGACCCTGTTGTCGGCCCTGCTCGGCGGCCTGATCCTGAACCTGATGCCGTGTGTGTTGCCGGTGCTGTCGCTGAAGGCGCTCAGCCTGGCCCAGGGCGGCGGCGCGCAGGCGCGGCGCAGCGCAGCCTGGTACACCTTGGGCGTGCTGGTCAGCTTCGCCGCCGTCGGCGCGCTGGTGCTGGCGCTGCGCCAGGCCGGCATGCTGCTCGGCTGGGGCTTCCAGTTGCAGCAGCCGCTGGCCATCGCCTTTCTCGCCTTCGTCATGTTCATCGTCGGCCTGGCGCTGTCCGGGGTGTTCCAGATCGGTGCCGGACTGGCCGGTGCCGGGCAGTCGCTGACCGAGAAGAAGGGACCGGCCGGCGATTTCTTCACCGGCGTGCTCGCGGTGGTGGTCGCCAGTCCCTGCACCGCGCCGTTCATGGGTCCGGCGCTGGCCTACGCCTTCGGCGCGCCGGCCTGGCTGGCGCTGGCGGTGTTCCTGGCGCTGGGCCTGGGTCTTGCCCTGCCGTTCCTGCTGATCGGCTTCATCCCGGCGCTGGCGCAGCGCCTGCCGCGTCCCGGCGCGTGGATGGACACCTTCAAGCAGTTCATGGCCTTCCCGATGTACCTGACCGCCGCCTGGCTGGTCTCGGTGCTGGCCGCGCAACGCGGAGCCAGCGCGGTGCTGTACGTGCTGGCCGGCTTCACCCTGCTGGCGCTGGGCCTGTGGTGGCATGAGCGGCAGCGGCTGCGCGGCAGCGCCTGGTCGCGCCGCGCCGGCATGGCGCTGGCCGTCGTCGCCGTGGCGCTGACCTTGAACACCCTGCACGGCCTGCCGGCGACGACCACGGCGTCGGCCTCGGCCGCCAACGAGGCCGAGGGCGAGGTGGCGTATTCCGCCGAGCGGCTGGCCGCGCTGCGCGGCGAAGGCCGGCTGGTGTTCGTCAACATGACCGCCGACTGGTGCGTCACCTGCAAGCTCAACGAACGCGCCGTGCTGTCGCAGGACACCTTCAGGCAGGCACTGGCCGATGCCGGCGGCGTCTACATGAAGGGCGACTGGACCAATGTCGACCCCGCCATCACCACCTTCCTGGAAAGCCACAAGGCGGTCGGTGTGCCCTTGTACGTGGTCTATCCGGCTGGCGGCGGCGAGGGCGAAAAGCTGCCCACCCTGCTCACCGCCGGCATCGTCACCGACGCGCTGCAACGCGCGCACGGGCGTTGAGCGCGATGCGCCCGACCCTCGTCATCGTCATCGCCGCACTGCTCGCCGGCGCGCTCGGCCTCGCCGCAGGACGCTGGTGGTTCGCCCCGGAACGCCGGCCCGAACAACCCGTTCCTGCCGAAGTCCAGGTGCTCGACATCGGCGAGCGCCGCCCCGACACCGCGCTGGCCGATCTCGACGGCACGATGCGGCCGCTGGCCGAACACGACGGCGCGCCGGTGATCCTCAACTTCTGGGCCACCTGGTGCCCGCCCTGCGTGCGCGAACTGCCGCTGCTCGCCGACTGGCACGACCGCCGCGACGCCGACGGCCTCGCCGTGCTCGCCATCGCCCTGGAAACCGAAGCCGAACCGGTGGCCGACTTCATGACCGCGCACGGATTGGACCTGCCGGTGCGCCTCGCCGCCCCCGGTCGGATCGACCTCTCCACCACCTTCGGCAACACCCGCGGCGTCCTGCCCTACAGCGTGCTGCTCGGTGCCGACGGCCGTGTGCTGGCACAGAAGCTCGGCGAACTGAAGGACAGCGATCTGCAGGCCTGGGCGGAGTTGGCGCGTGGCGAGGACGGATTGGCGCGATGATCGGGGGTTCGGGCTTAACTCGCCTGGCTGTTGTGTTGTGGCGATGTTTCGGCTGTTTCGAAGGCGGCTTGGTGACTTCGTCGAGTCTTGGGGATTCGGCTTCACTCGAACAACCCCGACACAACCCCCTCAAATGCACAAACCCTCAGGCCCGCTGAGCCACAGCCTGTTCAAGCCGCAGACGCAGCCGGGGACGGCTGGGGAAGGCGTGGCGCAGGATGCGCCAGACCACCTGGCCGAATTGCCGGGGCAATGACCCGGTGTCGTAATGCTGGCCGTAGCGCTCGCAGATTTCGCGTACTTCCACCGCCATCGCGGCGTAGCGGTTGGCCGGGATGTCGGGGTAGAAATGGTGCTCGATCTGGTGGCTCAGGTTGCCGGTCATGAGGTTCATCAGGCGACCACCGCCGATGTTGGCGGAGCCGCGCAGTTGGCGCAGGTACCAGTGGCCACGGGTTTCGTTGCGGATGACTTCCTTGGGGAAGGTTTCCACGTCGGTGGTGAAGTGGCCGCAGAAGATCACCACCCAGGTCCACAGGTTGCGGATCAGGTTGGCGGCGACGTTGCCGAGCAGTACGGGCAGGAAGAACGGTCCGGCCAGCAGCGGGAAGATCAGGTAGTCCTTGACGATCTGCCGACGCATCTTGCGGCCGACCGCCGACAGCGCGCGCTTCATCTTGCGCAGGGTGGTCTTGCCGGCGAACAGGCGGCCGAACTTCAGGTCCTGGATGGCGATGCCCCATTCGAACAGCAGGGCGAACAGCGGCGCGATCAACGGTTGCAGCAGGTAGAACGGCCGCCAGCGCTGCTCGGGGAAGATGCGCAACAGGCCGTAGCCGATGTCGTCGTCCAGGCCGCGGATGTTGGTGTAGGTGTGATGGCGGAAGTTATGCGTCTTGCGCCAGTTTTCGCTGGTGGCGACGATGTCCCACTCGTAGGTCTTGCCGTTGAGGTGCGGGTCGCCCATCCAGTCGTACTGGCCGTGGATCACGTTGTGGCCGACCTCCATGTTCTCCAGGATCTTGCCAACGGCGATCAGCAGCACGCCGAGCACGCAGGCCGGCCAGAACAGCCAGTTGACGAATGCGCCGCCGATGGCGCCGACGTAGAGCAGGGCGCGGCCGGCGACATCGATGTAGCGCACCGCCTTGACCACGCGGCGGATGTAGTCGGCGTCGCGCTGGCCGAGGGTGGCGACGGTGCGGGCGCGCAGGGCGTCGAGTTCGGCACCGAAGCGCTCCAGTTCCTCGCCGCCGAGGGCGCGGGATTTGCTTTTTGCGGTCATCGCGTGGCTCAGAGGTTGATGGTGAGGTCGGATGCCGCGCCGTGGATGCACAGGCGCAGCGAGGACATGGGTTCGCGCACCAGCTCGCCGCTGGGCAGGTGACGGACGATGCCGGCCGGTTTCTCGCAGGCGCAGGTGTTGCACAGGCCCATCCGGCAGCCATGCCGCGGACGCAGGCCTTCGGCCTCCAGCGCTTCGAGCAGGGACACGCCGCGCGGCAGTCGCAGGGTGCGGCCGCTGGCGGCGAGGCGCACTTCAACCGTGCCGGATTCGTCGACCGCCGGCTGCGGCGGGGTGAACGCCTCGGCCTGGAAGGATTCGCTGCGCGCGGCCAGCAATTGCCGCGCCCGGTCGACGAAGCCGTCCGGGCCGCAGGCGAATACCTGACGGCCATCGAGCGGTCCGACCAGATCCTGCAACAGCGCCTCGTCGATGCGGCCACGCGCTTCGCCGGGCTGCATCGCGCCGGGCTCGCGGGTCAGGGCGACATGCACGCGCAGGCGCGGATGCGCAGCTTCGAGGGCGCGCAAGGCGTCGATGAAGCACAGTTCGTCGCGACAGCGCGCCCAGTAAACCAGGTCGAGCTCGACCGGCATGTCGCGCGCGGCCAGTTCGCGGGTCAGACAGGCCAGCGGCGTGATGCCGCTGCCGGCGGCGAGGAACAGCCAGCGGCCGGACGGCTGCGCCGGCAGGGCCATGTCGCCGAATGCCGGCGACAGGCCCAGTCGCGCGCCCAGCGACAGGTCGTGGCACAGATGGCTGCTGAGCTTGCCACCCTCGATGGCCTTCACGGTGATCGCCAGGCAGCCATCGGCGCGCGGCAGGTGGCTGAGGCTGTAGCTGCGGGTGACCGCCGCGCCATCGATCTCGGCGCTGACGTTGAAATGCTGGCCGGGGCGCACGGCACCGACATGGCGATTGGGCTTGAGCCACAGCGTGAAGCTGTCGATGGAGGCCTGTTCGCGCGCGACCAGACGCGCCAGCGGGCGCTCCCAGGACCAAGTCGGGTGCAGTCGCTGGGCCCAGAAGTCGAACACCACCGGGTTGACCCAGGGGCGCACCCAGCGACGCAGGCGGGAGCGCCGCGATGCGGGCGCGATGGCGGCGCTTTCGAGAGAAGTCGGGGAGCTCATGCGACGGACTATACGCGCGTCCGCACGATTGTCTAGACACTTGTGCATTAATTATGACCACCGTTCAGTCTGACGGCGCAGCCGCGCGGCAAGCGGATCGCTGCCATTTCGGCGATGATGGCTGCCACTGCCGCACTGATCGCCCCATGGTCACCACCACCGCCCCCGCCGGCGACGACTCCGCCATCGGCCGCAAGCCCAGCATCTCGCGCGAGGATCTGATCGCCGCGGCGCTGGCTCTGGTCGGCCCGCATCGCAGCGTGTCGACGCTGTCGCTGCGCGAGGTGGCGCGCGAGGCGGGGATCGCGCCGAACAGCTTCTATCGCCATTTCCGCGACATCGACGAACTTGCCGTCGCCCTGGCGGAACTGGCCGGCCGCTCGCTGCGCACCCTGATCGGCCAGGCGCGACGCCGCGCCAATGCCGAGGGCAGCGTGGTGCAAAGCTCGGTGGAAACCTTCATCGAGCAGATGCGCGCCGACCACAAGATGCTGCACGTGCTGCTGCGCGAAGGCTCGGTCGGCTCGGACGCCTTCAAGCAGGCGGTCGAGCGCGAGCTGATCTATTTCGAGGAAGAGTTGCAGATCGACCTGATCCGGCTGGCCAAGGCCGCCCGCGCACCGCTGCACCAGCCGGCCCTGGTCGCCCGCGCCATCACCCGTCTGGTGTTCGCCATCGGTGCCACCGCCATCGACCAGCCGCGCGAACGCGACCCCGAGCTGATCGCCCAACTCGCCGGCATGGTGCGCATGATCGTCACCGGTGCCCGCGCCATGGCCGCGCAGGGCGACGCGACAGCGCCCTCGGCCAGCCCTTGAGCGCCGACCCGCGCGACTGACCTGCATCAAGGCGACCACGCAACACGCCCTCGCGCCGCGCCCGAGGCGCGCGGTTTGCCCCTAGACTGTGCACTGCACCATTTCTTTGGCCGCAGGCATGAAGCATCCCGATCTTTCCGTCTTCCTCGACGCCGTCGCCGTGCGCGATCCCGATCAGCCGGAGTTCCTCCAGGCGGTGCGCGAGGTGATGGACAGCCTGTGGCCGTTCATCCGCGCCCATCCGCGCTACGGCGAACACGGCCTGCTGGAACGACTGGTGGAACCCGACCGCGTGCTGCAATTCCGTGTCGCCTGGGTGGATGACCAGGGCCGCACCCAGGTCAACCGCGCCTGGCGCGTGCAGCACAGCGCCGCCATCGGCCCGTACAAGGGCGGCATGCGCTTCCACCCTTCGGTGAACCTGTCGATCCTGAAGTTCCTGGCTTTCGAGCAGACCTTCAAGAACGCCCTGACCACGCTGCCGATGGGCGGCGGCAAGGGCGGCGCGGACTTCGACCCCAAGGGCAAGAGCGAGGGCGAGGTGATGCGCTTTTGCCAAGCGCTGATGTTCGAGCTGCATCGCCATCTCGGCCCCGACACCGACGTGCCGGCCGGCGACATCGGCGTCGGCGCGCGCGAGGTCGGCTACATGGCCGGGATGATGAAGAAGCTCGGCAACCAGGCCGGCTGCGTGTTCACCGGCAAGGGCCTGGCCTACGGCGGCAGCCTGATGCGGCCGGAGGCGACCGGCTACGGCACGGTCTACTTCGTCGAGCAGATGCTGCACCACCATCGACGCCAGACGCAGGGCGCGCGGGTGCTGATTTCCGGCTCCGGCAACGTCGCCCAGTACGCCGCACTGAAGGCGGTCGAACTCGGCGGCCGGGTGCTGACGCTGTCCGACTCCGGCGGCACCCTGTACGCCCGGGCGGGCTTCGACGAAGCGGCGCTGGGCGAGGTCATGGCGCTGAAGAACGAGCGTCGCGGACGGCTGGCCGAACTGGCCGGCGATGCCCGCTTCGACTATCTGCCCGGTCGCCGCCCCTGGCACATCCCGGCCGAGATCGCCCTGCCCTGCGCCACCCAGAACGAGTTGGACGAGGCCGACGCCCGCGCCCTGGTCGGCAACGGCGCGCTGTGCGTCGCCGAGGGTGCCAACATGCCGTGTACGCTGGAGGCGATGGCGGTGTTCCAGCAAGCCCGCCTGCTGTATGCGCCGGGCAAGGCCAGCAATGCCGGCGGCGTCGCCACCTCCGGGCTGGAGATGAGCCAGAACGCGCTGCGCCTGAGCTGGACGCATGCCGAAGTGGACACCCGCCTGCACGCCATCATGAAGGAGATCCACGCCCTGTGCGTGCGCCATGGCCGGCGCGCCGACGGCAGCGTCAACTATGTGCAGGGTGCCAACATCGCCGGGTTCGTCAAGGTCGCCGACGCGATCCTGGCGCAGGGCGTGTGCTGACCATCCTGCGAGCACCGCGCCGCCGGCATACCATGCTGCCCTTCGCTCGCCCCGCCCCGGAAACCGCCATGATCCGAATCCTTGCACTGCTGTTCGCCGCCCTGCTCACCTGCACCGGCGCGCAGGCAACGCCACCGGCCGATGCGCCCGCCGATACACCCGCCTCCTACGACGCCGAACTGGCGCAGTCGCTGGGTGCCGACGAGTACGGCATGCGCGCCTACGTGCTGGTGATCCTGCGCAGCGGGCCGACGCCGCTGCCCGTCGGCCTGGAGCGCGACGCCATGTTCCGCGGCCATTTCGCCAACATGAAACGCCTTGCCGGCGAGGGAAAACTGGTACTGGCGGGGCCGCTGGACGGCGAACAGGGCCGCCGCGGGCTGTTCGTGCTGGCGCTCGACGACCTCGACGAGGCACGCCGGATCGTCGCCACCGATCCGGTGATCGCGCACGGCGAAATGGTGGCCGACTACCATCGCTATTACGGCAGCGCGGCGCTGATGCTGGTCAACGACTGGCACGAAAAACTGGCGCGCAAATCGCCCTGATCGGGGTCGCCGCTCAGCGCGCCAGCGCGCGCCAGCCGATGTCGCGGCGGCAAAAGGCGCTGTCCCAATGGATCGCGTCGACGCCGGCATAGGCGCGCCGCTGCGCTTCGGCGAGATCGTCGCCGAGCGCGGTGACGCAGAGCACGCGGCCGCCGGCACTGACCACGCGACCTTGCGCGTCCAGCGCGGTGCCGGCGTGGAACACGCGGACATCGTCGGCCACGGCGTCCAGTCCGCTGATCGGCTCGCCGCTGACCGCTGCCTGCGGATACGGCCGCGACGCCATCACCACGCCCAGCGCCGGACGCGCATCCCATTGCGCGTCGATTTCATGCAGGCGCGCGTCGAGCGCCGCTTCGATCAGCTGCAGCAGATCGGATTGCAGGCGCAGCAGCACCGGCTGGGTTTCCGGATCGCCGAAGCGCACGTTGAACTCGATCACCTTCGGCGCGCCGTCGGCGTCGATCATCAAACCGGCGTAGAGGAAGCCGCTGAACGGCGCGCCATCGGCGGCCATGCCGGCGACGGTCGGCTCGACGATCTCGCGCATCACCCGCGCATGCACGGCAGGCGTGACCACCGGCGCGGGCGAATAGGCACCCATGCCGCCGGTGTTGGGGCCGCTGTCGCCGTCGCCGACGCGCTTGTGGTCCTGGCTGGTCGCCATCGGCAGCGCGGTCCTGCCGTCGACCATGGCGATGAAGCTGGCTTCCTCGCCGTCGAGGAACTCCTCGATCACCACCCGCGCGCCGGCCGTGCCGAAGGCATTGCTGCCGAGCATGTCGCGCACGGCGGCCTCGGCCTCGGCCAGCGTCATCGCCACCACCACGCCCTTGCCGGCGGCCAGGCCATCGGCCTTGATGACGATCGGCGCGCCCTTCCCACGCACGTAGGCCAGCGCCGCGTCGACCTCGGTGTGTACCGCGTGGAAGGCGGTCGGGATGCCGTGACGGACGAGAAATTCCTTGGCGAAGGCCTTGCTGCCCTCCAACTGCGCCGCCGCCGCGCTCGGCCCGAAGATGCGCAGGCCGGCATCGCGGAAACGATCCACCACACCGGCGACCAGCGGTCCCTCCGGCCCGACCACGGTCAACGCCACGCCCTCTTCCCGCGCCAACCGCAACAGGCCGTCGAGGTCATCCGCCCTGACCGCCACGTTGCGGCATTTCGCCTCCCGCGCCGTCCCGGCATTGCCCGGTGCCACGATCACCTCGTGCACCCGCGACGACTGCGCCAACTTCCACGCCAGAGCATGCTCGCGACCACCGGAACCGATCAGCAGGAGTTTCATAGGGGAGGCCGGGAATCGGGAATCGGGAATGGGGAATGGGGAATGGGGAATGGGGAATGGGGAATGGTAAGAGCGAACACGGCGGGAGTGGCGCTTTCGATTCCCCATTCCGGACTCCTCATTCCTGTCAATGCCTGACATGCCGCACGCCGGTGAACACCTTGGCGATGCCGTGCTCATCGGCGGCGGCGATGATTTCGGTGTCGCGAATGGGGAGAGGCAAGAGCGAACACGGCGAGAGTAGCGCTTTCGATTCCCGATTCCCACTCCCCATTCCCGTCAATGCCTGAAATGCCGTACGCCGGTGAACACCATGGCGATGCCGTGTTCATCGGCGGCGGCGATGGTTTCGGTGTCGCGCATCGAGCCGCCGGGCTGGATGATGGCCTTGATGCCGGCCCCGGCGGCGGCGTCGATGCCGTCGCGGAAGGGGAAGAAGGCGTCGGAGGCCATCACCGATCCTTCCACCACCAGCCCGGCGTCGGCGGCCTTGATGCCGGCGATGCGGGCGGAATAGACGCGGCTCATCTGCCCGGCACCGACGCCGATGGTGCGCTGGTCGCGAGCGTAGACGATGGCGTTGGACTTGACGAACTTCGCCACCTTCCAGGCAAACAGCAGGTCGGCGAACTGCGCTTCGTCGGGCGTCGCCCGGGTCACCACCGTCAGTTCCTGGCGGCCGACCACGCGAACATCGGCGGTTTGCAGCAGCAGACCGGAGCCGATCCGCTTGCTGTCGATGAAACCGGGCGACGGCGGCGACGACGCGATGCGCAGCAGGCGCACGTTGGCCTTCTTCTTCGCCACGATGAGTGCGCCGGCGTCGTAATCCGGGGCGATCAGCACCTCGACGAACTGGCGTTCGAGGATCACCTTTGCGCTCTTTGCGTCGAGCGGCCGGTTGAAGGCGATGATGCCGCCGAAGGCGCTGGTCGGGTCGGTGGCGTAGGCGGCTTCGTAGCTGTCCAGACAGCCGCTGCCGAGCGCCACGCCGCAGGGATTGGCGTGCTTGACGATGACGCAGGCCGGGCCGTCGAACTGGCGCACGCATTCCCAGGCGGCGTCGCTGTCGGCAAGGTTGTTGTAGGACAGTTCCTTGCCCTGCAACTGGGTGAAGGTGGCGAGCGAGCCGGGCGCGGGATGCAGGTCGCGGTAGAAGGCGGCCTGCTGGTGCGGATTTTCGCCGTAGCGCAGGTCCATCACCTTGATGAAATTGGCATTGATTTGCTGCGGGAAGGCCTGACGAAGCGGGACCGCCTGCGGCGACAGTCCGCCCGTCGCTGTGCGGTCCTCCGTGACGGGATCCGCATCCACCGAGGACAGGTAATTGCCGATCGCCGCGTCGTATTGGGCGACGCGGTTGAACGCCGCCACCGACAGCGCGAAGCGGGTGGCCGCCGACAGGCTGCCGTCGTGGGTGTCGAGCTCGCCGATGATGTCGGCGTACTGCGCCGGATCGGTGGCGACGGCGGCGCGAGCGAAGTTCTTGGCGGCACTGCGCAGCATGGCCGGGCCGCCGATGTCGATGTGTTCCACCGCCTCGGCCAGGGTGCAGTCGGCCCTCGCGGTAACCGACTCGAAGGGATAGAGATTGAGCACCAGCAGATCGATGGCGGGAATGCCGTGCTGCGCCATCACCGCCTCGTCGAGACCGGCGCGGCCGAGCAGCCCGCCGTGCACCAGCGGATGCAGGGTCTTGACGCGGCCGTCCATCATTTCCGGGAAGCCGGTCAAATCGGACACGTCGCGCACCGCCAGTCCCGCTTCGCGCAGCGCCCGGGCGGTGCCCCCGGTGGACAGCAGTTCGACGCCGCGCGCGGCGAGGGCGCGGGCCAGGTCGAGCAGGCCGGTCTTGTCGGAGACGGAAAGCAGGGCGCGGCGAATCGCCAGGCGGTCGGTCATGTCGGAGGGATCAAGTCAGGGGCGCGAACGCCGGCGCGGCAATTATAGCGGCGCTCAGACACCGCTCAGGCCGAGATCCTGCAAGCGCTTGCGCAAGGTGGCACGGTTGATGCCGAGCACCGAGGCGGCCTGGGTCAGATTGCCCTGGCAATGCCGCATCACTTCGGTGAACAGCGGGATCTCGGCCTCGCGCAGCACCAAGGCGTGCAGGGTGCCGTCGGCGTGGCCGTCGAGGTCATCCAGATAGCGCCGCACGGCGCAGGCGATGTGGTCGCGCAGGGCCACGGCCGCCGTCTGCTCGGACAGCGTGGTGACCAGCGAAGAGGTGGAACGAGGCGTCACGGCAGGATCGTGGTGGCGCGAGGCAGTCGCGGGGCCGGAGCGAAATCCGGCCTGCCAGTCTAGTCGGCCGGGAGGCCGATGGCGAATGAGAAAAAGTCTCTCCCAAGCGCCGACGCGATATCAGGCACTTGCACCGGATAGCGCGCGCGACGGGTGAAGGTTGCGGACGGGATCGACATCGCGGCTGCGCCGCGACGACGCTTCAGACCGCGCCCGGTACGCTCCGAAGCGCGCGATCAGGGCGCGTCGGCGGCCGTTGCGCGCGGCGCGGCATCCTTCACGTAGCGGTCGAACCAGTCGAGCATTTCGGCGATGAAGTGCTCGTTGGATTCGCGCGCCGCGTACCAGTGCGGCTCGTGCGGCAGCATCACCAGCCGCGCCGTGCCGCCAAGGCCGCGCACGGCCTGGAACAGGCGCGGCGACTGGGTCGGCTCGGTGCCGGGATTGGCGTCGTCGCTGCCGTGCACGATCAGGATCGGCTCGTCGATCTTGTCGGCGTGGAAGAACGCCGAGCTCTGGTCGTAGGCCTGCGGCGCGGCCCAGAACGAGCGCCGCTCGTTCTGGAAGCCGAACGGCGTCAGCGTCTTGTTGTAGCCGCCGCTGGAGGCGACGCCGGCACGGAACAGGTCGGTATGGGCGAGCAGGTTGGCGGCCATCAGGGCACCGTGGCTGTGCCCGGTGACGCCGATGCGCTCGGCATCGACCACGCCCAGTTGCACCGCCTTGGCCACCGCCGCCTCGGCATTGGCGACCAGTTGTTCGAGGTAGCTGTCGTAGGCGTTCTGCGGATCGCCGACGATCGGGAAGGCGGCGTTGTCGATGATCGCGTAGCCGGCCAGCAGCAGGGTGCGATAACCGGACAGGCGGGTGAAAGTCTGCTCGGAGCCGCGCACCTGCCCGGCCTGTTCGGGATTGGCATAATCCATCGGATAGGCGTACAGGATCGCCGGCAGGCGCGTGCCCTCGACGTAGCCGGGCGGCGTGTACAGGGTGAAGGACAGGCTGACGCCGTCCTCGCGCTGGTAGGTGACCAGGCGCTTGCCGACCTGTCGCACCAGCGGCACGGGATCGGCGAAACGGGTCACCGCCGTGGCCTGTGAAGCGCGCGATGCCTCGCCATCGGCAACGGCAGCGGCTTCCACGGCCTCGCCCAGCGTGCGCACGAAGGCGTTGGGTGGACTGGTCGGCGACTCGTGCCAGGTCAGCAGCCGCTCCGGATCGTCCGCAGCAAAGCCGAACACGCGCTCGAAGGCGTCCGGCGCGCTGCGGAACAGGCGCTCGGTGTGGCCATCGGCAAGGCGATAGCGGTCGAGGAAGGGACGATCACCGGCCGGCGAGGCACCGCTGCCGGCAAGCAACAGCGTGCCGTCGCGCTCGCGCAGCACGCCGGCACCATTGGCCAGGGTGCGGAACAAGGGATTGCCGGGATGGGCGTAACGCTCGTCCAGCGAACGGCTCCACAGCACGCGACCGGGCTCGGCCTGAGCGTCGACATCGACCAGCGCCACCTGCATCCAGCGCCGGTTGGCGTCGAACTCGTGCAACAGGGCGCGCGAGCCGCTCTCGAACCAGGACAGGCCGGCGAAGCGCGTCGCCGTGCGGGCGATCTCGACCGGCTCGGCGTCGAAGGGCGCGCGCAGCATCAGCACGCGGTCGCGCTCGGCGGCCTCGTTCTTCCAGTCGCCGCCGTCCAGCGCCTCCGACCAGATCAGCGTGGCCGCCTCGTTGGCGCGCCAATGATGGCCGCGCGGGCCAACCGGCACGCCGCGCACCGGCACATTCTCGGCGGCGGGCAGGCTGGCCAGGCGCTGGCGCTTGCCGTTGTCGAGGGCCAGCACGTCGACATCGCGGGCGAAACGCTGCCAGGTGACGAGGTACGAGTACGGTCGGGTCAACGTGTCGACCAGCGCGTGGCGGCCATCCGGGGCGGTCTCGACATCGCCGATGACGGCCGGCTCGGCAACCGCGCGCAGCTTGCCGCTGGCAACGTCGACGACCACCAGTTGCGCCATCGCGTAATGGGTGAACAGCGCCTCGTCCTCCGGACTGCCCAGCGTGTCGCGGGCCTCGTAGGTGCTGCTCTCGCCGCTGGCTCCGGTGGCGTCCTTTATCTCCGGCCCGGGCGGCACGGCGGCGCGCGTCGGTGCCGGGCCGAGCGTCTCCGGGATGGCCTTCACCAGCAGCGCATCGCGGTCGCCCAGCCATTGGTGGGCACGGCCGAGGATATTGTTCAGACGCACGCCGGTGATGCGCCGCACGCTGCCGTCGGCGGCATCACCAACCCACAACTCGACACCGGCATCGGTGCTGTTGTCGAAGGCGAAGCGCTTGCCGTCCGGCGACCAGCTCGGCCAGCCGGGACAGGCGGCGTCGGGCAGCGCGACCGGGATTTCCGCACCGCTGGCGATGTCGACCAGGCTGAAGCCCTGCAGGCAGGTACGGATGCCATAACCGCTGGACATATCGTGCCGGGTGTGGGTACGCGGCTCGATGCGCACGCCGGCCAGCTTCAGGTAAGGCTCGGCGACGCGCTCGATGGACGGATACGGTGCCTGCTGCACCACCAGCAGAGTGCGGCCGGTGGGATCGACCTGCGGCGACGGCGTCAGCGGCGCGCGCATCACACCGAGCAACGGCTCCGGCGGCTGCCGATACTGCGCGTGGGTCGGCGCGGCCGACAGGAGCAACAGGGAAGCGACGGCGAACGACCAGCGCAATGCAGGCATCAGGACAGTTCCGGCGTGGGCTAGGGGCCTGCATGGTAACGCAGCATCCGGCGCGGATTGATGCGTCATGGCCGATCGCGGACACGAGGCCGATTCAATGGTCCCAACAAGACCGATTACGGGTTGCAGTTCGGCAACTTGCCGACCCGCATGCCACCCGGCGCAGTTGACCCCAAATCAGGAGGAAAGCAACGCATGAACGCTCAAGGCAAGGACATTACGCAGGCGGAGTTGACAAAAGTCTCCTTACGGAATTGTTAGGCACCGTGCGGGATGATTCGGGCCTGACGAACCTCATAGATGAACTCTGGTGCATTTATGTACTGCATGGCTCTGTCCCAAAGTGGATTAGTGCGGTCGAGAAGATTGTCCGCGAGAGCTCTTATCTCCGGTGGCGCGTCGTCTCTGAAGTAGCTGTTACTACCCTTGTTCTTGTCATAGCTGACACCTTTGATCTCGAACTTTAGCGGTGCAACCCGGTTGGCCTTTTGCTGCTCTATGTCCGTGTGCGCGGTTTCCCATGTGATAGCGCGAGTCATCAAGTAGTAGGCGCGCTCGTCAAACTTACCATTGGCGGTGTACTGCGATCTTGGCGGGTACTTGGGCTGGATCTTCCTTTTGAACAGGCCGCCGACAACAAACCGGAAGTGCATGTTGTCAGCTGCGCCAATCAGTGCGCCGAGCAGTCCTGCAATGAGGGGCACATAGATGTCCATAGCGGGCCTAACGCTTGAATTAAGCCGCGCCGCGAAGCGGCGTCGGCTTGAATGAATTGTTAGGCCACAAGCCTGGCCCGTTTGACTGGCAAGAACTGCACAACAGCATAAGCCTACTGTCCTAGATGCTCAGCAGGGGTCAAGAACGGAACGGAGGGATGCAGTCTGTCGGCGAAGCATTGGCCGTGAGCCCACAAGTCTTGCGAAGCGCCGTGCGGCAGGTCCAGCACGATGTGGAGCGGTGCCTCACCGCTCACGGACTCTCCGCAGAAGCAGCATTGGTGGCCGCTAAGAATGCTCATGCCCGATGATCCCGTTCTTGTGGCCTAACACCTGAGTTAAGCCGCGCCGCGAAGCGGCGTCGGCTTGAATGAATTGTTAGGTGCCATTGCTCTTGAGCGAGCAGCTCTGGCAGACGTTTTTCGGGGTTCTGCCAACTGACCAAGTCTCTTTGGAGTTGTCATAACGAAAGCAGATATCGCTATCGGGAAAGTCTTTGAAACTGAAGTTGATCGTCTGAGTGGTCATGCCATCTACCTTGAATGTTGCACTGTGTTGTTTCCATGATTTGAGAACAACAGCAGACGCAAGCGTATCCGGATGCAGAACATCCATTTCGTATCCATTGCTAAACGACACGCTATGCAGCTCTCCCGGCTTGCTAGGCATTCCGCCGCTTATGCATGCCAAAGACTCATCTTTCATGATAGGTCTTGACCCATATGCCGAAAACGGGAGAAGGGTCAGGACTAGCAGTGCGAGTGTTTTCATGGCACCTAACACCTGAATTAAGCCGCGCCGTAGGCGTCGGCTTGAATGAATTGTTGGGTTGCGTGCATTGGTACGAGAGTGGATACGATGGACGATTTTACAACTGGTGCGCATGAGTGTTTTTGCGACAGGCAGTATAAAGGTGCCAACAAGTTCGAAACCTGTGGCGACTGCCCGCGTGATTACATCGCTGGCGCATGGGATGCGCGAAGGAAGTACATAGAAGAGCACTCGCAACCTAACGCCGTGGTAAGCGGCCTGCGGCCGACAGTGATCGGTTCACTCGAAACTTCTCCCCGCAGGTCCGCTTGACCACATAGTTAGGTGCGCTCATGGGCAACGACAAACGATCGCCTCAG